>JAZBOC010000072.1:0-3039 GCA_036353315.1 Wenzhouxiangella sp. | reverse complement strand
CGGGGCATGGTCAGGCTTGGCCGTCGGGGATGTAACCCCGACCTACACGGGGCTCACGCCGCTCGTCGTCCGCTTCCGCGCCGAACAACACCGGTTTTATCCTTATACTGGCCATCCGCTAGAAAACGCCCGAACAAGATGAAACTCGAACCCCAGATCCGCTTAGCCCACGGTAACGGCGGGCGCTACATGCGCGAACTGATCGACGGCCTGTTTGCCGCCCGCTTAGGCGAGCAGGGCCTGGATACCTCGGTGGACGCGGCCATGGTCGATGTGCCGCAAGGGGTGCGCATGATGATGACCACCGACGGCTTTACCGTCGATCCGCTGGAGTTTCCCGGCGGCAACATTGGCTCGCTGGCCATCCACGGCACGGTCAACGACCTGGCCGTCGGCGGCGCCTTCCCCCTCTACCTGACCCTGAACGCCTTCATCGAGGAAGGCACCGAGACCGCGCTGCTCGAACGCATCGTCGACGCGCTGGCCGCGGCCGCCAAGGAAGCCGGGGTGAAAGTCGTGGCCGGGGATACCAAGGTGCTTGCTCGCGGTGAATGCGGCGGGGTGTATCTGGCCACCACCGGTTTGGGCGTGGTCCCGGCCAGTCACAAGCTGGGTCAGCAATACGTGCAGCCCGGCGACAAGCTGATTGTTACCGGCAGCGTCGGCGACCACGGCACCGCCGTGCTGCTGGCGCGCGAGGAATACGGCTTGAGAGGCGACCTGAAATCCGACTCGGCCAGCGTGCTGCCGATCACCGAGATGCTGATGAAGCGACCGGGCCTGCGCTTCATGCGCGACCCCACCCGCGGCGGCCTGGCTACCGTGGCCCTGGACCTGGCGCGCGAGGCCGGGCTGTCGATCCGCATGGAAGAAAACGCCATCCCCTTGAGCGAACCGGTCCAGGCGGTGTGCGAACTGCTGGGTTACGACCCGCTGTACCTGGCCTGCGAGGGCCGCGTGGTTGCCGTCATCGCCGCCGACGAGGCCGAGGACGCCGTGCAGGAACTGCGCCTGTCCGGCGTCGCCCCCGACGCCGCCGTCATCGGCACCATCGGCGAGAAAAAAGGCGCGGTCACCCTGACCACCAGCCTGGGCGGCCAGCGCCTGATCGACGAACTCGAGGACGACCCGCTGCCGCGAATCTGCTGAGGCACCCAGCGATCAGGCCGGAATTCGGGGGGTGGCTTCGATGCCGGGTTCGACGGGGATCAGTCGCTTCAGTTCGACGCGTGGCGAGGCCTTCAGCGACTGATCCCCGCCTAACCCGGCCGGGCGGCGGGACAAGCTCTTGTTCGGCCATTTTTGGAATGAAGCTGTTTCGGCGATCCCGTGGATGTAACCCGCTGAGGGCTTCTGATGAAGTCACGAAGCTGAATCTAACTCAAGCGGTCAGCCTGATGAAGTGGCGCGCGACTGCTGAGGGCCTCGCCACGCGTCGAACTGAAGCAGTCGCGCGCCACTTCAGCAGGCCTCGAGGCCGTTATCGTCGACAAAGCCTGACGCTGTTTGCAGATTCAATCAAGGCGCTCGCCGACGAAGACTGCGACTCAATCCGGTTCGACGGGTTCCCACAGTTGGATGGGGTTGCCTTCCGGGTCGTTCAGTCGGGCAAAATGACCGTTGGGATGGCTTTCGATGTCGCCAATGGTGATTCCCGAGGCCTTCAGTTGTTTCACCATCGCCGGCAGATCCGCCACTCGGAAATTGATCATCCAGGCCTGTTCGGGGTCGCCGAAATAGTCCGTGTCGGCAGAGAAAGGAGCGAACACCGTCGGCCCCTCTTCCTGCTGCCATGGTGGCTGTTCGTAGGTGGTTGGGACCACGGAAATGCCCAGGTTGGCCTCGTACCACTGCGCGAGTCCCGCCGGATTTTCTGACCTGAAAAACAGGCCGCCGATACCAAGAACTTTTTGCATGCTGGTCTCCGGTGAGGGCTCGGCCGCCCAGGCGCAGCCTAGCATCAACAGCAATAATAAGGCCATGGGCCGCAGGGCATAGGATTCTTGCCGGCTGCACCGGGGTGTACTGTGACTAGGTAACAAACCCTTGCTCCTGGTAGCTGGCATACCCGGCGCGGGTCAGCGCTTCGAGCTCTTCAAACAACGCTGGATCGACCGCCGAAAAGTTAAAGCACGACTTGCCCTGCATGCGCGCCTTCAGCGCCGGAGATACCGACTCCAGCAACTCCGGTTTCACGTACAGCGGCATGAGGTGAAAACTCACGTAGGCCTTCTTGACCTGGACCGCGCCGAAGAACAGCGGCTTTTTGTTCTTCATTACATGCTGAGTGTTGACGCACAGCTCCCGTAAATCGTCCCGGGTGGCCACCAGCTTGGTGGCGTAAGGCGTCATGATCTTGCGCAGCTGTAGCGATTTGTTGGGCGGCAATGCTGGCATCCGACTAGTTACCAACAAATACTTCCTCCAATGGGCCGACGAAGACCTCCAGCAACGGAGACAATGCCGCTGTGCCAATGAGAAGCCAAACAACAAGACACATAAATGCCTCGCGAATCCAATTGCTCCAGTATGCCCAGCTTTCTGTGTCTCTAGCCAAAACTCGAGCTCTCGAAACGACAAATGTTGGTTCGATTTCTGTGCTGTTCAAAAAATTAAACCTGCGCGTCATGCGTCCCAGATAGAACGCAACTATAAGGCGCGCTAACCAAAAGTTGGGCAAAAATAAAAGAAAAGCGTGGCCCACTGCTTTGCCAACCGGGACAACCAAGGCGAGAAGTACCGTAAAAAGAGCGGTGAGTACTAATGCAAGCATCCAAACGCTAGCAAATCCTGTGGGTTGCGGGCTCTCTGTATCCAAAGGTCACGACCTCCTATATTGCTTAGCCTGAAACACACGATTCTACTCAAACGCTTTCAACACTCACGGCAGATAAGGGGCTCGCATCACAATGCTTAAAGCCTAAGCTTGCCTTGTCTTGCCGCCCAACTAATAAATAGGTAGCGAAAAGTTACCGTATGGAATACGCGACGTTATAGGCGAGCCTTCTGCTGCGTAGCATGCTGACCATGGCTAACGGT
>JAZBOC010000071.1:0-32782 GCA_036353315.1 Wenzhouxiangella sp. | reverse complement strand
GGCGCTGCGCAAGCTGCGCCATCCAACCCGCTCAGAACAGCTAAGAAGCTTTCTCGATATCGAATGAGGGACCAGGGACCAGAGGATCAGGCGACAGCCGATGCTTGACTGTCAAGCATGAACTACCGCCCTTGCTACGTTCGTTTCGCCCTGACCGCGCCTACGGTCCCTAGTCCCTAGTCCCCAGCCCCGCCCGCACCGTCTCCACCAGCACGGACACATTCTCCGGATCAACCCCCGGCGTAATGCCGTGACCGAGGTTGAAGATGTGGCCCGGGCCATCGCCAAAGCTGTCGAGCACTCGCCGGGCCTCAGCCGCCACGATTTCGGCAGAGGTCAGCATCACCGCCGGATCCAGGTTGCCCTGTAGCGCCACACGATGCCCGACCCGGGCTCGCGCCTCACTCAAGTCCATGGTCCAGTCCACGCCCAAGCCCTCGCAGCCGGTGTCAGCCAGCAGTTCGAGGTGCTGACCACAACCCTTGCCGAACAGGATGATGGGGGTCGAGGGGTGCAGTTTGCGCACCTGATCGACGATTCGCTGCTGCGAGGCCAGCGAAAATTCGCGATACAGCCGCGGCGAGAGTACGCCGCCCCAGGAGTCGAACACCATCAGCGCGTCAGCGCCAGCCTCGACCTGCGCCGACAGGTAGGCGGCAGTGGCATCGGCGAGGTGGTTCATCAAGCGGTGCGCGGCCTCCGGCTCGGCCAGCAAAAGCTGCTTTGCGCGAGCGAAATCCTTGCTGCTGCGACCCTCGATCATGTAGGTCGCGACCGTCCACGGACTGCCGGCAAAACCAATCAGTGGGGTCTGCTCCGGCAAACCTGCGCGAATCAGACGCACCGCGTCCATGACGTAGCCGGTATCGTCGTTCGGGTCGGGCATGGGTAGCGCAGCGATGTCGGCGGGACCCTTGATCGGACGATCGAAGTACGGCCCTTCGCCGGCAGCAAAGCCCAGCCCCAGTCCCATGGCATGCGGCAGGATCAGGATATCGGAAAACAGGATCGAGGCGTCGAAACCATAGCGCTCGATCGGCTGCAGCGTGACTTCGCAGGCCAGTTCCGGGTTGCCGGCTAAATCCAGAAAGCTGCCGGCTCTGGCGCGCGTGGCTCGATACTCAGGCAGGTAGCGTCCGGCCTGACGCATCAGCCAGATCGGCGTGCGTTCGGTCGGTTCTCGTCGCAGCGCGCGCATAAACAGGCTGTCGTGGCGGTCGGTCATGAATTCAGTACCTCTCGAATGTCGTCGCTCGGACAGGGCCGCACGACGGCCCGCCCCATGTCTTCCAGCAGCACCAACCGGATCTGGTCGGCGGCGTTTTTCTTGTCCAGGCGCATCAACGCCAGCAGCCGGTCGGCTGACAGGTCGTCCGGCAGTGCGGTTGGCAGATCCAGCCGGCGAAGCAGCGCGATCAGACGATCCGCTGTTCCGACCGGGGCCATGGCCAGCAATTCACTGAGCCGCGCGGCCAGGCACATGCCGATCGCCACCGCCTCGCCGTGGCGGAAGCGCTGGTAGTCGGTGGCCGTTTCCAGCGCGTGCCCGAAAGTATGGCCGAAGTTGAGGAAAGCTCGCTGCCCGGCCTCGCGCTCATCGGCGGCCACGACCTCAGCCTTGTTGGCGACCGATCGGAACACGGCCTCCATCAAGGCATCGGGCAGACGCGCATTGAGTGCTTCGGCTTCCTGCTCCAGCCAAGACAGGAAACCGACGTCACGGATGGCCCCGTACTTGACCACTTCGGCCAGTCCGGCGCGGTAGTCACGCGCATTCAGGGTCGCCAAGGTGTCCACGTCAACAATCACCGCAGCCGGGGCATGAAATGCGCCAACCAGGTTCTTGCCGGCAGCCAGGTTGACCCCGGTTTTCCCGCCCACGGCGGCATCGACCTGGGCCAGCAGCGTCGTCGGCGCCTGAACCACCCGAATGCCGCGCATGTAGGCTGCCGCTGCGAAGCCGGCCATGTCTCCAATCACGCCGCCACCCAGCGCCACCACGGTGGCATCGCGCTGGGCCCGAAGAGCAACCAGCTCATCGATCAGACGCTGCCAGTTCGCCAGCGTCTTGTGCTCCTCACCCTCGGGCAGGATCACGCGCTGCTTGTGCTCGATCGCGCTCAGAGCCGGCTTGAGCCGCGCCAGGTAATGCCCCGCCACGGTCGGATCGGTCACCACCAGGACCCGTCCGCGCAAGTGCCGCAACCAGACGGTCGCGTTGCCCAGCAGACCCTGTCCGATGTAGACGGGGTACTCTCCGCCGCCGTGGGCGACCTGGATGACTTTCATGTCGAAATAACCTCGCGTAAAGCCTGCCGGATTTCCTTCTCAGCGCGCAGCGCCATGCGGGCGGGACTAACGTCGGACGAGCGCACCACTCGATGGGCACAGGCGCGGTACAGCGGATCGCGCTCGGCGGCCAGCTTCTCCAACCGTTCCCGGCGATCCGGCGCGCGCAGCAGCGGCCGGCGCTGATCGCGCGCGAGCCGCCGCAGCTGCTGGTCGACGCCGGTCTGGAGCCAGACCACCAACCCGGCCGAGCGCAACATCTGGCGATTGGCCGGGTCCAGCACGCTGCCGCCACCTGTCGCCAGAAGCATGCCTTGCCGAGTGCTCAGCTCGGCCAGCATGGCCTGTTCACGAGCGCGGAAACCCTGCTCCCCCTCGATTTCGAAAATCAGGCTGACCTCGACACCGCAGCGCTGCTCGATCTGCTGGTCCAGATCGATGAACTCCAGACCCAGCCGCGGCGCCAGAGCCTTACCGACCGTGGTCTTGCCGGAACCCATCGGCCCGATCAGGATGACGTTGTCCACGGCTTAGGGTTTCCAGAAGGGGTCCGCTCAACGCCGGCGGCAGGCAGTTCTCTCGGATGCATGATGGCGGCGCCGGCGAGCCGGCTTTCGGAGCGCGATGATTGAAAGGTCGTCATGCTAGCACGCACACCAGCCAGCTTGAGGGGGTTTGCTACCATAGCGCATCTTCGCTGAATCCGGCTGCCGGACGGTTCGATCATGCTGCGTTTTTCCATCCTGTTCATCGTGCTGCTGCTGAGCCTGTTCACCATCGAGGTCCTGCAGCCGGTCCAGCAACACGTCATCCTGCCGTTTACGGCGATTCTGGCCGATATCAGCGTCTTCCTGATCGAGCTTTTCGACGACGGCGTGACATCTTCCGGAAAGGTGATTCGCGACCTGGGAACTGGTTTCGCCGTCAGCATTGAACCAGGCTGCAACGGCGTGGAAGCGCTGATCATCCTGTTCGCCGCGATCTTTGCCTTCCCCGCCTCGCTCAAGCACAAGCTGATCGGATTCGGCATCGGGTTTGTTGCGATCCAGTCGCTGAATCTGGTCCGTATCATCAGCCTGTTCTACATGGGTCAGTGGAACATGACCTGGTTCAACTGGTTCCACCTCTACCTTTGGCAGGCGCTGATCATCCTGGATGCGCTAGTGGTCTGGCTGATCTGGCTGCGCATGCTGCCGCCACGCTCGGGCCCCGGCGGCGGCAGCCCGAGTGAACCCGCGCTCAGCCAGGGATGAAGCGTCTGCTGATCGCCGGTTGTGGTGACCTGGGTGTCCGCCTGGCGCGGCGCATGGACGCCAGAACCTGGGTGGCTCACGGCCTGCGGCGCCACCCTGAGCGATTGCCCCCGGGTATCCGTCCTATCCAGGCTGACCTGCTCGACCTGGACAGCCTCCAGTCGGCCGCCGGGGACTGGGACGCGCTGGTTTATCAGGCCACGCCCGACGAACGCACCCCGCAAGCCTACCGGGCCGCGTACGTACAGGGTCTGGACCACCTGCTGACCGTCTGCCGCGCCGATCGCTTGATCTTCGTTTCCAGTACCGCCGTTTACGGCCAGGATGCTGGCGAATGGGTTGATGAGCACTCAGTGACCGAGCCGACCGCCTTTACCGGCCAAATCCTGCTCGAGGCCGAAGGGCTCAGCGCCGGTCATGGTGGACTGTCCGTGCGCTTTTCCGGCATTTACGGCCCTGGCCGAGAGTATCTGATTAGATCCTTGAAATCGGGTCGGGCCCGCTGCCGACCCCAGCCACCACAGTGGACCAACCGCATCCACGCCGAGGACTGCGCCGCAGTTCTGGCGCACCTGGTTGAACTGAAGTCACCCGAGCCCGTCTACTGCGCCAGTGACTGCCGGCCGGCACCGCGCTGCGAAGTACTCGACTGGCTGGCCGCCCGGCTGGGTGTACCGAGTCCTCCCAGGGATCAAGAGGATGCTGGCCAGGGCAAGCGGGTCTCCAACCAGCGCCTGATTGACAGCGGTTTTACATTTCAATACCCAGACTACGCTTCCGGATACAGGGAACTTCTGCAATGAACACAGCCGCGACCAGCAACCCAAGCTGCACCATGACCGAGGCCATGCTGGCCCGCTTCCAGGAAGGATTCGAGCGCGCCAAGGCTGCCGAGGTTCCTGAGCCTACTGCCATGACTTTGGCCACCGTCGACGAGCAGGGGCGGCCCAGCGCCCGGACCATGCTGCTCAAAGGCGTGGATACCGAGGGCTTCGTTTTCTTTACCAACCTTCAATCCCGCAAGGGGCACCAACTGGCCGGCAACCCCAACGTCTCGCTGGTCTTTTTCTGGCGCGAAACCGCCGAACAAGTCAAGGTCGACGGGGTCGCCGAACCGGTGACCGCCGAAGAGGCCGATGCCTACTTCGCCAGCCGTCCGCGCGGTAGCCAGATCGGCGCCTGGGCATCGCTTCAGTCGCAGCCGCTGGAAAGCCGGGACATCTTCGATCAGCGCATCGCCGAGTTCGAGGCACGCTACCGTGACCGGGACGTGCCGCGGCCTTCTCACTGGTCGGGCTTCCGCGTTCGGCCGCGGCGAGTGGAGTTCTGGTACGGCCGCCAGTACCGACTGCACGAGCGCATTCGTTATGAACTGATTGACGGCGACTGGCGCGAGAGTCTGCTTTATCCCTGACCCTGATCCTCATCGCTGGCGGGCAGCGGTAGTTTGCGACGATCCAGGTCGCGCTGGATCCAGCCAGCTGCCAATTCCCGCCACGGCGACTCGCTCAGGGACCGGGGCGAGTACATCCCCGCGTCGAAACGCTGTCGCTGGGCTTCGTAGAGGATCAGGGCGGTCGCCACCGAGACGTTCAACGATTGACTCATGCCAAGCATGGGAATAACGATTTGGGCATCGATCAGATCGAGCGCTTCATGGCTGACACCGAATTTTTCGGTACCCAGTACGATAGCCGACGGCCGAGTGTAATCCGGCGCCCGAAAATCGACCGCAGAGGAAGAAAAGTGCGCAGCATAGAGCCGAAAACCCGCATCTCGAAGAAACGTCAACCCGCTGCGCGTATCGGGGTGGCGCTGCAAATCCACCCAGCGCTGGGCGCCCTGCGAGGTGTGGTTCAGACGCGGCAAGCCCTCGGTGCCCGGCACGGCATGGGCCCGCATCACGCCGACGGCATCACAGGTCCGCAGCACGGCAGCCACGTTGTGCGGCTTGTGAACCCGCTCCATGAAGACCGTCAGGTCAGGTTGGCGCCGGGCGGCAACGGCTTCGATGCGGGCTTTGCGTTGCGGCGTCATGGCGTTATCGTACGGGATTTTCCGGAGAAGACCGAGACGACGTGAGCACCTGGTTCGAACAATTGAAATCCATCGTCAACCGGCACGAGCCGGCGGCCGACGAAAATGCGCTGGCGCGCGCCGGCGCCGTGGTCTTGCTGGAGATGGCCGCCGCCGATGATCATTTCGAAGACGAAGAGCTCGACACCGTCCATCGGGCCATCGAGCGAGCTTTCGGCCTGGCCGGGTCCGAGCTCGATGCGCTGATGGCCGAGGCCCGATCACTGCGCGAGCAGGCGGTTTCCCTGCACGACTTCACGCGCAGCCTGCGAACGGGTCTGGCGCGTGACCAGCGCGATGCACTGGTCGGATGGTTGTGGAAGGTCGCACTCGCCGACGGGCACATTGATCGCTTCGAAGAACAGCTGCTGCGTCGCCTTGCCGACCTGCTCGGCGTACCGCACGAAGAATTCATCCGGCGCAAGCACATGGCCGCCGAAGAAGGTTGAGAGCGAGGCTCTTTATTGCCGCCGGCGTCATGCTGAGCGCGAGCCTCGGCGCCCAGGAGCCGGACTTCGACGAGTTCATCATGCTGATCGACTCGGCGCTTGAGCAGACCGGCCAGGCCTCGCACGCCGGCGAACGTACTGAGCTGGTGCGCTACGCCGCAGACGGCTGGGAAATCCTGATCAGCGCTGCCTGGGATGGCTCCCAATGGCGTCTGCTGGCCCTGCGACTGCACCATCCTGAGCGAATCGATGCACCGGACCAGCGCTGGGCCGAACACTACCAGGCGCTGCTGGAAGCGCTTGACCCCGAGCAGATTCAGGAGATCGAGCCACCAGAGTTGTTTGAAGTGCCGCCCCCAACCTTTCTGCCAGCGCTTCCGGAAGAACTGCGCGCCCGGCAGTTCGATATCGACCACTTCTGGTATCAGGCAAGCTGGTTCAACGACGGGGGCTTCAACGAGGACGCACGCTGGGCTCTGCGTAGCTTTGAGCTGGTCGCTCGTCCCCCCCAACCAACGCCTCAGTAGACGAAGAACTGCTGCTGAAAGCGGAACGTGCGCGCCGGCTCGGGCGGATTCAGAGGCGCCACCTCGACCTGGAAGGTGATCCGCTCTTCGTTGTGAATCCGGAACGTTCCGATGTAATAGATGGCGTCCTGCTCGGTCACTTCGCGCATCTCGATGGGACGCCGCTGGCCAGCAATGTTGACCGCCTCGACCTGAATTCTCGCGCGCGCGGCCTGGTCCATTTCACCCTCACGCTTGCGCAACACCGCCAGGTTGAGCAAGGCCCGGGACGTCGAGCGCTGGATGCCAAAGGCGCGGGCGACATCAGGACTGAGCTGACTGGTATTGATGGCGCTGTAGTGGACTTGATAGGCGCCCAGATCCTCGGCCTGCTGGGCGTTTCCGTCGGTGGGCGGAAACGCCGCAGTGACCGCCAGCAAGGCAAACAACGAGCAGAGTCGGAACGTCCGATGCATGAAATTCACCTTGACAGCGATTGGTCCAGCGCGGCTTGAATCATCGGTCCAGGCTTGTTCAGCCGACACATCAAACGCCCAGCAGTATGATGAGGAACTGAATACCGATGATCGCGACCAGCGGCGACAGATCAAGCCCGCCAAGGCTGGGCAGCACCCGTCGGATCGGTGCCAGCACCGGCTCGGTGAGCTGATAGACCAGCGGCACAATCGGGTGTCGGACCCCGTGACCGACCCACGACAGAACCACCCCCACCAGAATCAGGATCATGTAAAGCACCAACACCATCCGCACCAACCGCATTACGGTCAGCAGGGCCAGCACCAGCGGATCGGGGGATCGCCCGGAAAGCAGCATCAGGATCAACAGCCCGATCAGCTGGAGCACGTAAAGCAGCACCACGGCCGACAGATTGAGACGGCCCACGTTTGGAATCAGCTTGCCCAGCGGGCGCAGCAAGGGATCGGTCAAACGCACCAGCAACTGCACGATGGGGTTGTAGAAATCAGCCCGGGCCGCCTCGAGCAGGATCCGCAACAAGACCACCACCAGGTAAAGATGGATGACGGTTTCAATCAGAAACGAAAATGCACTGGTCGGGGAACCCATGCTCAGTCTTCTCCCAGTTCGCGACCGCGCCGGACCGCCGCGCGAACGGCCTGCTCGATCAGATCGTCAAAACCACCGGTCGACAGCACAGCCAAGGCGGCTTCGGTCGTCCCGCCCGGCGAGGTCACCTGCTCGCGCAGTTGCCCAGCGCTCTGATCGGCCCGGGTCAGCATGGTGCCGGCCCCGAATGCGGTCTGGCGGGCCAGCTTCGCCGCCACGGCCGGCGCCAACCCGGCGCTCTCTGCAGCCAGCGCCAGTTGCTCGGTCAGGGCAAAGAAATAGGCCGGCCCGGAACCGGAAACAGCGGTCACAACGTCCATCAGCGATTCATCCTCGAGCCAGACGATCTCGCCAGCACTGGACAGGATCTCGCCGGCACGATCGCGATCACGCTGCTCGACCCCATCGTCTGCGACCAGGCCGGTCATGCCCGCGCCGAACAGGGCCGGCGTGTTCGGCATGGCCCGGATCAGACGAACTTGCTCACCCAGACCGCGCCGCAGCGCTGCAAGGGTGACCCCGGCAGCCACGCTGATGACCAGGGTGTTGGTCTGGAGCACCGGCTTGAGCTCGCCCAGCACCTGACTCATCACCTGCGGCTTGACCGCCAGAACGATCACCTCGGCAGCGGCCGCGGCGCTGGCGTTCTCAGCGCTGGTCTGAATCGCATACTCGGCCGAGATTCGATTGCGCGCCTCGCTGCCCGGGTCGGCCACTCGAATGGCCTGCGGCGGGTGACCGGACCGACACAGCCCACCGATCAGGGCCCGGGCCATGTTGCCGCCGCCGACAAAGGCAATGGAATTGGAATTCATGTCCGCCATTGTAGTGCCGGTCCGCCGATTATTCGGGACGCGGCCCGAACAGATCAGTCCCGACGCGGATCATGGTACTGCCGGCAGCGATGGCCGCCTCCAGATCGGCCGACATTCCCGCCGACAGCGTATCGACCGAAGGATAGACCGCCGCCAGAGCGTCGAAGTAGCCCCGAAGGCGCTGAAACACTTCGCTTTGCGCCTGCGGCTCGTCGCGTGGTGCCGGAATCGCCATCAGACCCCGCAGTTTCAGGCGTTCGGCCGCAGCGATTGCCTCGGCGAGGTCCTCGATTTCCTCCGGCGCACAGCCGGCCTTCTGCTGCTCGCCGTCGAGGTTGACCTGGATGAGGACGTTCAGGGCAGCCCGATCTGAGGGGCGCTGTTCGTTGAGTCGACGCACAATCTTGCCGCGGTCGACGCTTTGGATCCAGTCGAACCGCTCAGCCAGAGCACGGGTCTTGTTCGACTGCACGGGGCCAATGAAGTGCCATTCCAGCTCAAGATCAGCCAGCTCATCCATCTTGGCGACGGCCTCGTCGACATAGTTTTCGCCGAAGCTGGTCTGGCCATCCGCGGCCAGCGCGCGGATCCGATCCACCGGCTGTTTCTTGCTGACCGCCAATAGCCGAATATCCGACAGGGGACGCTTTGCCGCCGACGCAGCCACGTCCATGCGCTCGGTCAATTGGTGCAAGCGTGTCATATCATGTGCTTTTTTGCGTCCGGTGGGCTAGTATGCCAGTGTGGTCGCAGGCGGTCGAGAAATGCGCGCTGAGCGCATGGTATTCTGAAAATCTCAACACGGGGACAGCACGCCATGGACATTACCGAACTGCTCGCCTTCACTGTCAAGAGCAAGGCCTCGGATCTGCACATTTCAGCCGGTCTGCCCCCGATGATTCGGGTCGACGGCGATATCCACCGGATCAATACGCCGCCGATCGACAACAAGTCGATGGCAGACCTGATCTACTCGACCATGAACGACAACCAGCGGCGGGACTATGAAGCCAACCTGGAAGTCGACTTCTCCTACTCCGTGCCTGGCCTGGCCCGCTTCCGCGTCAACGCCTTCAATCAGCATCGCGGTATGGGTGCGGCATTCCGCGTCATTCCGAACGATATCTGGACGCTGGAAGACATCAATGCCCCGGCCGTATTCCGCGACATCATCGAAGTGCCAAGAGGCTTGGTGCTGGTTACCGGCCCGACGGGCTCGGGCAAGTCGACCACGCTGGCGGCGATGATCGACCACCTCAATCGAACGGTGCCGGGGCACATTCTGACGATCGAGGATCCGATCGAATTCGTCCACACATCGCAGCGTTGCCTGATCAACCAGCGCGAGGTCAAGCGCGATACCCACGGATTCAACCAGGCGCTGCGCTCCGCCCTGCGTGAGGATCCAGACATCATCCTGGTCGGCGAATTGCGCGACATCGAGACCGTACGCCTGGCGCTGACCGCGGCCGAAACCGGCCACGTGGTTTTTGCAACGCTGCACACGTCCTCAGCGCCCAAGACCATCGACCGAATCATCGACGTCTTCCCCGGCGACGAGAAACCCATCGTGCGGTCGATGCTGTCGGAATCGCTGCGAGCGGTGATCTCGCAGACCTTGCTCAAGCGGATTGGCGGCGGCCGCATCGGCGCCCACGAAATCATGGTGGCCACACCGGCGATTCGCAACCTGATTCGCGAGGACAAGGTGGCCCAGATGTACTCGGCGATCCAGACCGGCCAGAACGTGGGCATGACAACCTTGGACCAGTGCCTGATCGACCTGGTGCGGCGCGGCGTGGTCGCCAAGCCAGAGGCGCTGCGTAAAGCCCAGAACAAGCAGGCCCTGGCCTGAACACCTTGATTCGTAACACCCGACTCTGCGGGAGCAACACATGAACGACATTCGCGACTGGCTGCGCCAACTGCACGATCTCAAGGGATCGGACTTGTTTGTCACGGTCGGAGCGCCTCCGTGCCTGAAGGTCAACGGCAAGATCAAGCCGGTTGGACGTGAAGCCCTGACCCACGAGGAAGTCGCCAGCATCGTCCACGGCATCATGCGAGAGGATCAGCGCGAGGAGTTCCGCACCACGCGAGAGTGCCAGTTCGCGATTTCTCTGGAAGGGACCGCTCGTTTTCGAGTGAGCGCCTTTTATCAGCGCAACAGTATCGGCATTGTCTGTCGCCGGATCGAGACCAAGATCCCCACTTTTGAGGAGCTGGATCTGCCGGATTCCCTGGCCGAACTGGCCATGGCCAAACGCGGCATCGTCTTTCTTTGCGGCGCCACGGGCACCGGCAAGTCCACCACCCTGGCAGCCATGGTTGGGCATCGCAACTGCAACTCCACCGGGCACATCATTTCGGTGGAGGACCCGATCGAGTACGTTCACCGGCACCGCAAGTGTCTGATCACGCAGCGGGAGGTGGGCATAGATACGGTTTCTTTCGAAATGGCGCTGCGCAATACCCTGCGCCAGGCGCCCGACGTGATCATGATCGGCGAAATCCGCACCCGGGAATCCATGCAGCACGCCATCACCTTTGCTGAAACCGGGCACCTGTGCCTGACCACGCTGCACGCCAACAACGCCAACCAGGCGATGGACCGGATTCTGCATTTCTTCCCCGAGGATCGTCACCACCAGATTCTGCTGGATCTCTCGTTCAACCTGAAGGCCGTCGTGGCTCAGCAGCTGATTCCATCCATAGACGGAGATCGCCGCCACGTCGCCGTCGAAATCCTGATCAATTCACCGCTGGTGCAGGAAAAGATTCGCAAGGGAAAGATCGAAGAGCTCAAAAAGATCATGAAGGACTCTCGCCATCACGGCATGGTGACGTTCGACCAGAGCCTGTTCAGCATGTACCAGCAGGGCCTGATCAGCTACGAGGATGCCCTGCGCCATGCGGATTCGGCCAATGATCTGCGCCTGACAGTCAGGCTCAGCGAAGGCGCCGACAGCGAGGCCTTGAGCGGTCGCCTGAAGGATCTGAATCTCGTCGACGAAGGGCGCAAAATGACCTAACCCGGTCTTTTGAAGCAGTTAACCAGCCATTAACCTGCATCGCCGTAGTATTTAGATGCTGTCGGCTGTCGTGCCACTGAATGCGAATCCGACGGTAAGCACAGGGCCCCATGAACCCGGGCATACTGCCCCGCCCGGGTTTTTTAAACCTGCCAGGAGTCTTCCCACCCGCCATGCGCATCCTGATTATTGAAGACAATCGGGACATTGCCGCCAACCTCGGTGATTTCCTAAGCGATCGCGGTCATGAGGTTGACTATGCCTACGACGGCGTGACCGGTCTGCACCTGGCCATCGTCAATGACTTCGATGCCCTCGTCCTCGATCTGGCCCTGCCGGGCATGGACGGGCTGGAAGTTTGTCGGAAGCTGCGCGAGGAAGCGCGCAAAGGCACCCCGGTCCTGATGTTGACGGCCCGGGATCAGCTCGACGACAAGCTGGCCGGGTTCGATTCCGGCGCTGACGACTACCTGGTCAAGCCGTTCGAACTGCGCGAAGTCGAAGCTCGCCTGGAGGTGCTTGAGCGCCGCGGCCAGCGGATCAAGCCCCGCGAGCTCAAGGTCGCCGACCTCGAATACAATCTGGAAACCTACACCGTGCGGCGGGCGGGCAAGAAGCTCGATCTGAACCCCATCGGGCTGAAGCTGCTGGAGAAACTCATGAGCGCCTCGCCAGCGGTCGTCACCCGTCGCGATCTGGAGCACCATGTCTGGGGCGAGGAACTCCCTGACAGCGACAGCCTGCGGGTGCACATCCATACCCTGCGCGCGGCAATCGACAAACCATTCAAGGTGCCGCTAATCAATACCCGACACGGCATCGGGTACTGCCTTGCTCCGCCCGATGAAGTTTCGTCGTCGGCTTAGAAGCCGACTGATCGTTTCTTTCCTGGTCTTCGGCACGCTGCTGAGCGTGCTGTTCGCCGGCGCTGCCCTGTTTCTGCAGAACTGGCTGGAAGATGCGCTGATCGCCAATACGCTGGCTGACGAGGTCGATGAATACATCAGCGATCTGCGCCGCGATCCAACCCTGGTCGAACCCTTCTACACTCGCCTGCAGGGCTACGTCACCCGTCCCGAACGCGCCGATATCGTGCCGGAGCCCTTTCGCACCCTGCCCAGCGGCGTACACGACGTTCGCACCGACGAGGCCCACTACAAGGCCGCCGTGCGCAAGGACGATGATTTCTGGGTGTTCCTGACCTATGACGTCTCGGAAAATCGAGAGCTGCTGCGGCGCCTGGTCTGGGCGCTCATCGCGGTGGTGATCTTTTTCTCGCTGCTGTCGCTGGCGCTGGGAATCTGGTCTTCCGGTCGGGTACTCGCCCCGGTCACTGAACTGGCGCGAAGGCTTGAGTCGCTGGATGAACATGCGCCCCCGGCGTCGCTGAAACAGCACTTCCCGGACGACGAAGTCGGTCAACTGGCCGCCGCACTCGATGCGTATGCGGCTCGGCTGCACGAACTGGTCGAGCGCGACCAGGCTTTCAACGCCGACGTGTCGCATGAGCTGCGCACACCACTGGCGGTCATTTCCGGCGCCACCGAACTCATGCTGACCCAGCCCGATCTATCCGAACGCAACCGAGAACGTCTGCTTCGCATCGCGCGGGCGGCCCGTCAGTCGACCGACATCACAACCGCCCTGCTGCACCTGGTTCGCGCAGTGCGCGACCGCAGCGGCGATCTTTCGGGTCAGGACGTCGGTAGAATCGCTGAACAGGTGGTGGTCAACTATCGCCCCCTGGTGGGCGAGCGCCAGCTCAGCATTACGCTTGACGTGCAAAAGCAACTCAGGGTCATCGCGCCCGAGGCAGTGATTGCTGTGGTCCTGGGCAACCTGGTCGGCAACGCGGTGCGCTATACCACTGAAGGAGAAGTGCGAGTAGAGGTTGGACTCGGCGAGGTCCAGATACTCGACACCGGGCCCGGGATCGCTGAAGAAGAGCTTCCCCACGTCTTTGATCGCCACTTTCGCGGGCGCCAGACCGCGGGAACCAAGGGATCAGGCCTCGGCCTTTCGATCGTCAAGCGCCTCTGCGATCTCTATGGCTGGGGACTGCATTTTCAGAATCGGAGCAGTGGCGGGCTGGCCGTGACGGTAGCATTCTTTCCTGACCTCGAGCGCTCGGCGCAGAGGGGATAATTCCCCCTCACGCTCACCCCATCGGCGCGATCCTGCGCTAGGCTATTGGAATGGCAATCGTTCATTGTCCAAGCTGTGGCCAGCGCATGTCCTCACTGGCGAAATCCTGCCCACACTGCAACACCCCGGTGGGCAAAATGTCGGGCGAGGCGCGGGAGCAATTGGTTCGAAACCGATGGCGGCGACAAGTTGATCGCGCCGCCACTGCGAGCTACGTTGCGCTGGCCCTGCTCGTTTTCGGCGCACTCTGGTGGTGGGGAGCGCCACCTCAGGGATGGTCCTTCCCCCCACCGCTTGGCTCGTTGATCGCACTGCCGATCGGTGTCGTGCTCTATTCAGTGGGTCGGGGCTGGTTATTCTGGCTCAGGCTGCCACGCAATCGCCCCCCTCCCGGCCCGGGCTGAGGCGCTAGTGGGCCGCTACTGAATCCGGCGAACGCGGATCCGGGTGTTGTAGCCTTCCAGCTGGAGCTGCCAGGATCCGAACATGCCCGGCATGATTCTGACTTCCGGGTTTTCCATGGGCGGTACGGAAAACCGCCCTCCGTCGGCCTGTTGCCAGATCATCCCATTTTCCAGCTCAAAGACATCGTCGCCGCTCCAGCCACTGAAAGTGCCCATCAGCCGACTGCTGATTTCGGTACGGTCGGTGCTGCCGGGAAGGCCACGATTGTCTCCAGCGGCAGCCAGACCCGAAGGGCTCGTGGCCGGTGATGACGCCGCCGCACGGGTCGCCCAGGCGGGCACCTCACCCGCGGCCAAAGAGCGCAGCTGAATCCAGCGATTGAGACTTTCTAGCTCTTCTTCGGTGAGCTTATGCAGTCCGGCGTCACGAAATTCTCGACCGGTCATGCGTTCTTCCAGGGTCGAGAATTCGTTGGCCCGCGCCTCAAGCGTCAGGACCAGCAGCAGCGCAAGAGCTGAAACCAGAAAAACAAATTTTGAGGTCATGGTCAGATGGGCTTACAGGTCATGCTTGTAGCGGACGTAGGGAATGCGGCCGTAGATCTGCTCCATAGGATCTTCCAGTCCCGGGTCCAGAACGGGCTCGTCGAGATTGCGGGGAGCAGCGTCAAGCACGTTACTCACGCCGATCGTAATGGATGCATTGCGCACGGCGCGCCACGAAAACTCCAGGTCAAAGGAACTCAACGCCGCCTGCCCGTACTGGCCCGGGGCCAGCCAGACCGGCACGTCGCGAGTCTGTCCCAGCAGGTCACCACTGAATCTGCCGCGCCGCCAGCCGACCGCCAGCTGGGCGCTGTTGGCGTAGCGCTCGAAGTCACCGCCCGACAGCGCCCGCATGTCCTGGCTGCCGAAACCGAAGTCGAGCAGGCTCATGCGCTGGCGATAACGGGCGACCTGCAGACCGATCAGAAAATCTCCAACCCGTTCGTTCGCGATTCCGAAGCTGACGCCTGCGTCAACGCCTTCGCCCGAGCGCACCCCGGCCAAGGGATCGGCGCCCGGAAACAGGAAGGACTCTGCGGCCGGAAGGATATCTCCATCCGAGCGGGCCGAGAAGGCGCCAACACTGAGGTCCAGTCCAGGCGCCGCGGTCCACTGTCCGCTGACCCGCATCAGGTTGACCGAACCTTGCGGAACGGGATCTTCGACGAAGCGGCAGTCCTCGGCCAGAAACGAATCAATGGTCGAGGTCAGGCGGTTGCACTGAATGTGCGCCAGGCTGGCGGTGTTGAGTTGCCAAGCCTCCAGCGACCACGAAAACATCCGATCGCGCTCGACACTCGACAGCCCGTCGCGCTGCATGGGCAGGGACATCGTCAGGCGCGGCCGCAAGCCGGGCAGCCCGGTGGCGTCGCGTTCACCAAGCAGGCCGAGACTGGGCAGCGCGCTGTCTTGCGAAGCCCACGGCTCAATGTCGCCGACTTGGGCACGCGCCTGCGAACCCAGGATCAGGGTCGTTCCGAGCAGCAGACTGAAGATCAGGGAGCGCATGAGATTCGGGTCGCGTTATCGATGGCTAAAGCTTGGAACGTAAATTCGACGAAAAGTTTTGGTTATCGCCAGTCTAGCAGAACATATTGCTCGTCGCCTTCAGTAAGGTCCTCCACGAAAAACGCCGGGCTGCTGACCCGGCGCTTGACCTGAAGCTTGATTGACCAGGCCGACGCCTACTTGATCTTGGCTTCCTTGTAGATCACATGCTTGCGCACCACCGGATCGTATTTTTTGAACTCCAGCTTTTGCGGGGTGTTCTTCTTGTTTTTGTTGGTGGTGTAAAAGTGACCCGTGCCGGCCGATGACACCAATCGAATCTTGTCGCGCGCGCTACCTGCCATGCTGACTCTCCTTTAGACCTTTTCGCCGCGTGCGCGCATTTCAGCGAGCACTCGATCAATTCCATTCTTGTCAATGACGCGAAGTCCCTTGGTGGACACGCGCAGCTTCACCCAGCGGTTCTCGTTTTCGACCCAGAATCGATGGCTGTGCAGATTCGGCAGCGAGCGCTTCTTGGTCCTGTTGTTGGCGTGGGAGACGTTGTTACCGACCAGCGGGCGCTTGCCGGTCACCTGACACACTCGGGACATGACGGTTCAATCCTGGAAAATTACACAACTAGCCCGCCTTTATACCGCAGGTTTCGATGTGAATCAAGAACTGTTAGCTAAAAACCCGCTCTAGCGCGCCGAACCGAGATCAATGCCACTCACCGTCAGCTGATCCCCCGGCTCCAACCCGAGCGCCGCAGCGCGACCGGCATTGATTTCGAGGACAAACTGCGCCGGACCACGACTGGGGTAGCTCGGACACGGCGCCCCTCGACACGGCCGGGCATTGGCGACAATGCTGACCACGCGAAGGTCGCGATCAAGATAAATGATGTCCAGCGGAATGCGGGTGTTCATCATCCAAAACGACCGCGGGGCCTCGCGCCGAAACAAGAAAAACATCCCCTTATTCTCGGCCAGCTCGTCGCGAAACATCAGGCCCATGGCCCGTGTCTGGTCATCGGCGGCAATTTCCACCTGGAACCGCTGGCCCTTGACCTCCACCCAGGGCTCCTCAGCCCGGCAAGCGCTGAGCATCATGAGCGCGCACACAGCCAGCAAGCAGTTTCGAGCAGAGCACTTCATGCCCGGCATATTACCCTGACTGGCGGCCGCGCCCGGGCTCGGCAGGCGCATACCGCTTCAGCCATCCAGCAGGGCTTTGAGGGCGGCGATGTTGGCCCGGGCATCATCTGCGCTCGGCTTGTTCTCACCGTCCCGGCCCGGCCAGTCCACCACCTCGCTGGGCAACTCGTCGAGAAAACGGCTGGGCTGGCATTCGCGGCTCTCACGCTGACGCCGGCGAGCCCTGCAGTGACTGATGACCAGGCGACGCCCGGCCCGAGTGATGCCGACATACATCAGCCTCCGCTCCTCTTCGATCTGTCCTTCGTCGATGCTTTTCTGGTGCGGCAAAAGCCCTTCCTCGCAGCCGGCCAGCCATACCCTCGGAAACTCCAGCCCCTTGGCCGCGTGCAGGGTCATCAGCCGAACCAGGTCGGCCCCGTCGTTGCGATCGTCTTCCGGGCCAGCCACCAGCGACACCCGGGCCAGGAGCTCCTGGGCTGAATCCACGTCACCGCCCAGGCGGGTGATCCAGCCAGTCAGGTCGTCCAGATTGCGCCTTCGGCGGTCGGCCTTTTTCGGTTCTTCATCCTGTCCTGTCAACCATTCCAGGTAATCGATGTGGGCGATCAGCTCGGCAAACATCGGGCCGATGTCGGTCAGCGCAGAGCGCTCGATTCGATCGTTGAATTCGATCAACAGGTTGGCAAAGGCGCGGAAGGCGCGCGCCGTCGTCGCGCCGAGCTCGGCCTGAAACAGCGGATCGAGGGCTGCATCGAACAGACTCTTGCCGGTGGCATCGGCGTAGTTGCCGAGGCGGGCCATTGCGGCCGACCCCAGCCCGCGGCGCGGCGCGTTGGCCACCCGCAGAAAGGCCGGGTTGTCTTGCGGATTGACCAACAGGCGCAGATAAGACAATCCGTCGCGGATTTCACGCGCATCAAACCAGCTCGGACCGCCAGAGACCAGGTAGGGAATGCCATGTTCGCGCAGCTGCTGCTCCAGCGCCCGGGCCTGGTGATTGGAACGGTAAAGCACCGCACAATCGCCCCAGGCCACCCGGCTGCCATGATGAGCACCGAGAATGTCGCGGGCAATGCCTTCAGCCTCATCAGATTCGTCGGCGTAGGTCATCACCGTAAGGTTATCGCCCGGCCCCAGCTCGCTCCAGAGCTTTTTTTCCAGCTCGTGCGGATTGCCGGCGATCACCGCGTTGGCGGCGAGGAGAATCTTGCCGGTAGAGCGGTAGTTCTGCTCCAGCTTGACCACGGCCAGGTTGGGGAAATCCGCAGCCAGCAAGCTCAGGTTCTCCGGGCGGGCCCCGCGCCAGCCATAGATCGACTGGTCGTCATCACCCACGGCGGTAAATGCGCCGACTTCACCCACCAGCTGCTGCAGCAGCCGGTACTGGGCCGCGCTGGTATCCTGGTACTCATCGACCAGCAGGTAGGCCAGACGACGTCGCCAGCGGGTACGGACGACCGGATCAGCCAACAGCTTGGCCGGCAGGGCGATCAGGTCATCGAAATCGACCGCATTGAGCGCGGTCAGGCGATCGCAGTATTCCCGATACAGGCGCGCGGCACGGACATCGTTATCGTCTTCGGCGCGCGATAGCGCGGCCTCCGGCTCAATGCCGGCATCCTTGTACCGTCCGATACCAGCCTGAACCGCATAGACCATGTCGTTCTTGGCTCCGGGAGGCAACAGTTCCCGCACCAGATCTGCGGCCGTGTGCTGATCAAGAATGCTCAATCCCTTGCGGCGCCCGCCAGCCTCAGGTTCTTCACGAAGAATGCGCCAGCCCAGGGAATGGAAGGTGCAAATGGTCAGACCTTCGGCTCGACCACGCTTCAGGCGCTGAGCGACGCGCTTCTTCATCTCGCGCGCGGCCTTATTGGTGAAGGTGATGGCTGCGATCCGATCGGGCGGATAGTGACCGCGGTCAATCAGCCAGGCGATCTTTTCGGTGATCACTCGCGTTTTGCCCGACCCCGCGCCGGCCAGAACCAGCAACGGCGAGCCCAGGTGACTGACCGCTGCCTTTTGCTGAGGATTGAGGCGAATCATCAAATTACGCGGGGCGAGGACGGGGCGCGAGATTGTAGCCGATCGCGCACCGGTCACCGACAGCACAGGCGATATACTCCCGACCCATGAACAGAATTCTATTGCTGACGTTGGCAGTCGGCCTGCTGCCGCTTGGCGCCGGGGCCCAGATCGAGCAGATCGAGCTCTTCCAGCGCTACGAAGTCATGGCCCAGCAACAGCGCGTGGTCGGCAACCTGCGCGCCGTGGCCAAAACCGACGGCATCGTGGTCCGCGTGCCTCAGCTGTACGTCTACCATGCCGAGCTTTCGGCCGCCTTTCACCTCGGGGGCTTCCGGCCCGGTTTCGAGCGCGAACTGGAGATGATGATCGAGGCTCGGCGAGGCGAACGTTCGATGATCCGCCTCGACCGGCTGCTCGAGCGCACTCGGACGCCGGACGGCAACAGCATCGCTATCGAAGATCTGCCCCCGGCCGATGTGACCCTTGCGCTCTACCGCCGACCGGACTGCCCGGAATGCGATCAGGTTGCCGAAACCCTGCGCAGCTGGATCGCCGGTCATCCGGACCGCAGCGTACTTTGGCTGGATGTGCGCACTGACACCCCGCGCAACTGACTGCCCGGCCTGACCCATGGCCAAGCTGTACTTTTACTACTCAACCATGAACGCCGGCAAGACCACGGTTCTGTTGCAGTCGGCCTACAACTACACCGAGCGCGGCATGCGCCCGCTACTGCTCAGCCCGGCCATCGACAATCGCGCCGGACGCGGTGTGATCCGCTCCCGTGTCGGCATCGAGGCGCCGGCCCTGGCGGTCAGGCCGGAAGATGATCCGTTCATCCTGGTCAAGCACGAACTCTCCGACGGCAACATCCACTGCGTCCTGACCGACGAGTCACAGTTCTTCTCCCGCGACCAGGTCTACGGCTTGAGCGAGATCGTCGACGAACTCAAGATCCCGGTACTCGCCTTCGGCCTCAGAACAGACTTCCGCGGCGAGCTGTTCGAGGGCAGCCGCTACCTGCTCGCCTGGGCCGACGAACTCAAGGAACTCAAGACTATCTGCCACACCGGCACCAAGGCCACCATGGTGGTGCGCGTCGACGAACATGGCTATGCCGCCACCGAAGGCGCCCAGGTCGAGATCGGCGGCAACGACCGCTACGTGCCGGTCAGCCGGCGCGAGTTCAAACTGGTCTTCCATGGCGGCAAAAAGGTTCGCCTGTTTGATCCTCCCAACTCCACCACGCAGGCCGACCTCGACCTGCTCGACGAATAGATCGTCAGAGAGCGGGCGGCCTAGCGCGCGGCGACAATATCACCGCCGCCAGTTCGCAGCAGCAGACGGCCTTCGGCATCAATCCCAAAGCCGTATACCTCGCCCAGCAGGGCCAACAAGCGGCGTTCCTGCAGAGCCTGCGCCTCATCGGGGCAGGCCATCAGCGTGCTGGCCGCCGGGGTCAGTTTCAGCCCTTCGCCGGTCAGGTCGAATCCGCCCATGTAGCGGTTGCAGGAAGCTCGACCGGCGAAACGTTCTTCACCGTCTTCGGATCGGAATTCGATCGTCGGCTCGGTACCGTCAACCACAGGCTGTTCTCCGATCCGCTCGATTCTCCACTCGCCGCCCATCAGCACTTCCAGAGGATCGCCGCCGCAGCCCAGCTCGGCCGACCCGTCCAGGGTGTAGCGAACGCGGTAGGGGTAAACCAGGTCAGCCATGGTGTCGGAGCAAGCCTGGCGATCGATGAGCACGGTCAATCGGTGCGCGTCGTTTTCGGTCTCGTAGCGAAATCCTGCTGCGCTGATCTGCGGGGCCGCCGGCGGAAAGCTCAAATGCTGCTCACCGTAGTAGGCGCGCAGATCGATGGCTTCGGTGTCTATGCGCAGGCTCCAGCCCGGCTCCTGCCCGCGGGCCATGAGCGGCAGCTCCGGCGCGACCAGACGGGTGCAGGTTGGAAGCCTTTCGCCGCGAACGCTCACCGTCGCCTCGTTGCCCTTGCTCCAGAACTCGGTCTCGCCGTCATCAGCGGCCACGTAGCGCGCGCCGGAAGCGGCGACCTGAGCCTCAAGGGCGAACACTTCGCCACCCACGAGCAGCCAGTTCTGCTCACCCAAAGCGCCGAACACCACGCTGCGCTCGCCGCACTGATAATGGACGCCAAAGGCCTCCTGATCTGCCGGTCGGATCCGAAGCTGCCCCAGGTCGAGTTCTCCGTCGCGCTGCTGGATCGTGAGCGCCTCGGTCACGCGCAGCGGTCCCGGGCTCGAAACGATGCCGGCCCGCAACACCACGGCATCAGCCGTGGCCAGGCTCTCGGTATCGACCTTCAGCTCAAAGGCAATCGGCACCTGGCGGGTGCCGAGCCCCTCGCTCGAAGACGCCAAAAGTGGAGCACCCGGACCAGCACCACCGCGTAACTCGACCACTGCAACGCTTCCAGGCGGCAGTGCGATGCGCTCGAGGTAGTACATCTCGCCGCGCACCACCAGGCTCGGCGTTGCCGGCCCGGTCTCGGCTTGCGGGGCCGGTTCAGCGTCCGGACCTTCGCCGGCGCCACAGGCCGTCAGCGCGGCGACCGCGATCATCAGAAGCAATTTGCGCGCTGTTGACATTTGACCAGTTCCTTGGATCTTGAAAGCGAGTAGTCAGTATAAGGGCGCCAGAGGTCGGACAAGATACCGGGCCGGGGCTTAACCCCTTTCCGTTCGGTCAGGCGTTGTTTGTGATGAACGACTCAACAACAAACCAAGGAGCCCGACCCATGAACATCGGTAAAACCGTCCTGATCACAACCCTGGCCACCACCCTGACCCTGATTGGCTGTACCAGCCCGCAAAGCAGCTCCGAACGGGCCGAAGACGCCAACCGGCAGGCCGAGCCCGTCGTCCTGCACCAACCACCCCGGCCTGAGCTGGCCGCGGCCTCGGAACCGGCCACGGTCAGCACGCACAGGGTGCTCAGCGATGCCGGGCAAGCCGGCTACGTCCTTTCGCAACCCGGTCACCCGGCCAACTGGCCGCATGCCCAGAACCGCGAACGCTACCAGCACTTCGACGAAAACCCCATCCGCCGGGCCAGCGAAGATCCGGTCTCCACTTTCAGCATCGATGTCGATACCAGCAGCTACGCCAACCTTCGCCGCATGCTCCAGTACGGTCGCCTGCCGCCCAGCGACGCGGTGCGCGTGGAGGAGTTGATCAACTATTTCGGCTATGACTATCCAGTGCCGGGCCCGGAGGGCGCACCCTTCAGCGTCAGCATCGAGCAGGCCACCACCCCCTGGAACGCCGACACCCGCCTGGTGCAGATCGGCATTCGCGGCTATGCGCCGGCAGCCGAGGACGTGCCGCCGGCCAACCTGGTGTTTCTGGTCGACGTATCCGGCTCCATGAACGGACCGGATCGCCTGCCGCTGGTGGTCAATGGCCTGAAGCTGCTCGCCCGCCAGCTCGGGCCCGAGGACCGCATCGCCATCGTGGTCTACGCGGCCCAGACCGGCGTGGTGCTGGAATCCACCGCCGGCAACCAGACCGCAACCATCCTGGCTGCGCTGGAAAGGCTGCAAGCCGGCGGCTCGACCAATGGTGGCGACGGTATCCGGGCCGCCTACGCCCAAGCCCGCCAGGGCTTCATCGACGGCGGCATCAATCGCGTGATTCTGGCCACCGATGGCGATTTCAACGTCGGCATGGTCGACCAGGAGGCCTTGCTCGATCTGGTTCGCCAACAGCGCAAGTCCGGCATCAGCCTGACCACGCTGGGCGTGGGCGGCGGCAATTACAACGACTACCTGATGGACCAGCTGGCCGCAGCCGGTGACGGCAACAGCGCCTACATCGACACCCTGAGCGAGGCCCGCAAGGTGCTGGTCGACGAGCGCCACTCCACCCTGATGACGATCGCCAGTGATGTCAAGATTCAGGTGGAGTTCAACCCGGCCGTCGTCGCCGAGTACCGTCTGATCGGCTACGAGAACCGTCAGCTCAAGCGCGAGGACTTCAACAACGACGCTGTTGACGCCGGCGATATCGGCGCCGGGCATACGGTGACCGCGCTGTACGAAGTTGCCCTGGTCGGTAGCGGCGGGGAGCGCATCGACGCGCTTCGTTATGGGGTCGAATCCCGGCCTGGCGAAGCGGCCGATGCCGATGAGCTGGCATTCGTGCGCCTCCGCTACAAGAAGCCCGGCGAGTCAATCAGCCAGCGGCTCGAAACACCCGTGCCGTTCACCGATCAGCCGGATGCCGCCGGCGTCAACCTGGCGTTCGCCGCGGCCGTTGCAGCCTTCGGCCAGCATCTGCGTGGTGGCCAGCACCTGGAACAGTTCAGCCTCGGCGATATCCATGCGCTGGCCAGTCAGGCCCGCGGCACGGATCCGTACGGCTATCGCGGGGAGTTTCTGCAGCTGGTCCGGCTGGCTGAAAGCCTTTCTCTGGCACACCATTGAACAACAGGCCCGGCTCCGCCGACGCGCGGGGCCGGGATTGGTTAGTCTTGTCCGATGAAGGTGCCGCGCTCCGACGATGATCTCATGCTGGCCTACGCCCGGGGCGACGTGCAGGCTTTCGAGGTGCTCTATGAACGCTATCGCCAACCGCTGTACCGATACCTGTTTCATGCCGTCGGCGACCGATCAACCGCCGATGACCTGTATCAGGATGTCTGGTCGCGCATCATTGATGCCCGGGCGCGGTTCCAAAAAGATCGTGGCTTCAAGCGTTACGCCTTCCGAATCGCCCACAACCGCCTCATCGACCATTGGCGCGCGCAGGGGCGCCAGAATGTGGATGGCGAGTTTGACGACCAGCTGTTTCCTGCCCCGGCGCACGACCAGCCCGACCACGCCGGCGAGCGCGAGCAGCAGGCGCATCAACTGCGCCGGGCCCTGATGGAGTTGTCGGTTGAACAGCGCGAAGCTTTTCTCCTGCAGCAGGAGGCTGGGCTGTCGCTGGCCGATATCGCCGAGCACAGCGGCGTCGGTCGCGAGACGGTCAAGAGCCGACTGCGCTATGCGGTCAAACGTCTGCGCATGCTGCTCTCGCCCGGCCCGGAGGCTACCGGCCCATGACCCGCGACTCAAAATCAGACAAAGAGGCCTCGGCCGGCGAACTTCAAGCGCTGTATGATGCCCAAGCCGAAGTCGAACCGGACAGCGGGCTCGATCGCATCGTCCTGGCGCGCGCCGAACAAGGGCTGGAAACCAGACGGCCGCAACGCCCACGGCCCTGGATTGCCGGTCTGGCCACAGCCGGCGTGCTGGTTCTGACCGTGGGCATCATCGTGCAACAGGCGCCGTCCCCGCTTGAACAGCAGACGAACCCAGCGGCCCCGGCTGGCGGGGTGGATATGGAGCCGGCGCTGCAATCGGCGCCCCAGTCGGCGCCCATATCGGCGCGGTCTGCCGCAGAGATTCAGTCCAGATCGGCACCAGCCCCGTCGATCGCTGCTGAAAGCGCCTTTATCTCCGGCCTGGCCGATGCCGAGCCGGAATCAGAACCCCCGATCCAGCGCCTGAACCAGATTCGAAAGCTGCTGGCCGCCGGCGAGATCGACACGGCGGTCATCCGCCTGAAAGCGCTGCGAACCGAATATCCGCAGTTGGAAATCCCCGAAGAACTGCGATACTTGCTGGAGAGCCCACCCGAATGAGCCATTTTCATCCCGCCGACCTGCAGGGCCTCAGCCGGCTGGCCGTCGACGGCGTGCTCGGAACCACATCCCTGGTCGAGGAAGTGCACTATGCGATCGGCCGGGTTTCCGGACCCAGCCTGCCGTCCAAGGACGGCCGTACGCGGGGCATTACCGGACTGGTCTACCGTTCGATTCACGGGATTACAGGACTGGTTGGCCAGACCACTGATCTGGCTTTTCGCCAAATCGTGCCGCGGCTGCCGCAAGCGCCCTCTACGCCGCAGAGGGATCGGGCCCTGGCTGCTCTCAACGGGGTGCTCGGCGATCACCTGGAGGCCACGGGCAATCCGCTGGCGCTGAAAATGTCGCTTCGTCACGATAGACAAGCCCTGACTCTGGACCCTGAACGGCTGGACGCGCAGCTGGGACTCCGCAGCCCCAGGGTCGCGATCTTTGTGCACGGCCTGTGCATGAGCGACCATCACTGGACGCCCGCCACCGATGCGGGTGAGCGGATGGATTTGCCTCGGGCACTGGCCGAAAATGCCGGTTACCTGCCCCTGCACCTGAAATACAACAGCGGTCGCCATATCTCGGCCAACGGCAAGGACCTGGCCGTCCAACTGGAAGCGCTAGTCCAGAACTGGCCCAGTCCGGTCGAGGAACTGGTGCTGATCGGCCACAGCATGGGTGGGCTGGTCGCCCGCAGCGCCTGCCACTACGGACAGATTGCCGGCCATGCATGGGTGGACCGCACGCGTCATCTCGTGACAATGGCCAGTCCGCACCAGGGCGCTCGGCTGGAGAGGATCGGCAATCTGGTCGACCGGACCCTGGCCCTGACCCCGTTCAGCGCGCCCTTCACCCGCTTGGGCCGCGTTCGCTCAGCCGGGATCACCGATCTGCGGCATGGCACCCTGCTTGATGAGGACTGGCAGCATCGCGACCGGTTCGCCGACGCGCATGGCGAACGACGCGGCTCGCGACTGCCACCGCATTTGCAAAGCCATGCGCTCGCGGCGGTGCTCGGCGATGAGGCCGAAAGCTGGTCCGCGCGCCTGCTGGGAGATGGACTGGTCACCGTCGACAGCGCGCTGGATTTGCCCGAAAACCGCGCGCCGTCGTTCGACCTCGATCGCGTGGGATACGACCTCATCTGCGGGGTTGGGCATCTGGACCTGCTAACCCACCCGGCCGCCTGTCACATCGTGCTGCGCTGGCTTCAGTAGCTCACGCGCCCCAGCGCACAGGCGCGGCCGCAGCGGACAGATCGATTGGCCGGCATCCAGTTAGATCGAGCTCAGGTTGTGCGGCCGAGCCGGGCTACACCGCCTGCAGTTCGAATACCTCGTTGCGCTGCTCGCGCTTGAGGACCAGATCGACGAACAGCGTCCGGTTGGGCTGAAACAGGGTAAACACCTGAGTTCGGTTCAAGGCCAGATCGCCGATATCAGCATCCGTGTAGGTCCGAAAACCAACCTGACGCTGATGGATGTCGGGGGTGGCGGTGATGCTGATAAACAGCTGGTCATCCGGGCGGTCCAGCAGCCGGTTCAGGGCCCGGCAGTTGACCAGGAAGGAGCGGCGCGAGGGGTCGCCCTTATACACGTGCACGTTGGAAATGACGTCTTCGATGAAATCTCGGGTCATGCGCTTGCCGCGACGGCCAAAGTCAGCGTTAACAAAGAACTCGATCACGTAGTCATTCACCGCGTTGCCGTACTGGTCGCGCACGCAGAACACCGTGTCCTGGTAGCCGTAGTAGTGAGCACTGCGGCCCTTATCGCGACGCGCGCTTATCTCGGCGTTGGTCGCGGCGAGCTCGGCGACCCAGTCTTCGAGTTCGTCGTCTTGCAGGCGAAGCGCCTTAAGCATGGCCGGCAGGGTGCGCTCGCTGCGCGGATTACCGCCGACAGCACACAGCGAGGTGTGATCCTCACCATCAATGATGCCGAAAGCCACGCTGTTGCGGTTGTCTTCGCCATAACGGTAGGTTGGCCGATTGGGCGCGGTGTTGAAATCAACCGCCAGCCGGGCGGCGGCCAGGTTGGCCGAAGACACCCGCACGGCTCCGTCCGAACCCGCCTTGTTGGCCAGGGCGCGGATGCCGGTGTAGCCGGCATTGCCGATCAGCACCGTACACAGCACCCGGCCGCTTCCGTACCAGCGCTGGTCACCGAACCAGTCCTGCTCGGCCAGCCCCGCCGTGTAGCTGCTGGCCAACTCCAGACCTTTGAGCAAGCGGGCGCCGGTCTCGAACAGGCGGCTGCCCTGCCAGCCCTTAACCGCGCGGCCGAACACACTGCGCCCCATGTGGGCCAGCGGCGAGCCGTAGTTGGCCGGCGCCAGCATCAGCAGCCGATGAATCGGCGTTGTCTCGGGTCGAAAGAATCGCAGCTGCCAGTCGCGCACCACCAGTCCTCCGGTGGAATGAACGATGAGGTTCACCGAGCGCGGCGCGGTCGGCAGCGCACGCTCACGCCAGGCGCGCATCATCGCCTCGGACAGATCATCGTAGGTCACCTCGTCGTCCAGCGAGAGCCAGTCGCCCAGATGAATCTCGGTGATCTCCTCGTCCAGCCCCGCCTCCATCAGGCGGCGGGCCAGCGGCCGGAACGAAGCAGCCGAGTCACTCCAACCGTGCAGGATCACCAGCATTGCCAAGCCTCATCGATTCACTCAAGACTCGAGCTTACTTGACCAAGATCGCGGCCGGCAAATGGCTCAGGCTTGCCGCGCGATTCGACGGCCATGACTTTCTTCACCCTGACTTCTGGCAGTCGCGCGGAATGCACCCTTAGACTATGCTCAGGCTCAACGTATTCATCTGCGGAGCTAACTTGTCATGACCCGATTCACCGCTCGACAACTGACCGTTTTCCTGCTGGCGCTTGGCGTGCTGCTGAGCCTGCCGGCCCTGGCTGAGCCGCCGACGCGGATCACAGCCGGTGCGGAGCATGAGGGATCAATCGAGACCCGCAACGCGGCTGTGGAGGTCGGAGACGATGCCCGCGTCAACGGCAACATCAGTGCCCGCAACGGTGGCGTGCGCATCGGTGAACGGGTCACCGCAGGCGATATCGAAACCCGCAACGGTAGCGTCAGCATCGGAGCCGGCAGCCAGCTCGGCGGAATCCAAAGCCGTAATGGCTCGATCAGGATCGGCACCGGCAGCACCGTGGCGCGGATCGAGACGCGCAACGGCGGTATCGAAATTGGACGTGACAGCACCGTCGGGGGCGCGGTCGAGAGCCGGAACGGAAAAATTGACGTTGCCACAAACGTAACGGTTAGCGGCGACCTGGAAGCGCGCAACGGCGCCATCGAGCTCGCCCCGGAGGCCCTTGTCGAAGGCAGCGTTGCCAGCCGCAATGGCGATATCCAGCTCCAGCAGGCTCAGGTGACCGGAAACGTGACCAGCCTGACCGGCGACCTGATCCTTCGTCAGGCCAGCCAGGTCGGCGGCAACCTGGTCATCGAGATCAGCGAAGGCGCGGGGGAGCGCGGGTGGTTCGGCTTTGGCAGTGCGCGCTACCCGGAAGCCGGTAGCATCAGCATCCTCGAAGGAAGCGAAGTCGCCGGCGATGTCATTATTGCCCTGCCCGAGGACTACGACCGTGAGCCGCCCACCGTTAGGGTCGACGCCAGCTCAAGGGTCATGGGCGCGATCAGGGTCGATTCACGCGTTTCCACTGTCATCGACGGTCAGAGCGGCGGCTAAAAGCGGCCCGACAGGGACCGGGCCTGAGCGCTGGTTCCCGGCAGCCGGGCGAAACAGACCCATCGCTGCCACTGCACTGTCACCGGATGTGCGAGGCTTCGCGGACTGACAGCACCGGAACTACCGCGATGTTTCGCTACTTCGAAAACCGGGTCAACCCCTACCCCGACGGCGAACCTTCCCAACCACCGCGGGGCCTGCTGGCCTTTCTCTGGGCCGGGACCGAAGGCCTGAGGCCTTACCTGCTCGGCATGACCCTGCTGACCGCCGCGGTGGCGATCTTCGAGGCCGTGCTGTTCTGGATGCTGGGTCGGGTGGTCGACTGGCTGTCCGCCGTCGAGCCGGGAACGCTTTGGACCGAGCACGGCGCCACCCTGCTGCTGCTCGGCACCATCGTGCTGGGCAGCACCGTGCTGGTCGGCTTGCAGACAATGCTCAAGCACCAGACCCTGGCCGGCAACTTCCCGATGCGATTGCGCTGGAATTTCCATCGCCTGATGCTGGGCCAGTCGATGGGTTTTTACCAGGACGAGTTCGCCGGGCGGGTCTAGGCCAAGGTCATGCAGACCGCCCTGGCCGTGCGCGATACGGTGCTCACCGTCACCGACATCATGGTGTTCGTGACCATTTACTTCGTCACCTTGCTGTTGATCGTCGGTGGCTTCGATCCATTGATGGTCGTGCCTTTCCTGGTGTGGCTCGGCCTGTATGCGATCGTACTGTGGTGGTTTGTGCCCAGGCTGTCGCGGGTCTCGGAGGCCCAGGCCGATGCACGCGCGATGATGACCGGGCGGATCACCGACGCCTACACCAACATCGCCACGGTCAAGCTGTTTTCGCACGGCGGGCGCGAAGCGGCCTACGCGCGCGGCGCCATGGGTGAGTTTCTCGGCACGGTGCACGCGCAGATGCGCCTGGTCTCAGCCATGGAGACCGTGATCCACTTCTTGAGCATGAGCCTGATCCTGAGTATCGGCGGGGTGGCGTTGTGGCTGTGGACCCAGGGCCAGGTCGGTGTCGGCGCGCTGGCCGCGGCCACCGCCATGACGCTTCGGCTCAACGGCATGTCGCACTGGATCATGTGGGAGATGGCACGCCTGTTCGAACAGATCGGCACCGTCCAGGACGGCATCAACACCTTGTCCAGGCCGCACCTGGTCCGCGATCTTCCCGAGGCCGGCGCGTTGAGCGTGCCGCGCGGCGAGGTCCGCTTCCAATCGGTCGGCTTCGCCTACCCCGGCCACGACGGGCCCGGCGAGGTGGTGATCGATGACTTGGATCTGGTCATTCGTCCAGGCGAGAAAATCGGCCTGGTCGGGCGCTCCGGGGCCGGAAAGTCGACCATCGTCAACCTGCTGCTGCGTTTTTTCGAGCCCCAGGACGGGCGCATCGTGATCGACGGCCAGGACATCGGCGCCGTCAGCCAGAACAGCCTGCGCGCGAACATCGGCGTGGTCACCCAGGACACCTCGCTGCTGCACCGCTCGGTGCGCGACAACATCCGCTACGGCCGACCCGAGGCCACAGACGAGCAGATCATCGCGGCCGCCCGGCGCGCCGAGGCCTGGGATTTCATCGAGGGGCTCAAGGACGCTTCCGGACGCCAGGGCCTGGACACGCACGTCGGCGAGCGCGGCGTGAAACTGTCCGGCGGTCAGCGCCAGCGCATCGCCATTGCCCGGGTGATGCTCAAGGACGCACCCATCCTGGTGCTCGATGAGGCCACCAGCGCGCTGGACTCGGAAATCGAAGCCGCCATCCAGGACAGCCTGTACCGCCTGATGGAGGGCAAGACCGTCATCGCCATCGCCCATCGCCTGTCGACCATCGCGGCCATGGACCGGTTGGTGGTCATCGACTCAGGCCGCATCGTCGAGCAGGGCACGCACGCCGAGCTGCTGGACGCCGAGGGCTTGTATGCGCGCCTGTGGGCGCATCAGAGCGGCGGGGTTCTGGCCGAATCGCTCGATGCAATCCCGGCTTGATCAGAGGGTAAGCAGACAGAAGCCTTCCATTTCTGCCGCGTGACCCAGCCGTTGATCCAGGCATACGAACCCCATACCCTCCGGCTGATCTTCAAAAAGCACCAGGGCGGCGGCGAGCTGCCCCGCGTCTGCGGCTCTCAAAGGATAGCGGGCGAGCAGGCGATTGGCCTGACGCCGAATCGCCAGGGTATCGGTGATTTCATCCCACTGCCCGGCCAGCAGAGACAGGCGCGCCAGCACATCCCGACGGTCAACCTGGTTCAGGCGACCCTCCCGGAATCGTCGCTCGACCGCACTGGTGATCTCAACCGCCGACCAGGCCCAGGTCACGATCATGGGATCGTCTTCGAGCCAATGACGAACTTGCGGACTCGTCGCCTCGCTGACCAGCAATGGGACCAGCGCCGAAGCATCCCAGTACCTCAAAGACGATCTGCCCGCTCGTCGTCCAAGGCCTGGCCCAAGTCAACCGAGATTGTCAGAGGCTGCAGGGAACAATCCACGCCGGACCCCGGGCGAAGAACCCCGGATGCAATCAGTCGCCGCCGACGCTGATGATCAGCCCCGTTCTCCTCAACCCGATCAACGTCCAGCGGCACGAGTCGAGCGACCGGCTGGCCCCGATCCAGGACCTGAACTTCGCCGCCCTGGCGAACTTCGCGCAGGTAGGCAGACAGTCGGGCTTTCAGTTCGGATACCGATGCTGTGCTCATAGCTGACTATACTAGTCATATTGAAATGACCTGACAAGCTCGGTTATGCCGAGCACGTTTTCACACAAATCACCCCAGGGCTGTGTTTTTGATGAACGACACCAGCATCCACAACCGAGTAAAGATCGAGTTTCGACAACAGCTTGCGGTGGTCACGCTGGCCCGACCCGACAAGTACAACGGTCTCGATATGGCCATGATGCTGGCACTGGACGAGGCGGCCAGAACCCTGCGCAAGCGGCGCGAGATCCGGGCGGTGATTCTTCATGGGCAAGGGCCGGCCTTCTCCGCCGGGCTGGACTTTGCCAGCGTGCTGCGTCGGCCCGGCAAGCTGGTCGCCAGCTTTCTGCCCTGGTGGCGCAAGGCCAACCTGTTCCAGCGCCTGTGCCTGGCCTGGCGCGACCTGGACGTGCCCGTGATCGCCGTCACCCACGGCTACTGCTTTGGCGGTGGATTTCAACTGGCCCTGGGCTGCGACTTCCGGATCAGCAGCCCCGACTGTCAGTTCTCGATCAAGGAAATCGAATGGGGCCTGATTCCCGACATGGGCGCCAGCATCACCCTGCGCGAGCTGCTGCCGGCCGACCAGGCCCTGGAGCTGACCCTGACCGGGCGCCAGTTCGACGCCCAGGAAGCGCTGGACAAACACCTGATCACGCGCATCGACGATGATCCGCTCAACGCCGCCCTGGCCCTGGCCGAAACCATCGCCGCCCACTCACCCGATGCAGTGGCTGCCGCCAAGCGCCTGTTTCAGCAAACCCGGGTCCTTTCCGAACGCCGCGCCCTGCGGCGCGAACGCTGGCTGCAGCTGAAGGTGCTGCTGGGCAGCAACCAACGCGAGGCGATGAAGGCACGGATGGAGAAGCGAGAGCCGCGCTTCAAGTCGCGCTAAGGTTATGTCGCAATCTATTGCGCGTTATTCTCCACGCGCAAAAATCGGATCCGGATGGGATGAGGCGCCCTAGATGCTCGCTGACTCATCCGAATCAACAAACCTGACTTTCAGATGCCGCGGGCTGGCGTCGAAATGATCGGCGATTGACGCCTCGGCATGGCCAACGATGTCATCGCTGGTAAAACCGGCCGGGATTTGGTCGAACTCCACGACAAATTCCCTGAACTCACCATTCTTCCAGCTAGCGCTGGTCGAAGGCCTGATGCCGGTGATGTCTTCCAGCTCGGCTGCCACCGCATCGGCCTGCTCCGAATACATCATAGCTTGGTCGATCTGTCCGCAGCCGATCAGAAGCGCGCAGACGAGCAGGGTTAGGGACAACAAGCGAACAACGACCATTCGGGATCCTCCGGGATATCGGGTTCAACGCCGGATGCAGCGGGTATCTCGCTATTGTCGCTGAGCTTGCCCGTTGAATCTTCAGCTGCGGCGGCGGACTAAATTATCATCAACCATGTGGCCGATAATACGATAAGACTCTGTTTTGACATATATAATCGTCGCTGTTCCAAGGACAAAACTTCCTCCTCGCCACCCAAGAACTCAGCTCTGCAAGGGTCAGCCTCTTGGTTCGCAAGCCATCCCATGACACTTAGAACTCGGACGCCAACTCCACCTTCACCCGCCGATTCATCCGCCCTTTCTTCTCGATCTTGCGTACCCGCACCGGCCCGATCTCGCCAGTCCGTTTGACGTGCGTGCCGCCGCAGGGCTGGAGGTCGACGCCGGGGATTTCGAGCAGGCGGATGCGGCCGGCACCTCGGGGCGGTTTGACCGAGAGGGTTTTGACCAGCTCAGGCTGGGCGTCGAGTTCTTCGTCGGTGATCCAGCGCTCGCCAACCGGATGGTCTTCGCTGATAAGGCGGTTGAGTTTGAGTTCGACTTCGGCCTTGTCGGGTGAGTCGGGCAGGTCGAAGTCCAGGCGGCCCGAGCCGTCGCTGACCTGGCCGCCGGTGACCGGATAGGGCAGCACGGCCGAGAGCAGGTGCAGGCAG
>JAZBOC010000070.1:0-21595 GCA_036353315.1 Wenzhouxiangella sp. | reverse complement strand
GAGGGCGGCATCTGGCTCGACCGCGTGCTGCAGCCCGAGCATGAGTTCGCCTGGACCCGCCGCTCGCCTCATTCAGCGGAAGATCTGGTCCGTTACCTTCGTCAATTGATCGCCTGAAGCAGCGTTCCGTGATCAGTAACAGCGCTTTTGCGGGGGCTGAGCGTTACCCGATGGGCCGCTCGGCCCGCTAAAACGTGGATAGACCGGTTGCCTCCATGAACCGGTATTGCCAGTAGCGGAACCAGTGCTCATCGGCATAGTGGTCATAGTCCAGGCTGAACGAGCGTCCGTCAGCGTTGGTCCAGCGCATCTCGAACCAGGCCGAAGCTGCCCCCATCGTTGCGGCGTCCGCCGGACCGAACAGCTCCAGTACCGTCTCGGGGTTGAAATTGTCCAGGTTGCGGCGAGTGTAGTTGGCTGAGCCACTGATCAAGCGGGCCGAACCATCGCGATGGCGAACCAGCAACTGCTTGCTGTGGCATTGCTCGGCGGTGGTATGACACCAGCGAATCTCGATATCGTGGCCGCGCAGCTCGGCGGCGACCGGTCGGTTGGGCACCCCGTTCTTGCGCCGACCGAAGGCGTGTTCGTTGGGATCCAGTAGCAGGCGCACCTGCGCGCCTCGGCGGCTGGCGCGGGCCAGCGCCCGAATCACTCCGCGGTGTGACAGGTAGAACATCGCCAGGTCGACTCTGCTGCCGGGGCCGGCCTCGTCGACGGCGGCGATGACGCCATCGCGAATCGCGGCCTCGGTCAGGACACGGGCCTGCAGTCCGGACGAAGAGTCGCCTGGGCTTGCTTCGACTTCGGGCCAGCGCAAGCCGGGGCTGGAAAAGGCAACCACGGCGCGCTCGGTTTCCAGCACGTCCATGGCTGTTAATCCGGTCACCACAAGCGCCGTGTTGCCGTGGGCGCTCGAGGCATCATGCGGATTGGCCGAAGTGACCAGGGCGGACCAGTTCGCGCCCCTGTCGACGATCAGGGTCTTGCGGTGGTTGGCTTTGAAATTGGCGACCCGGAGCCAGGTGCGCAGCCCCACTTTCTGCTCGCCGACCGGATTCGCCAGCCAGCCGCCGTTGCTGGAGTTACCGAACCAGCGGCAGCAAAGCCGCCAGGTCGCTGTCCACAAGGGGTTGGAGTCGCGTAAGTCATCCAGCTCGGTGATCACGACGTCGATCCCGGCCGAGCGCAAAGCATTGAGGTGTGGCGATTCGATGCCACCGTAGAGGGTATTGATCGGGTCGGTAATAAAGATGATTCGAAGCCCGGGGCGCTCGTTCTTGCGCTCGATCAGCGCCTCGGTCAAAGCGCCTGCCAGAGGCTGCAGGTCGTCACCGTCAGGATCGCCGGCGAACTCGTTGAACAGAAAAAGGTCGGCAACAATCAGTCGCTCGGCCTGGTTGATCAGTTCGAGCTTGCGCTGAAAAATCTGCTGTTCGGTTTGTCGCTGCCCACTCTCATCGACCCAGGCCAGGTCGGTCAGAAACTCCATGGCTGCCACCTCGCGCTCTGGGCCTGTGAAATTCAGGCCATCCGGCAGCGGTTTCCAGAGGTTCCAAGCGGCGACCGCCAGCCATAGCGAAAGCAGCGCGAGCAGGGTCCAGCGCCATGGCGGCAGTTTGCGGGCAGGCATAGGGTTCCAGGGCTTATTCCCGTCAAAGCCGGCAGTATAGGTCAGCCGGGCGCGGCGCCATGGATAATGGTCGTTGGCTACAGGCGCGAAAAACCTTCCAGTGACGAACCCAATCCCCTCCATTCCCACCTATGCCGACATTGAGCAGGCCGCGCAAAGACTCGAAGGTCTGGCGCATCGTACGCCGGTCCTGACGTCGGCCTGGTTCAACCATCAAACCGGGTCCGAGATGTTTTTCAAGTGCGAGAACTTCCAGAAGGTCGGGGCGTTCAAGTTTCGCGGTGCCTGCAACGCGGTTGCTGCGCTGGATGCCAACCAGGGTAGGCTCGGCGTTGTCACCCATTCATCGGGCAACCACGGTCAGGCCGTCGCCCTGGCGGCCCGACTCAAGGGCTATCCGGCCACCGTTGTCATGCCCGACAATGCCGCCCGGGTAAAGATCAGTGCGGTCCGTGACTACGGCGCCGAGATCGTTTTCTGTGAGCCGACCACGCCGGCTCGCGCGGCAGCGGTCGAAAGCCTGCTGGCCGAGCGCGGCGGTGTCTTCATTCCGCCCTATGATCATCCAGATGTCATCGCCGGCCAGGGCACGGCGGCCAGGGAGCTCCTGGAGGATGTTCCGGATCTTGACTTGATCATCGCCCCGGTCGGCGGCGGCGGCCTGATCAGCGGCACGGCGATCGCGGCAAAGCACCTCAAGCCGAACTGCCGGGTCATCGCGGCCGAGCCGGCCAACGCAGACGATGCAGCCCGTTCCTTTCGTTCCGGAAAGATCGAGCCGGTGGCCCGCACCCAGACCATTGCCGACGGCCTGCGCACCTCGCTGGGGGAGCTCACCTTTGCCGTTATTCAACGTCACGTCGACGATGTGGTCACGGTGTCTGAACAGGCCATCATCAAGGCCATGCGCCAGGTGTGGGAGCGGATGAAGATCGTCATTGAGCCGTCCTGTGCCGTGCCGCTGGCGGCTGTTCTCGAAGGCAAGGTGGAGGTCAGCGGCCAGCGCGTCGGGCTTATCATCACCGGTGGCAACGTCGATCTTGATGCCATCGCCAGCTTGTTGGCGCGCTGAGGAGCCGGTGCCTGAGGGTGTTTTTAACCGCAGATAAGCGCGGATGAACGCAAATTAAAAGACATTGAATCATCTTTGCTGGGAGTAGCCATGTTCTACCGAATCCATGTTCTTGTCCTTCTGGCTGTCGGCCTGCTCGGTGTTGCCGTCACCGGTCCGCTGTGGGCGCAGGCAGACCAGGGCGTCGTCGTGCTGCCGGCCTCGCATGCAGTGATCGATTCGCGGGCGCGCATTGAGCCGGAGAATCGTCTGCTCACCGACCGTCTGGAAAATCTGCTGCCGGCGCTGATGGCCGAGGTCGATCTCGACATGTGGCTGGTGCTCAATCGCGAGTACGCCGAAGACCCGGTCTACTTCACCCTGGTGCCGCAGCCCAGTTTTGCCGCCCGTCGCACGACCATGCTGGTTTTCCACCGTCAGGACGATGGCAGCGTTGATCGCCTGACGGTCAATCGCTATCCGCTCGGAGGGCCCTACGAGGAAGCCTGGTCGGGCGACTCGCTGGAGGCGCAGTGGACCGCCCTGGGTGAGCTGATCGCTGAGCGCGATCCGGAACGCATCGGCATCAACGTCTCGGCGACCTGGCCGGAAGCCGACGGGCTGACCCACGGGCTGCATCAAAAGCTGCTGGCGGTCCTGCCGGAAGGCTTTGAAGAGCGTCTGGTCCCGGCTGAAGACCTGGTCATTCGCTGGCTGGAAACACGGACCGAGCACGAGCTTTCGGTGTATCCGCACGTGGTGGCGATTGCCCGCGGTGTCATCGCCGAAGGGTTCTCCAGCCGTGCCATCACGCCCGGCGTTACCACCACCGACGATGTCGCCTGGTTTTTGCGCCAGCGCTTCGAAGCCCTGGGCCTGCCGATCTGGTTCATGCCGTATGTCAACCTGCAGCGGCCTGGCATCGAGTGCAACGAAGACACGCCGTTTTGCGGCATCAGCGGCGTGATCCAGCCGGGTGATGTCCTGCATACCGATGTCGGCATCTGCTACTTCAAGTTGTGTACCGACACCCAGGAAATGGCCTATGTGCTCAAGCCCGGCGAGGCCGAGGTGCCGCAGGGACTCAAAGACGCGCTGGCCCAGGGCAACCGTTGGCAGGACCTGCTCACAGCGGAGTTCGTGGCCGGAAAAACCGGTAACGAGGTCCTGCTTGCCGCCCAGCAGCAGATGGCAAGCGAGCCCTGGTCGTTCAATATCTATACCCATCCGATCGGCAACTTCGGCCATGGGCCGGGACCCACCATCGGCATGTGGGACCAGCCCGCGGAGATCCCGGGTACCGGCGACTGGCCGCTGCACCCGAACACGGCCTACGCGATCGAGGGCAGCATCAAGGTGGCGGTGCCGGAGTGGGAGGGGCAGTTGGTCAACATCAAGCTCGAGCAAACCGCCGTGTTCGACGGTGACCACCTGACCTATCTGGCCGGACGCCAGACGCAGTGGCACCGGGTGCGCTGAAGGAATGGCGCTGATGGCATCGGATTCATGCCTGATTCCGGCAATTTCGGGCTCGGTTCTTCATACTGGAAAGCGACCCCAAATCAACAAGGAAGGACATGAGTACCCAGGCCAAACACGTCGCCATCCTGGCCGAGAACGATTATCAGGAGCTTGAGCTGCACTATCCCCGGTTGCGCCTGATCGAGGCCGGATTCAAGGTCAGCGTGGTGGGCGGTGGCGACAGCGTCTATTACTCCGGCAAGGGCTATGCGGTCACGCCGGACGCCGACGCGGATGAAGTCAGCGCGGACGATTTCGATGCGGTTGTCATTCCAGGCGGGATGGCGCCGGACAAGATGCGCAGAAACGAGGCCATGGTGGCTTTGGTGCGCGCCCTGAGCGAGCAAGAAAAGCCGGTCGCCTGGATTTGCCATGCCGGTTGGATGGCCGTGTCGGCCGACATCATCCGCGGCCGCCGGGTGACGTCGTTCCCCTCGATTCGCGATGATATGGTCAACGCTGGCGGGGAATGGGTAGACGAAGACGTCGTGGTGGACGGTCACTTGATTTCCAGCCGGGTGCCGGACGACCTGCCCGCGTTCTGCCGCGCCTTAATGCATCAACTGGCCTGATGTCTGTCGCTTTATGACTCGGAAGTTTTTTGCAGCAGCCGGACATCGTCCAGTTCGGCTTTAATGTAGACGTCGAGCGGACTGCCAGCCAACTGGCCCGCAGTTCGCGCTGGGGGTCATCGATTCGAGCCAACGGGGTTCACCTGGAACCGAATCGGTTCTGGTCCAATTGCGGTCGTGAAAAAGCCCGAGCTGCCGCAAAAAACCTGCCCAGTGTGCCAGCGACCTTTCGCCTGGCGGAAGAAGTGGCGCGACTGCTGGCCCGAGGTGCGTTATTGCTCAGAGCGCTGCCGGCGCAGCCGCGGCAGGCGGCAATTGTGAGCCTGCAGCTGGTGTGGTTCAAGCGGGACTTGCGTATCGATGATCATCGACCGCTGGTTGAGGCGGTGAAGCGAGGTCCCGTGCTGCCGGTCTACGTCGTCGAGCCCGGCTTTTGGCGCGGGCGCGATACCAGCCGGCGGCAACAGGATTTCATCGCCGACAGCCTGGCGGATTTGCACGTCGCGTTGGAACACCTTGGCCAGGGGCTGCTGTTGGAACACGGCGACATGATCGATGTCCTGCAGCGCCTCCACCAGCGCTGGCGCTTCGGGGCCATACACGCCCATGAAGAGACCGGCAACGACTGGACCTTTCAGCGCGATCGAGTGGTGCGCGCGTGGTGTCAGCAGGTCGACGTCGCCCTGCATGAATACCCGCAGTTTGGCGTGTTGCGTGGCCTGCGCCGGCGAGACGGCTGGGCGCGCCAATGGGAAGCCTGCATGGCCGAGCCGCCCGTTTCACCGCCGAACGCCTTGCCCGGGGTCACGGCGACCCGGCTGTCGCGCAAGCCGTTTGCAGCCGCACCCGCCAGCGGGCAACTGGACTGTCCCGGTCGTCAGCGCGGGGGGTTAAAGGCCGGTGCTGAGGTACTGGCGAGTTTCCTTGACCAGCGCGCCGAGGCTTATCGCGGCGGCATTTCATCACCCTTGTCGGCGCAGACCGCCGGATCGCGCTTGAGCCCGCATATCGCCTACGGCACGCTGAGCCTGCGCCGGCTCGTCCAGCGCACCCGGGACAAAGCGGCAGAGGCGCGAGCCTCTGGCGCGAAACGACTGGCCGGGTCGCTGAATCATTTCGACAAGCGTCTTCACTGGCACTGTCACTTCATCCAGAAGCTGGAGCAGCAGCCGGACATCGAGTTTGCCAATGTCCACCGCGGCTTCGACGGCATGCGAGAAGACCGCTTCGACGCAGAGCGTTTCCAGGCCTGGGCCGAGGGCCGGACGGGCTACCCGCTGGTCGATGCCTGCATGCGTTTCCTGATCCAGCACGGCTGGTTGAACTTCCGCATGCGAGCCATGCTGATGAGCTTCGCCGCTTATCAGCTATGGTTGCACTGGCGTGAACCGGCGCTCCATCTGGCCCGCCTGTTCACCGACTATGAGCCGGGCATTCACTACAACCAGTGCCAGATGCAGTCCGGCACCACCGGGATCAACACGCTGCGAATCTACAACCCGGTCAAGCAGGCTCATGATCAGGATCCGGAGGCGCTGTTCGTGCGCCGCTGGTTGCCGGAACTGGTTCATGTGCCGCCGGACCGCTGTTTCGAGCCGTGGAAGCTCGGTCTGGTCGAACGCCAGCGATACGGTGCCGAGGACTACCCTGAGCCGGTGGTCGATCACCAGCGAGCGGCGCGCCAGGCGAGGGCGCTGATTGGAGAATACCGGCGACAGGAGGGTTTTCATGATGAGGCCAAAGCGATTCAGGAGTCGCTGGGCAGTCGAAAATCCGTTCCGCGTCGCCGCCGCGCGCAAACCAGTGCCAGGCAGCCGAGTCTGTTTTAGCGCTTCGCGACTAGGCTGCACGAACCTGGTTGCGGCCATTTTTCTTGCACCAGTACATGTTCTGGTCGGCCCGGCGCAGCAACGCATCGAAGTCCTCTTCCGGCCGTGTCATCTCGGTAATTCCGATGCTGGTGGTCAGCGGTATGGAGTGACCATGAAAACTCACCGCCATGGCTTCGAAACGTGTTCTGAGCTGTTCGGCCAGGCGGGCCGCTTGCTCAAGACTGGTATCGGGCATCAGGATCAGAAACTCCTCGCCGCCCATTCGGTAGACCTGGTCGGACTTGCGGAGCCTTTTGCGTAACAGGTCAGCAACCTCGCGCAGAACGCGGTCACCAGCGTCATGACCATGGCGGTCGTTGACCTGCTTGAAGTGATCCAGATCCATAAGCATCAGGCTCAGTGGTGTTTTCAGGCGCAAAGCCATGGCCTTCAAACGCGCGAAGTTGTCGTACAGCAGAGTCCGGTTCGGCAGCTCGGTCAGGGTGTCGGTAACGGCCAGATAACGCAGATCCCTTTCGGCTTTTTCGCGCGCGCGCTCATAGACATAGGACAGCACCAGAATGGCCAAGGCGGCAATGACCAGGTTGGCCGTGTAGGCCAGTTGGTCGGGGTTCGCCGGCAGACCGAAGCGCCCGAGGGCGATCGCCAGCGCGCCCAGCAGAGACACCAAAGACAGGGCCAGACCGATGCGGCGGCCCAGCAGAAACATCAGAAGAATCGGCAGTACCAATGCCCAGATGAAGACCGAGGCGGCAGCTTCCGGCAGGGCGACGACCACCCATACCGACAGAATCCAAGGGAGAGTCACGGCCAGCCCCCAGCGCCGCAGGTTTCGGGTTCTGCGCACGAGTGGGTAGGCGAAGACGCAGAAGGCGGCGAAAGCGAACTCAATCATGGCCGCAGGCACGATGCCGCGCATCCAGTTGAGCGTGCCGAAAAACAAGCCGCCGAAGAACGTGATCACGATCAGGGCCAGCAGCACCTGTCGTCGTTGTTGGTCACGGTGATGGAGGTCAATCAATACGATCACTGGCCGTCGATGTAATCGCGGTCGTCGAAGCTGCGCACCCAGGTCGGCCGCAGCAGGGTCAGCATGGTCAGCACCGCGCCGTTGAGAAAACCTTCCGGCAGCATAATCATGGGCAAAAACAACAGATAGTCGTTTCCGACTCGAGCCCAGGACTGAGCGTCCAGCAAGAGTAACACCAGGCCTCCACTGACAATCACCGCAGCGATCACCAGCATCGAAGAAAAATGGGCGGCCACCATCAGGTAGATGAAAAAATGTTTTGGCAGCCACTGGTAGATCAAACCGTGCAGCCGGTCGGCCAGCAGCACCGGCAAGACCACGCCGATCAGCCCGTTGACTCCGGCTGCGGTCCAGTCGTAAACGCCCGCGCCGGCCAGCAAGCCAAGGGCGATGAAACCGCTGATCATCGCCAGTCGCCAGCCGAACATCAGCACCATGGCGGTCAGACCCAGCAGATGGAATGTCAGTCCGGCGTGGGCACCGGCCTGCATCCACCACAGCCCGGCCAGCAACACGGTTGCGCCGGCCCAAACCCGGATCAGACAATTTTCCAGCAGCAGCTGCCAGGGCGCACCGATACAGTTCCAGGACATGAAGCCGAGCAGGACAGGCCAGGCCGCAAGCATCAGCCAGATTGGAAGCAGTTCAGCGGGTAGATTCACGGTGAAGACTACGGGCTGCAGTGGGCGCCTGGCGGAGTTTACAGCGAGGAGTGCTTCGTGAATCTGCCCTTGCCTCGATGCGCTGCGTTATGGAAGATATCCAGCGGACTGCAAGGAGCATGAACGTGACCGGAAAATGGAGTGTCTGGTGGCTTCTGGTTCTGCTTTCGGGCGCCGCCTGGCCGGCCGGGCCGACGACCTGGGAGCGCGTACTGGCCCAGCCTGTATCAGCGACGGGGCTGACCCTGGCCTATGGGCCCTTGCCTGACCAGTTTGCCGAGCTTCGTCTGCCTGCTGGAGATGGCCCTCATCCCGTGGTTGTCATGCTGCACGGCGGCTGCTGGCTGCCTGATTTTGATCTGGCTCACGTGCGGCCGCTAGCCGAGGCGATCACGGCGCTTGGCTACGCAACCTGGAACGTGGAATATCGACGACCGACCGAGAACGAAAACGGCTGGCCGCATACTTTTCTCGACGCCGCCGCCGCGCTTCAGGCCCTGGGAGACGCCGCTGGTGAGCACGCGCTTGATCTGGACAGGATCACGTTGCTCGGCCATTCCGCTGGCGGCCAGCTGGCGCTCTGGCTGGCGGCGCGGCCGGGTTTTGAACCCGACCACCCCTTGTTCGAGCCGGGCGCCTTGCCGGTGGAGCGCGTCCTGGCCCTGGCGCCGATTACGGACATGGTCGCCTACGCGGCACAGGATCAAGGCTGTCCGGCAGGCGCCCGGCGCGTGCTGGGCGGTCCGCCGGAGCAATGGCCGCAACGCTACCGGGCGGTCAGCCCCTTGGACAATCTTCCGGGCCGCGTTGGCGTAGAGTTGGTGCACGCCCGAGATGATGGCATTGTTCCGCTGGCCCACAGCGCCCGCCTTGCCCAGCGGCTGAATGCAATCGGCGGACAAGCCCGAGTGCATGTTTTGGCGCCGCCAGCCGGACATTTCGACGTGTTGCTGACCTCGGGTGCGGCCTGGCAGCGTCTGGAGGCGCTGCTGCTCCCCTAGTTAGCCGCATGGCCCACGAGCGGCCCACTAAAGCCAGTATTCGTCAATCAGCTCCAGCAATTCATCGCGGGCGATGGCGTTGTCGTGATCATGGTCGAACTGTTCGAAAATGCGCGAGCTGATCCGAACGCCATGCTCGCCAATCAGGTATTTGACCAGTTCGCGGAACTCGCCGCGCGACAGCACCCCATCGCCCTTGCGGTCGAATTCTTTCATCAGAACGTCCACCAGCTCTTCTCGCTTCATGCTTGCTCGCCTCGCTTGGTTTACCGTGTCTAGAGCGCTGTGCAGATACCGCGCCCGATTATAGGGGGCCGTTGCTGCCGCGGGGTCAACCGAGCAGATTTTTCATTATGGAATCCTTCACGGCACTTCGGGTCCAATCGTGAGGTCCCTAAAGACAGTGCCTTGAATATGATTTACAGCGACATCCTCCAGACCATTGGCGATACGCCGGTGGTCCGCATCAACCGGCTCGGACCGGATCACGTCGACCTGTTTGCCAAGCTCGAATTCTTCAATCCCATGGCTTCAGTCAAGGATCGACTGGCCATTGCCATCATTGATGACGCCACCCGCCGTGGTGATTTGAAGCCGGGGCAGACGGTCATCGAGGCCACTTCCGGGAATACCGGAATCGCCTTGGCGATGGTCTGTGCCGCGCGTGGCCATCCGTTCGTCGCGGTCATGGTCGAGACTTTTTCGATCGAGCGCAGGAAACTGATGCGAGCCCTGGGCGCCAAAGTCATTTTGACGCCGGCCGCCGAGCGCGGCTCGGGCATGGTGCGAAAAGCGAAAGAACTGGCCGAGCAGCATGGCTGGTTCCTGGCCCGGCAATTCGAGAACCCGGCCAATCCGGCCTATCACCGCAATACCACCGGCCCGGAAATTCTGCGCGACTTCGCCAACCGCCGGCTCGACTACTTCGTCACCGCTTGGGGCACGGGCGGGACCCTGACTGGCGCCGGTCAGATGCTCAAACTGGCGCGGCCCGAGCTGCAGGTCATCGCGACCGAGCCGGCCGGCGCTTCCCTGCTGGCCGGCAAGGAATGGAGCCCACACAAGATCCAGGGCTGGACACCGGATTTCATCCCCGGAGTGCTTGACCGCGAGGTCGCCGACGAAATCGTCCCGGTGACCGACGCGGAGGCTCGCGATACCGCCCTGGCCCTGGCCGCTCAGGAGGGAATCTTCACCGGCATTTCCGGGGGCGGCTCGGTCGCCGCCGCGATCAAGGTGGCCGAAAAAGCCCCGCAAGGTTCGACCGTCCTGGCCATGGTCGCCGATACCGGTGAGCGCTATCTCTCGACCTTTTTGTTCGAAGACATCGCCGAAGGCTCCGATGATGAATGGCTGTCAAGCCTGAATCGCTGATTCATCCTGCAAGACCCCCGGCGCAGGCGCTGGTGCTGATCGAATGCGCTTGCCCCGGGCCTTGTGAAGCGTTGACATGCCATCGGCCGCTGAAACGGAGCTGGTCCTAGGCGTCATCCAACAGCGTCCTGATTGCCGGAGGCATTACGAACCAGGCCTCGTCTGGGGGACCGAGCTGGAAGTCCTCGAAGGTCAGAACCTGGTCCTGGCCCATGACGCGCACCGTCGTCACCGTCGGCACCAGCGCCCCGTGAATCTCCTGGTATTCCTCCAGCAGGGTCAGGCTTTCGACTTCGCCCATGGGCGAGGTTTCGATGGCTTCCATCGCGATCATCAAGCCGCTGTCAACCGAGTAGCAGTCGTGCGTGGTGCGACCAGAGCGCCAGGTCAGCTCGACCCGATAGCAGGCCTGGCCGGCGAACTCGGTACGCTCGATCGTCCGCGCCTGGAGCACGAACTTGTCCTCACGCAGAATGGCGGCAGGCTCGGAGCGCTCGATCATTGCCGTGAGCTCATCGCCCTCGATCAGCCTTGGGCCCATGAAAGGGTCGATTGACCAGGATACTTCGGGGCCGTAGCCGCTGTGAATTTCGCCCATGCCGGGCAGTTCGATCCGGGTCACGCGATCCCCGCTGGCGCGGCTGGCAACGGTCAGGCTGCCGCTCACCCCGGCAGCTGGCATGGCGAAGGTGCCGAGCAGCAGCGAGTCGGCCTGGGCCAGCACCATCTCGCGGCCGCCGATGGCCTCGATGTGACGCTCGATGAGCACGCGCGCATCGGGCAGTTCTTCGGCCAGGGCGGTCGCTGCGAGCAAGCTGCCGGCCATTAGCACAGCGCTGAGCGCGCTGACTCGAACAGAGAGTTGTTTCGGGTTAGATGTTTTCATACTGTTTCCTTATATTCCAATGTTTGGGTTGCTTGAGTGATCGCAGCCTGGTCGGGCTACTTGAAGACAGGCCCACGGCTGATCAGTGCACCGAGGGGCCTGGAATTTCGGATGTTTCGGGTCGGTGACTGGCCGCGGTCGGTGTTGATCCGGACAGCTCGCGCTCGATCCAGCTCAGGGCTTTAGCCAAGGGCTCATCGATTTCAGAGTCGGGATTGGAGCCCAGCGGCGGCGCCGTCACATCCGGCACCACGCCAATGCCTTCGATGCGCCTTCCGCTGCTGTCGCGGTAGTCGGCGAAGGCGTACATCAGGACGTCGCCGCTGGCCAGCGGCAGCATCTGGCCCGGTAAGGCCATGCCGGCCGAGGTTTCGCCGAACAGCCGGGCGCGGCCGCTGGCCTGCATTCCGCCGGCGAACATCTCCGAGGTGCTTGCCGACAGCCGGTCGATGAGAATCGCGATCGGGCCATCGAAGGGTTCCAGCCGGCGGCCGTCCATGGCCACGCGTCGCGGCAGTACGCGAAAGTCCACCTGGCCGTCGGCTCGCACCAGGCTGCCCAGCGTGGTGGGGTGGTCAAACAGGTCGGCGCCCAGCGTGACCATGGTGGTGATCACGCCACCGAGGTTGCCGCGCAGGTCGATCACCAGTCCGGCGCACTGCAGCAGTTCGTCGCGCCGCTGGCGAAGTGCCTCGTTCAGGGCCGGCACCCAGGACGAGAATGCCAGCTGCATCACGCAATGATCTTCGCGCTGGAGTCGGTCGAGATGCCATTCCAGCGCCATGGGCGGCAGGTTGCCGAGCTGGATCAGTTCGATGTGCGTGGTCGCACCAGAGAACTTGACCTGATGAGAGCGGTTCTGTTGGTCGATCACGGTCAGAACCAGCTCGCGCCCGGCCTCTGGAAAGGTCAGAAGACCTTGCAGGCCGATCTCAAGCATCAACTGCGCGCGTCGAACCTCGTCGGCGCCTTCAGCAATGGTCAGATCGGTGAGCATGTCGTTGAAGTCGTGGTCGTCGACGGCGACGACTTCCCAGCCGTGCCGGATGCCGGCCAGCCAGGCCGGGCTATCACGTCTGACCGCGGTCACCCGGACGCGATCATCGACCAGGCGTACGCCAAGACCGGTCGAAGCCGGGCGGAACTGGCGGGAATGCTGATTCTCCTGGCCGGGCAATGCGTCCAGACGGTTCATGAATTCGGCCGGCAGGACGGCGAAGTGAGATTCGCCAATGCGCTCGAGCAGACCAGCCAGCAAAGTGCGCAGCTCGGTGATGGTTTCGGCCTGTTCGGCCTGCGGCCGCAGCTCCGCTCGAGCCTCTTCCCAGACCGGTGCCAGCCGGGCGTAATCGAAGTACTGATCGCGGACCTGTTCCCAGACCTGGTCGAAAGTCCTGATGGCTTCGAAGGGATTCAGGTGCTGATCAGGTTCGGGTGCAGCGAAGCCTGGCTGCATGATGATCAGCGCCAGCGCGGTGATCAGCGCCGCAGCGGTCCGCCTGGATGGTTCTTGATGGCCGTGTTTCATGCTTCGTCTCTCTATTAAAGTTCGTGGGGCCGTTGTGCCGGCTATGGCAGCTCGGTCGGGCAGCGTGCCAGCGGATTCAGTCGATGCGCGGTTGGGCCGGCATCGTTGAATCTGGGTTGATTGCAGCAGCTTGGACTGTCGGGGGGAACGTCAGCAGGCTGACAGTCCGGTCGCTGTCGTATGCCAGTCATGCGCCAGTGCCTCACCGCGAAGGATGTCCGCGGCAGGCTGCAAGCGGATCCGCTCGCCAGTCTTGGGGATGGCCGGGTGCGAGGGCGCTGGATGCCCTGGCACATTTGTGTCGCATGTGACAGGCGCATGCCATGGCAGGTGACTGTCGTTGGCCGATCCGCGAAAAAGGCCTGTAATCGGTTCCGCGCAATCTGGCGCGATCACGAGGAACCGAAATGAGCAACAATAATCACGCAGGCGGCTCGGCGCCGGCCAACGGGAAGTCAAGAATGAAAATCAACGCGCGCAGCGGTATCGAGTGCTGGTTTGACGTTGACGGCGTCGTTATCCGCTACTGGGCTTCGGCCTGGACCGGCCGCGAGATTGTCTCGGTGGTCGAAGGCGATCACGAGCGGGTGGTCTCCGACAAGCGCAGCTTCCGCTTTCTGACCCCACATGAGTTCGAAATCGCAGGGCGAGCGTACCGCTTGGAGTTCCAGATGAAGCTCGGTTCCATAGAACTGCGGCTTTATCGAGACGGCGATCTGGTCGATTCGGATATCTATTCCGACGAGTCGGTTCGGGTCGATCCGGTGACCGGGCGCCTGGATTGGCGAGTAGCAATCAAAAGTATCCTGCCGTCCCTGCTGGCAGGATTGGCGGTCGGGCTTGGCTTCGGCTATCTGGTCGGATGGTTGCTGAAATGAGTGCCTTCTGGAGCAAAATCCGCAACCGGATCGGATGGCTTCTGCGACGCTACATGCCGGTGACCTGGGCCTGGCTGGTCTTTGGTCAGCAGGCCCTGGCGACGCTGGCCGGGGGAGGTGCCTGATGGAGATCTCCAGCGATCGTGTTCGCCAGGAGAGGCAGCGGCGCGGCTGGACCCAGCAGCAGCTGGCCGAGATTGCCGACCTGAGTCTGCGCACTGTCCAGCGCGTGGAAAACCAGTCCGCGGCCTCCAACGAAACCATTTCATCGCTGTGCGCCGTGCTGGAACTTCCGCGTGAGGAGCTGCTGCGCCAGGATGTCAGCGGACCGCAGTACCAGAGTGCTGCACGCCGCATGCGCTTGCTGCTTTCGGTGGCCGTCGCCGGCGGGGCTGCGCTGGGCTCGGGCGGCATGCTGCTGCTGACCTATCTGTTCGGCAATGGCTGAGCAGCCGGAACCAAACACCGGAGGTGTTGCCTTGAAGCCGTTGTCACGAGAGCGAGGATTGAGGATGCGAGCAGCGATGCTTCTGATCACTTTGGTATGGACGGCCCACGGGGCGTGGGCGCTGGAGCCATGGCCGCACGAAGCGCCGGAGCAGTGGGGGCTGGCCGTCGTCGATGTCGAGACCACGGGCCTTGATCCTGGCCATCACGAAATGGTCGACCTGGGTGCGGTCTACGTCAGTCTCTCCGGCGCGGAGCTGGGTCGGTTTTTCGTGCGCATCATGCCCGATCATCCGGATCGAGCAGGCGAAATTGCTCGCAGCATCAATGGGTTTTCAGTCACGCGCTGGGAGCAACTGGACGCGGTCTCGCCGGCTGAGGCGGTTGAGCGCTTCCTGGAATTTCACGCCCAGTTCGCTGCGGATCGGCGCTTTGTGTTCACTGCCTACAATGCTTCCTTCGACCGGGGCTTCCTCGACGCCTTGCTGCGCCGCCACGATTCGGCGTTCGATCAGCTTTATCTGTATTTCGCCCTTGATTTGCCCTCCATGGCCTTCGGCGCCGGCCAGATCGCATTGCGAAATGCCGAGGTCGCTGCCGCCTACGGTTTGCCGCCGGAAACTGACGACCCGCTGAAACACACCGGGCTTTCCGGCGCTGAGTGGAACCTGGCGCTGTATCGCGCGATGCTGCAGGCTGGCCATGGGCCGGCGTTTCTGCTGCGATGAGAATGGCTTACAAAAAAATTACGTGAAGTTTGTGTGAAGGTCTGATAAGCTGCTGTTCCTGCAAAGTACGTTGAGGGCGTACAAGGGAGGGTCCATCAAACGCTTCTGGCGCAGTCATCCGGCGGCGTGGATCGGATCGCTGGTGGCGATCACCAGCCTGCTGGTCTGCGCCCTGCTCTGGTTCCAGTTTCAGCTGGGACGCGAATCACTGACTGGCCGGGAGCTCGCCCGCCAGGAACTGGCTTGGCAATCGCTGTTGGTCAATGTCGACAGCCGTGCCCAAATCTGGTTCAAGGTCTTCGTCGATGTTCCGCAAGTCCACCGGCTGCTGCTCAAGGCGCAGGAATCCAATCGGCGCGATCAGGCCCGCGCTGATCTTGTTGACTGGCTGGAGCCCTATTTCGAACAGATGCAGTCGGCGGGCGCCAGCATTGTTCACTTCCACCTGCCCGACGGCGAGAGCTTCTATCGCACCTACCAGCCGGAACGCTTTGGCGACAACGTCTTCGAACACCGCCACACCGTAAGAAGGGCGAACCAGACCCTCCAGCCGGTCGCCGCGATCGAGCCAGGGCGCCTGCGTACGGCCTACCGTCATGTTCGGCCCATTGTCGATCCGGCCGGGCGTCATCTGGGTAGCGTCGAGTTTTCAGTGCCGCTGTCCCAACTCTTGGTCGAGCTTGACCGAAAGGTCCCGGGGCGGGATCCGCAGCTGTTGCTGCTCCCGCAGGGGCTGCCCCGCGACACGGCCCGAAGGGCGCCGATCAGCCCTTGGTTCGGCCTGGCGGAGCTGTCGATCCAAGGCCCGCTTGAAAACGATCCGGCTTTGCCCCCGCGCAGCGATGCCGGCCGGCAGGTCTACCAGCGACTGGCTGCCGACACGGGCATCGCGACCGTGCAACGCGGCTGGCGCGAGGTCAAGATGGATGGCCGGATGCATCTGGCGGTGATCTCACCGCTGACCGGTGCGCGCGGCGAAACGCTAGGCGTTTTGCTGAGCCAGGCGGTCGAGCCGGGCCTGTCGCGGCTGCGGCGGACGCTTTGGTTGAATACCGCCCTTGCCACGATGACGCTGAGCCTGCTCGGGATTGGCACGTTCATACTCGTGCGCACCCAGGCCGCGAAGCTCGAAGAGCGCCGCCGCGTTGAACGCGATCTGCGCCTGGCTGCCAGCGTGTTCACCCACGCTCGCGAGGGCATTATCGTCCTGGCACCCGACCGCAGCGTGCGCGATGTCAACGAGGCGACCTGCCGAATCTCTGGCTATCCACGCGAACAGATTATCGGTCAGCGGCCGGAAATGCTGCTGACCCCCGAAGAGCAGGAGCCTCGCGACGACGGTTTCTGGGCGGTCCTCGAGGGCAACGATTTCTGGAGTGGTGAGCTGTGGGCGCGGCGCAGTACCGGGCAGCGTTTTCCGGCCATGGCCGTGGCCACGGCAGTGCGTTCGGAAACCGGCGAGTTGTCGCACCATATCGTGCTGTTTTCCGACATCACTCGGCAAAAGCAACACGAGGAACAGTTGTATCGGATCGCTTACTACGATGCTCTGACCGGCCTGCCCAACAGGGCATTGCTGATCGAGCGCGTTGAGCGGGCCATGAATGAGGTGGTCGTATCGGCGGACGCCGGACTGGTCCTCGGCGTGGTCGATCTGGACGGCTTTAAGTCGATCAATGAGAATCACGGTCAGGACGTTGGTGACCGGGTGTTGTCCGGCGTGGCCAAGCGTCTGCGCCAGGCGCTGCCCGAGAAGGCGATGCTGGGTCGCCTCGGCGGTGACGAGTTCTGCCTGATCATCCCCGGACTAGGCGGCCTGCCCGAGGTCCAGAAGGCAGTCAGGGACTTGCAGCGCGAGCTGGCCAGGCCGCTGGCGATTCCTGGTCATCGATTGGAGCTTCAGATTTCAGCGAGCATAGGACTGACGCTTTTCCCCCAGCAAGCTCCCGTCAATGCCGATCAGCTTCTGCGCCAGGCCGACCAGGCCATGTACCGCGCGAAACAGGGCGGGAAGAACCGTTATGAAGTGTTCGACCTGGATTCTGACACTGATCAGCGAGAGCGGCTTCAGCAGATTGCCGAAGTCTCCGATGCCCTGAAAGCCGGCCAGTTGCGCCTGTATTACCAGCCCAAGGTCAACCTGCGCAGCGGTGAACTGCTCGGTGCGGAAGCGCTGGTGCGATGGGAGCACCCCGAGCGCGGGCTGATAGGACCCGGCGCGTTCCTGCCCGTTATCGAGCATCATGTGACTGAAATCGAACTCGGGCGCTGGGTATTGCGCGAAGCTCTGAACCAGATCAGGCGCTGGCGTGCCGAGGGTCTTGTCGTTCCGATTGCGGTTAATGTTGCCGGTGGTCACCTACAGCATCCAGGCTTCGTTTCCGAGCTTGAGCGGCTGGTCGGCGAATTCGACGGACTGGTGTCCGGCATGCTGACTCTGGAGGTCGTGGAAACCTCCGCTCTGGAAGATGTCGAGCGGGTCAGTGAAGTGATCCATGCGTGCGGCCGTCTGGGGATCAGATTTGATCTGGATGATTTCGGGACCGGGTACTCGTCTCTGACGTATCTGAAGAAGCTACCGGTCGAGCGGCTGAAAATCGATCAGTCCTTCGTGCGGGACATGCTTGACGATCCCGAAGACCTCGCCATTCTGGTGGGCATCATGGGGCTGGCACGCGCCTTCGGACGAGGCGTGGTCGCCGAAGGCATAGAGACTGAAGAAGAAGGCAGGATGCTGCTTCGTCTGGGTTGCGAAGAAGGGCAGGGCTACGCCATCGCCCGCCCGATGCCGGCAGAGGAGTTTCCAAAGTGGGTCAGTAGCTGGTCACCCCTGGCGAGTTGGCCAGAGACACCGACCGCTTCTGCTGAAGGTCAGATTCTGATCGCCGCCATGACCGAGCACCGTGCCTGGGTTCGAGGGCTTGATCAATGGTGTCGAGGGAACCGGGCTGATCTGCCGGCCCTTCATCCTCAGGCCTGTCGTTTTGGACAAAGGCTGCGATCCGGTGTCCTGAGTGCGGTGATCGGTCGCGATCTGCTGGAAGAGGTGTCCATGCTTCACGACGACATCCATGTCCTGGGCGAGGAAATCATGAACAGGCGTGAAGCCGGACACTTCGATCAATTACCGCACCTGATGGCCGATCTGTGCGCCAAGCGAGACCAATTGGTGCAGCGCATGGAGGAGGCGCTTGGTCAAGCAAGCTGAAGCTGGTGCATGAACCGATCCATGCCTGTGGCCGCGCTGGTCAGGGCCGACGAATTGACGGACCAGGCTGGCCCGATTAGCCATAGATTTCAACTGAGGAGAGAACATGCAGGAACTGTCAGACAATCGCCGTTTCGGGCCTGAGGATTACAACGCCAAGGGCAAGCTCAAAAAAAAGGTCTACGTGCGCGAGTTGCGCCGGCTGCAGCTGGAGCTGGTCAAGCTCCAGCACAGCGTGGTCGAAACCGGCCGGCGCGTGGTCATCGTGTTTGAAGGCCGCGACGCGGCCGGCAAGGGTGGGGTGATCAAGCGCATTACCGACATGACCAATCCGCGTGTGGTCCGCACCGTCGCCCTGGGCGTACCGTCGGATCGTGAAAAGACCCAGTGGTATTTTCAGCGCTATGTCCAGCACTTGCCGGCCGCCGGCGAAATCGTTTTGTTCGACCGCTCCTGGTACAACCGACCCAACGTGGAGCGCGTGATGGGCTTTGCCACTGAGGAGCAAGTTCAGCGCTTCATGCATTCGTGTCCTGAATTTGAGGACATGCTGATCAGCGATGGCATCGAGCTGATCAAGTACTGGTTCTCCGTCAGCGAGCGCGAGCAGGAGGCCCGACTGAAGGCCCGGGTCGAGGATCCGGCCAAGCGCTGGAAGCTGTCGATGATGGATATCAAGGCGCGCGATCACTGGGCCGACTATTCAAAGGCCAAGGACGACATGCTGAAGTACACCGATACCGAGGTCTCGCCGTGGTATTTCGTCGATGCAGACGTCAAGCGACACGCTCGCCTGAACTGTATTGCCGACATTCTCAGGAAAGTCCCTTACGACGACCAGCCGCCGCCGGCCCCTGAACTGCCGCCGCGCAAGTGGGCCAACGATGAAGACGACCGGGTTCGCAAGCCGATCGAGTCTTACGTCGAGCGGCTTTACTGACGCTCTGCCCGGATCAGGTGCTCCCAAAGCGTGTTGATCCATCCGATCAGCTCGGCGATGAAGGGCTCCTCGACACGCTCGGGTTCGAGGTACCAGGTGTCGATCTCCGGATGACCGGGGGCGGCGTATTCCCAGTCGATCAGGTAAAGGCGCTGCCCGGTATCAAGGATATTGGCTGGAACCAGATCGTGATGCACCAGGCTTTCGTGCCAGGGCGCGTCGTCGAAGGCCTTTAGCTGCGGCCTGAAATCCCGCCAGCGTTCTTTGAGCGCGCAATTGATCGTGTTCAGGTCGTCAAGCTGGTCCCAGTAATGCTGCAGGTAGGCGCGGTAGCTGCGTCTAGTGTGTCGGGGCCTGATGCTGTGCAAACGCTCGATCAGCGGCCAAAGTCGAGCAAGCTGGTCGCGGCAGGCAAGATCGGCAGCTGTCCATGGTCTGGCCTCAAGCCACGGAAACACCACGTAGCGATTGGCGGGATCCCAGTAAAGGCAGGGACGGCTGATATCCGCCGCCGCCGTCAGATCCAGAATCTCTCGCTCCAGCGTCCGGTCAATCCCCAGGCGAAGCTGGTCTGGATGATTGATCCGCAGCAGCAAATCCTCGCCCATCCCGGGCGCGGCCAGACGAAAGTTGCGGTTGGTTCGCCCGCCGTCCACCATGGCCAGAACGCTGGGCCGTCCGGTTAGCGGCAGACCCCATTCGCGCCAGGAATTGAGGGCCAGCTTCAGCCAAACATCAGCGTTGAGCTGGGCGATTCTGCCCGTGAAGTTGTCCATCTGGACCTACGGTTTTTGTTGTGACCACGAATTGAATGGAAAGCATAGACGGTCGTTTTCCTTCGTTTCAAACTGCCTGCACCCGATGCGAGCGCCCATACTTCTACAAGACCCGCCATCACACGCCGGGGTATGTAGATGTTGTACCGCGTTCCGCTACGCAATACAATACTCCCATGATAAAGAGCATTAAACACAAGGGCCTGAAGCTGTTCTTTGAAACCGGCGCCACGTCAGGCATTCAAGCCATGCACGCTTCAAAGCTGCGCTTGCTGTTGACCCGCCTTAATGGCATGACCGTGCTCGAAGACATGAATATTCCCGGTCGAAACCTGCATCCGCTTAAAGGCGATTTGAAAGGCCACTGGAGCGTCAAAGTGAGCTGAAACTGGCGTTTGATCTTCGTGTTCGAAGACGGCGACGTTTACTTGCTCGACTATCTGGACTACCACTAAAAAACAGGACGCAGACTATGAATATGCACAACCCCGCACACCCTGGAGAGGTCTTGAAAGGTCTCTACCTTGATGAGCTTGATCTGACCATCACTCAGGCCGCTGAGCACCTGGCGATGCCGCGAAACGCGCTATCCGAGATTGTCAATGGCCGGCGCGGTGTTTCGCCGAAGGTGGCAATCAAGCTCGCCAAAGCCTTTGGTGGCTCGCCCGAAAGCTGGCTGAACATGCAGTCGGCTTATGATCTGTTTCACGCTCAGAGGAGCTATGCCGCCGACGAGATCATGCCGATCGAGGCTTCCGGCTAACCCTTTATGGTTGGGTCCTCAAAAAAGGTTTTTCTCACCAAGTGCAACCGATACTCGCGCCACCATTTGGCCCAGCCAAAGATCGAGATCACCAGATAAGCCGCATGCAGGGCGGCGGTCAGCGGCATGGCCCGATCGAGGAACAGAAACGCAGCCAGAGAATTGATCACCATCCAGTAGGCCCAGTTTTCCAGCACCTTGCGCGCGACCATGAAGGTGGTGACCACCGCACCCCAGGTGATCAGCGAGTCGAGGTAGGGTCGGGCCGCGTTGCCGTGGCGGGCCAGCAGCCAGCCCGAGATCAGCGTGCACGCCAAGATCAGGCCTAGGGTCAGAACGTGCCGCCGCCAGGGCCAGCGCACGATGGGCAGCTCACCCTGTCCCTGGCCGCCGTGCCGCCAGTGCCACCAGCCGTAAACTGCCATGGCCATGTAGTAAACGTTGAGCGCGGATTGCATGACCAGCTGCACCTGCCAGAACAGGGCGGTGAAGATGGCCGTGCTCAGAAACGCCGCCGCCCAGCACCACGGGTTCTGGCGCACGGCCAGCAGCAGGTAGGCCACGGCCAGCACCACGGCCGTGGCCTCCCAGGCCGACATTGCGGCCATGTGTTCGGCCAGGTTGTCCAGCCAGCGCTCAGGCATCAGCTCGCGCTCTGCCGGTGATCAAAAGGCATAGCTGGCCGATACACCGAGCACGCGCGGCTGGCCGAACTGGAAGTAGGGTTCGACGACGTAGCCGTCTCTGGGGTCGTTGCCGAAGCTG
>JAZBOC010000069.1:0-14311 GCA_036353315.1 Wenzhouxiangella sp. | reverse complement strand
TCTTCTGGCGCCCATGATCATGACTGCCGCGATTCCCTGGCTGCGCATCCACCAGCGAAGCGCCAGGCTACGCGCCAGGCAATGCACGCCTGGCAGCCGGCTGCCGACCCGGCGCAGCGCCGTTGCGCGTCGCTCCCAGACAAGGCGCTCCTCCGGGTCGGTGAGGGTCCGCTCGCAGCGCTTCCGGCCGCTGAAGCGCTGCCGCGTGCCCTCGATGCTGCCAAGCAGGCTGAAGCGAATCAGCAGCAGGCGCCAGGCCGCCGGCAGCAGCTCTCGTCGTTCTTCAACCGGTAAAGCGCGGTAGCGGGGCAGGAGGGCGCTCATCCATTCACCATGGCGGCTTCAGGCCGACCGATGAAACACGCGCTGCCACCAGCTCTGCCTGGGCGCCGGCAGGGCCGCCTGCAGGCGCTGCGTGTCCAGTGGCTCACCACCGGCCAGCTGGGCCGGCAAATCTTCGGCCAGCAGGCGGGCAGTCTCGGTATTCGTCCAGCGTTCGATCTCGGCCTGCCCGAGGCTGATCTCGGGGATGCGGCGGCGGTCGCGGTGGGCGTCGGAGGCGACGAAATGAATCATCCCGCCGGTGACCATGGCGTGGGCGGCGGCGCGCACCTGGGGGCCGAACAGGCCGGTGCAGGACTGGGCCGTCACCTGCGCCAGGCAGCCCATCTCAATCCATTCGCGCAGGCGCTGGGGATGCTGGCGCAGGTAGGTATTGCGCTCGGGGTGGGCGATGATCGGGGTCAGCGACTGGGAGCGGATGTTTTCAAGGATCTCCTCGGTGCTGACCGGCACGGTGTGAACCGGCAGCTCGACCAGCACGGCCTGGCCCAAGTTGCCCATGGTCATGGCCGTCCCCTCGGCCAGGGCGTCGGGCAGCTCGGGGACAATGTGGTTCTCGGCGCCCGGCAGAACCTTCAGGGCCATGCCTTGGTCAAGCAAGTGCTCACGCAGCCGCTCCACGTGGTCGAGCACGGCGCGGGCGGGGTTGGTATAGACCCCGTTGAGGTGGTGCGGCGTGGCAAAAATCGTGTCGATGCCGTCGTCGATGGCAATGCGCGCCATGGCCAGCGACTGCGCCAGCTCCTTGGACCCGTCGTCGATACCGGGGAGGATGTGGCAATGAATGTCGGTGAACATGGCCGAAGATTAGCAGATGAAGGGCGTCAGGTCTTGCCGTTTCCGAGTTCCGGCTTAAGAGACCAGACCGCTGCAGCGGCGATGGCGATGCCGAGCAGATTGGCGACCACGTCGCCCCAGGACGCATACCGGCCGTCGACCAGCAGCTGCAGGCCTTCCAGCGCAAAGGCGAGGAAAACCATGAAGCCGACCGGATAGCGGCGCCCCAGGTCGGGTCGGGTCCAGAACAGCAGACCGGACACGCCGGTGAACAGGATGAAATGGATCAAGTAATCAAACCCCGGCAGCTCGCTGGCTTCGCGCACGGCCGGCAGGAAGGCGCTCAGGCTGTCGCGGACCCAGTCGATACCGGCCGGGGGCAAGGCCAGGGCCAGCAGCATCACCAGGACAGACAGCCGAAAGGCCCAGCGAGGCAGCCACCCGACCGGTCGGCTGACCCACCAGGCCAGGGCGAACAGGCCCGCGCACAGGAACGTGACCAGCCAGAGAAACAATCGGAACTCCCGTCAGCCGCTAAAGCCGCGAGTATAAGTCGCCACCCCGGTCGGCCGCGACCGGCCGACCGCCACGCGTGCTACAGGCGCTCGGAGATATTGACCCGGGCGCTGGGCGCTTCGAAGATCGAAACGGCGTCGGACTGGCCCTGCAGGTCGCCAGGGCGCGCCTGGACGTCGCCGGTCATTGAAACCCGCGCAGTGATGACGATTTCGGGAAAGGTCGACAGGTTCATGCCTTCAACCATGGCGTCGCTGTCACTCAGGCCGATTCGCACCGGCAGGTCGGCGACGGTCATGCGACGCACCGCCAGTGGGGTCGGCGGGCCGGCGGCCGCGCGCGCGACCACGAAGACGGTTTCGCTGCCGCTCAAGCTTTCCGAGAGCTGCGGATCAATGGCGATTTCCACGCCAAAGCTCGGTTCGGCAGAATCGGTCACTCCGGCCGGGCTGCTGGGCATGGCCGGCGCGCGCTCGGGCGCCATCGGGGGATGTCCCGGCGGCAGGGGCGCGGCAGGATCAACCGGGCCGGGCCTGGCCTGAGGTTCTTCCAGGGTGGGGTGACCCGGCGGCATCGCACTGGCACCCGGCGGCAGCGGTCCGGCCATGCGGGTCTGCCCCGGCGCGGGGCCCGTCGTCGGGTGTCCGGGCGGCATGGTGTCCTGGCCTGGGCGCAGCGGTGGTGCCTGGCGCGGGGGCGGCAGCTCGCCGGGATCCTGGCCAAGTTCGATGCGCGCCTGGGCGATCTGGTTGGCGATCGAGTTATAGACCGAACTGTTGGGGTCCAGCATCGGCAGCAGACGTTCCCACCAGACGATGGCGCGGTCGAAGTTGCCGACCTGGAAAGCGCCGATGCCCATCAGCCACATGGCCTTCTGGTTTTCCGGCTCGGCGATCAGCGCCTGGGTGAGCAGCTGGCGCGATTCGGCGGGCAGGCCGTTGCGATCACCCATGAACATCAGCGTCTCGGCCAGCTCGACCTTGACGAAGGTGTTGTCGTTGTCGATATACAGCGCGCGACGCAGCGCATGTTGGGCCGATGAGAATTCCTGGATGTTCTTGTAGGCCATGCCCAGCTCTGCCCAGCCCTCGGAGTTGTTGGGGTTGCGTTCCAGGCTGTGGGCCAGTTCGATCAGGTCGCTGCGCAGTTCTGTGACCGGATCGTCGCCGCGGGTCAGTCCTTCCGGTGTGCCGACCACCTGGTAGAGCAGGAAGGTCGCTACCGGCACCGCGATGGCCAGGGCGACGACCACCGTGCCGGGGACCGGGCTGGCGCCGCCGGTCTCGGTGAGCGCCTTGCGCAGCTTGCGCCGGCGCTGGGCGTAATCGTCCGGATCGAGCTCGTCGATCAGGTCATCCAGTGCATCCAGCCGACGCTGAATGGCGGCGCGCTCGGGGTTGCGGCCCAGCAGTGGGCGAAGGACAAAAAATGCGGCGAAGATAACCGCCAGGGCGGCAATCAGAACAAAACTCAGGGAAGTCACAGTGCTCGACGTCTCTTGATAACCACGAAAACGGCGCCCATCAGGCCACCGGCCAGCAGTAGGAGGGGGCCGGCCCACAGCAGAATGGTGTGACCGGCCAGCGGCGGCCGATAAAGCACGAAATCACCGTACCGTTCGACCATGAAATTTCGGATTTCGAAGTCCGAGCTCCCTTCCTGCAGCATCGCGAAGACTTCCATTCGGATATCGCGCGCCAGCGGGGCGGTGGACTCGGACAGGGCTTCGTTCTGACAGACCGTGCAGCGCAGCTCGCTGGTCAGCGCCTTGAATCGACGTCGCTCAAGATCGCTGCGAAACGGCAGCGGCTCGATCGGGGTGACCATGCTGCCCATCTGGCCGCGCTCGATGGTGCTGGCCGGTGGCGGCTGCCCCGGCGTTTCTGCGACCACGGGAGCCTCCTGCTGTGCCACCAGCGGTGCTGCGGCAAGGCCGAACGTCAGGGTCAGGGCGGCGGCCAGCGTCCGCGTCAATCTTGGCATTCGATGCCTCACGTTCCTGCCTCCACTCGCAGTTGTTCGATTCGCGCCATGATGTCGGCGTAGATTTGTTCATCGACCGGGCCGATGTGCTTGTGCCGAATGATGCCGCGATGATCGACCAGGAAGGTCTCCGGCGCGCCGTAGACGCCGAGGTCGATCGCGGCCCGGCCTTCCTGGTCAACCATGTGCACCGTCCAGGCATCGCCGAACTGGCCCAGCCATTCCAGGGCATCCTCGCGCTCGTCGCGCCAGTTGAAGCCAATCAGCGGCACGCCGGCCTCGCGACCCAGACGTTCGATGTAGGGGTGCTCAATCCGGCAGGAGAAACACCAGCTGCCCCAGACGTTGAGAATGAACGGCTGACCGCGGAAGTCGACCGTGGAGCGGATGACTTCCGGGTCGTGCAGGCCCGGCAGGCTGAAGTTCGGTACTTCGCGTCCGATCAGCGGGGACTGCACCTCCCGCCGCTGTTCGGCGGTGGGCAGACTGATCAGCAGCAGTACAACCAGGCCGACGAAAACGCCCAGCGGCACAAGCATCTTGATCATGCAGTTGCTTCTCCTGCACCCTTGGCCGGCTCAGGCGCCTCGGCGCGGTAGCGCTTCCAGTACCGTCGGTCGGTCGCGGCAATGAGGCCACCCAGCGCCAGCAGGACCGCGCCACCCCAGATCCAGCGAATGAAGGGCTTGATGTGGACCCGGATGCTCCAGGCGCCGGTGCCGTCGCGCATCGGCTCGCCCAAGGCGATGTAAAGGTCGTGGAACAGACCCGGTCGCAGCGCGACCTCGGTCATGACCTGCTGGCCGCGGTGATGCAGGCGCTTCTGAGGCAGCATTCGGGCGATTTCCCGGTCGCCGCGATAGACCGTGAAGCGGCCTTCTTCGGCAATCCAGTTCGGACCCTTGACCGGGGCAACTTCATGCAGGTGGAAGGTATAGCCGGCCACTTCCAGTCGATCGCCCGGCTCAAAGCGGATGTCGCGCTCGTAGGTCATGGACTCGACCATACCGACCCCGATGACGAACACGCCAATGCCGGCGTGGGCCATGATCATCCCGACCTGGCCGCGCTGCAGGGAGAAGCGCTTGACCTGGTCCTTCTGACGGAACAGGTAGCTCAGTGATCCCAGGATCAGCCACAGGCCGCCGATCCAGCCGGTGATCGCGCGCAGATTGAACGCGCCCAGAGCGGCGGCAATGATCAGCCCGCCAACCACGGCAATGGCCATGGAGATGACCAGCGGCGCCACGATCCGCTTGAGGTTGTCCTGGCCCCAGCGGCTGAAGGGTCCCAGCGGAACGAGCATCACCACAGGCGTCATCAGCAGCACGAACATGGCGCCGAAATACGGAGGTCCAACCGAAATCTGGCCCCAGCCCATGAAGTCGATAATCAGCGGATAGAGGGTGCCGAGCAGCACCATGCCGGCCGAGACGGTGAAAAAGACGTTGTTGAGCAGCAGCGCGGTTTCGCGGCTGACGAAGTCAAACCCCTTGCCGACCATGATGCGCGGCGCTCTGAACGCGTAAAGCGTCAGGGCAGAGCCAGTCACCACGGCCATGAAGGCCAGGATGAAAACCCCACGCTCGGGGTCGGTGGCAAAGGCGTGGACGGAGGTCAGCACGCCGGAACGCACCAGGAAGGTGCCCAGCAGCGAGGTCGAAAACGCCGCAATCGCCAGCAGCACGGTCCAGGCCGGGAAGGCCCCGCGCTTTTCAGTGACCGCCTGCGAGTGGATCAGCGCCGTGCCCAGAAGCCACGGGACGAACGAGGCGTTCTCGACCGGATCCCAGAACCACCAGCCGCCCCAGCCCAGTTCGTAGTAGGCCCACCACGAGCCCAGCGTGATCCCGCCGGTCAGGAAGGCCCAGGCCAGCAGCGTCCAGGGACGCGACCAGCGTACCCAGTCGCGCTCGACCCGGCCGCCGAGCAGGCCGGCGATCGCGAACCCGAAGGCCACCGAGAAACCGACGTAGCCCATGTAGAGCAGCGGCGGGTGGAAAATCATGCCCGCGTCCTGCAGCAGCGGGTTCAGATCCTGTCCGTCCGGCGGCCCGGGCAGAATGCGATCGAAGGGGTTGGAGGTCAGCAGGGTAAACAGCAGGAAGCCGATCGACACCGCGCCCATGACCGACAGGACCCGGGTCAGGAACGGCTTGGGCAGGCTGCTGCGCGACAGCAGGGCCACGGCCAGCATCCAGCCGGCCAGCATCAGGATCCACAGCAGCAGCGAGCCCTCATGGCTGCCCCAGGTGGCGGCAAAGCGGTAGAACCACGGCAGCAGCAGGTTGGAATTGATGGCGACGTTGGCGACCGTGAAGTCATGGGTCAGGAACAGCGTGGCCAGCGAGGCAAACGCGGCCAGCGCAAAGACGAAGTGCCCGGTCACCAGCGACGGTGCCAGGTTCATCAACGCCTCGTTGTTGCGGTAGGCACCGTACATGGGCACGGTGGCCAGAAGCGTGGCTAGAACCAGGGCTAGAATCAGGGAAATCTGTCCGAACTCAGCGATCATGCGCGGGCACCTCGTTGCTGTGTCAGGGCACGACCGGCGGTCGGCCCGGGGATAAAGCCGTATCTCAAATGCAGATTATGGCACGGCCCGAACCGCCAGGCGATTCGGGCCGCAGATCAACGCGTAGAGGGCATGTTGACCGTGTGTGGCGTCCCGGCTTTTTCCAGCGCCTTGGCCACTTCGTTGGGCATGTAGGTCTCGTCATGCCGTGCGAGAACTTCACGGGCATGGAACACGCCGTCTTCGCCGATATGACCATGGGCGATCACGCCCTGGCCTTCGCGAAACAGGTCGGGCAGGATGCCCTGAAACGTCACCGGCACCTCGTGGGCGCCATCGTTGACCGCAAAGCTGACCAGCAGAGTCTGGTTGTCGCGCGAAACGCTGCCCTCGGTCACCAGTCCGCCCAGGCGGAAATGACGGTCAGCCGGCAGGGTCTGGGCGTGAACGTCTGAAGGGCTGATGAAGAACAGCATGTTCTCCTGCAGGGCGGTAAAGGCCACGGTCGCGGCCGCGCTTACGCTGAGCACGATCAGGCCAACAACGGCCAGTCTCTTTTTACGTCTGGGTGTCATTTACATAGTCTCCTTGCTCAAGCGCCTGCTCCTCGCGGAGTTCGGCTTTCAGGCGCCGGCGCTTCATGAGCGGCTGAATCACCTGCCAGGCCACAATAATGGCAAAAATCCCGTAGCTCGTCCAGACATACGGGGCATATTCGAACTCTGGAATCATGCACTTGCTCCCAGTTTCTGTCGTACCCAACCCTTGCGGCGGTCCTGTTCGATCAACTCGTTACGCGAGCGATCCAGCAGGGCGGCGCCGAACATCAACTTGGTGGCGATCACCATCCAGATCAGCGGCGGCATCATGCTGGGGTCCATGCTCGACTCGCCGAAAAAGTTGATCGTCGACCCCTGGTGCAGGGTCGTCCACCATTCGACCGAAAAATGGATGATCGGAATGTTGACCAGCCCGACCAGGATCAGGATGCAGGCCACACGCGCGCCCTTGCGCTTGTCTTCGAAGGCCGCATACAGACCCATGATGCCCAGGTAGACGAACAACAGCACCAGCATCGAGGTCAGGCGGGCATCCCAGGCCCACCAGGTGCCCCACATCGGCCGGCCCCAGATGGAGCCGGTGGCCAGGCAGATCGCGGTAAAGGCCGCGCCGATGGGTGCGCCCATCATGGCCATGATCTCGGTGGTGCGAATCCGCCAGACCAGCGCGATAACGGCCAGAATGGCCATCACCAGGTAGCCGGCCATGGCCTGCCAGGCGGCCGGCACGTGGACGTAGAGAATGCGGAAGCTGTCGCTTTGCTGATAGTCCGGCGGCACCAGATACAGGGCCTTGTACAGACCGAAGGCCGCGCAGATCGCCGCGCCGGCCCAGAGCCAGGGGGCGACCACCTGGCAAAGACGATGGAAAACCGGGGGCGAGCCCAGCCGATGGAAACCGACTTTGATGTTGTGCCAGATCATTCGATGTTCAGCCTGAGTGCAGCAGTTGTAGCCAATGGAATCAGAGTAACGGCCAGGATCAGGAGCGCACTGAGCAGGCCCAGATGAGCCTGCGCAGACAGCCCGTCGGCGGCCGCCGAGACCGCGCCAGTGGCAAAGATTAGCACGGGCACTACCAAAGGAAAAATTAGAATAGACAGAAGTACGCTGCCCCGATTGGTGCCCAGCGTCAGGGCCGATGCCAGGCCGCCGATCAGCGACAGCAGGGGGGTGCCGATCAGGAGGCTGAGCATCAGCGTGCCCAGCGCGCGGTCCGGCAGATACAGCATCTGGGCGGCTACGGGTGCAAACAGGATCACCGGCAGTCCGGTGATGACCCAGTGGCTGAAAAGACGCGTGACCACCAGCAAGCCCACCGGCGTTTCACCGGTCCACCATTGTTCCAGGGTGCCGTCGTCCAGGTCGGGCCGAAACAGGTGCTCCAGCGCCAGCAAGCTGGCCAGCAGGGCCGCGACCCAGACCATGCCGGGTGCAATCGCAGAAAGCAGGTTCGGGCCCGGTCCGACGCCAAGAGGCACAAGAATGAGTACGGCGAACAGAAACACCAACGGCATGAGTGATTCGCCGCCGTGGCGCACGGCCAGGCGAAGATCGCGTCGCAGCAGGGCCAGCATTGCGCGGGTCATCGGAGTGCCTCGCGCATGGCCGCCCGAATCACCAGGCGCTCCGGGTCGATCTTCAGCCGGGGTTGGCGCTGGTGAGTCGAAAGCGCAGCCGTGCCGCCGCCGGCCAGGTGCTCGTCGAGCAGTTGATCGACCAGTTCACCGCCGGCGTCATCGAGGCTGGCATAGGGCTCGTCCAACAGCCAGATTTCGCGTCGCGCAACCAGCAGTCCGGCAAGCCCCAGCCTTCGTTTCTGCCCGGCTGATAGCGCGCGCGCCGGACGCAGACCCAGCCCGGCCAGGCCGACTCGGGCCATGGCGCGGTTGACGTCCATGCCCGGCTGGCCGCTGAAGCGGGTGCTGAACTGCAGGTTTTCGCGGCAGCTCAGGTCGCCCTTGACCGCAGCCAGGTGGCCGAGGAAGGCCAGGCTGGCTGTTCGTTCCAGCTTGCCGGTGGCCGGTTCGAGGATGCCGGCCAGAACCCGCAGCAAAGTGGTCTTGCCGCTGCCGTTGGGACCGGAAATGACCAGCGCCTGGCCCGCCTTTAGCGACACGTCGGCCGGTTCAAAGACCAGCTCGCCGGCGCGGGTGAAGCCGACCTGGTCGGCGCGCAGCAGTTCGCTCATCAGCAGCGTCTGGAACCGCGTGCGCGGTCGGAAATGAGATTCATCAGAAAAAGCTTGAATATGCAACTGGATTGCCTGTTCGGATATCGTACCATCGGCACCCCGAAATGAGTTGCGCCATATCAAGCCGAGAGATTGCCATGAGTCATCGCGAGTACGATTACGACCTGTTTGTCATCGGCGCCGGTTCCGGTGGCGTGCGTGCCGCCCGAATTGCTGCCGGGCACGGCGCGCGCGTGGCGATCTGCGAAGAGTCGCGAGTCGGTGGCACCTGCGTGATCCGCGGCTGCGTGCCCAAGAAACTGCTGGTCTTCGCCTCCCAGTTTGCCGAGAGCTTTCAGGATGCCGGCGGCTACGGCTGGGAGGTGGCCGAGACGACATTTTCCTGGGCTGATCTGATTGCCGCGAAGGACCGCGAGATCGACCGCCTCAACCAGGTCTATCTGCGCCTGCTTGATGGCGCCGGCGTGAACCTGCACATGGGGCGCGGGCGCCTGGTCGACGAGCACACCGTGGCGGTCGGCGAGCAGCGCTACACGGCCGAAAAAATCTTGATTGCGGTGGGCGGGCGGCCCTGGGTGCCTGATATCCCGGGCGCCGCGCTGGGCTTTACCTCCGATGAGGCCTTTCATCTTGAACAGCTGCCCAAGCGCATCCTGATCGCCGGGGCCGGCTACATCGCGGTCGAGTTTGCCGGCATTTTCAACGGCCTCGGCTCGCAGGTGACGCTGGCCTATCGACGCGAGCGTATCCTGCGCGGCTTTGATGAAGACGTGCGCGAGGCGGTCGAGGCCGGCATGGCCGGACGCGGCATCGACTTCATTTACCACGCGGCGCCGGCGCGCTGCGAGCAGCGCGATGACGGCATCCAGGTGACCTTTTCGAACGATCAGGCCCGGGTGTTTGACGCGGTGATGTTTGCCACCGGACGCGAGCCTTACACCTGGGACCTGGGGTTGGAGACGATTGGGGTGCAGACCGGCCCCGGCAATCGGATCGAGGTGGATGAGTACAGCCGAACTTCGGTCGATTCGGTTTTTGCCGTCGGCGATGTCACCGATCGGATCAATCTGACCCCCATCGCGTTGATGGAGGGACATGCCTTTGCCGACACCCAGTTCGGCGGCATGGACCGGCCGGTCGAGCACGCCGACACGCCGGCGGCGGTGTTTTCGCAGCCGCCGGTGGGTACCGTGGGGCTGAGCGAGGAACAGGCCCGCGCTGAGGGTCGCGACGTGATCATCTATCGCTCTCGCTTTACGCCGATGAAATACACTCTGCCCGGCAGGCAGGAAAAAGGTCTGATGAAGCTGATCGTTGACGCCGACTCAAACCGGGTGCTCGGCTGTCACGTGGTCGGTCCCGACGCTCCGGAGATGCTGCAAGGCTTTGCGGTTGCGGTGCGGGCTGGATTGACCAAGGCCGACTTCGACCGAACCATAGGTATCCATCCGACGGCTGCCGAAGAACTCGTAACCCTGCGGCAACCGGTCTGACCGACCCCTTTGCCTGCAATTTGAAATTTCTGGACAGGACTCTTTCTATGCGCTCAATGTTTTCGCTGCTTTTTCTCTCTTTGCTGGTCGTGGCGACTGGCCAGTCGGTCCAGGCGACTGGCAAGACCGATAACTTCGGCAGTCGCTGGATCATCGAGCTTCAGGATGCCCCGACGCTGGAATTTGCCGGCTCGGACGCGGCTCTGGAGCAGGACGCAGCGGTCGCGATGCCGGTTCTGGAGGCCACGGCGCCGGCGGTGACCGGCCGGGCGTTCGATGCGCTGGATCCTTCGGTCCAGGCTTACGAGAGTTTCCTCCAGCAGCGCCAGACTGAGTTCATGGACCAGGCCCAGGCCGTGCTGGGGCGCAAGCTGGCCAAGGCCGGCAGCACCCGGCTGGTTGCCAATACCGTGATCGTTGAGGGGATCAGCGGTGCCGATGCCCAGCGTCTGCGCGAACTGCCCGGGGTGCGCTCGATTCAGCGTGAGCGGCTGTACCGTCTGCAGCTGTCCGATGGCCCGGCCTTGATCGGCGCGCGCACCCTGGCCGAAGGGGTCTCCCAGCTGCCGCCGGTGCGCGGCGAAGGGACCGTGGTCGGGATCATCGACAGTGGCATCAACTGGAATCACCGCGCGTTTTCCGCCAACCCGGCGTTTTCCGGCGGTTATGAGTACAACAACCCCTACGGTGCATTTCTGGGTCTGTGCAGCCGGGCCAACGTGCTGTGTAACGACAAGCTGGTGGGTGTGTATGACTTCACATCTGACTCCACCGACGGTGAGGACACTGACGGTCACGGTACCCACGTCGCCGCCATCGCGGCCGGTAATGAGTGGCAGAACGTCGCGGCCGGCGCAGATTCGGCCGGCGGCGTCGCGCCGCGCGCCCACATCGTGTCCTACCGGGTCTGCATCGAGTCGGATCCGGATGATGATGACGCCGGAAGCTGCGAAGGTAGCGCCATCGTTCAGGCGCTGGACCAGGCCGTGCGAGACGGCGTCGACGTGGTCAACTATTCCATCGGCGGGGATCCCTTCGATCCGTGGCGGGAAGGCGCCGCACGTCGCGTGCTGAACCTGCTCGACGCCGGCATCGCTTTCTCGACCTCGGCAGGCAACTCCGGGCCCAATCCGGAAACCGTGGGTTCCCCGGCTGAAGCGCCGTGGGTCTTTGCGGTCGGCAGCAGCACCCACCGCGAGCGCAGCGGTCGCCAGGTCACGATCAGCGGCGTCGGCGAGTGGTTCATTCTTTACGGGACGGGTCCGGATCTGCCGGGTTTTCCGCTGACCAACGTACCGCTGCGGGCGGGCGATGCCGTCGGCGGCACCCTTGAGGGCTGCGGGGCTTTTCCGGCCAATGCGTTCGGCGGCGCCGTGGCGTTGCTCCAGCGCGGCAACTGCCTGTTTGCCGACAAGGTCGATAACGCATCTGCGGCCGGTGCCGTTGCGGTCATCATGGTCAACAATGTCGGTGGTGCTCCGATCGGCATGGCTGGGCTTGAAGGCACGACCATCCCGGCCGGCATGGTGTCGCTTGTCGACGGCATCGAAATCCTTGAGGCGCTGCGCGATGCCGGCGGCGAGCTCCCGGTCAATCTGCCCCGCACGATCGTCGATATCTTCAGCGAAAGCCTGGGTGACCAGATGTCGGGCTTTTCTTCGCGCGGGCCAGCGATTAACGCGCCCAACGTGATGAAGCCGAACGTGGTTGCCCCGGGCGACGGCATTCAGGCCGCCTACGTGCCCAACAGCACTTCGCTGGCGCGCCTGAGCGGGACCTCGATGGCCAGCCCGCATGCGGCCGGGTCGATGGCCCTGCTGCGTCAGCTCGAGCCGGACTGGACGCCGACCATGCTGGTCTCGGCCCTGGAGACGACGGCCGAGGCCGAACCCGTGCTGGCTGCCGGCCAACCGGCCGATATCTTTGACCGCGGTGCCGGACGCATCCGGGTTGATCTGGCCGCTCGGGCGGGCTTGTACCTGCCGGTGACCCGTTTCCAGTTCCAGAGTGCCAACCCGGAGTTCGGCGGTGATCCCGGTGCGCTCAACCTGGCCGGACTGGTCAACGAGAACTGCGGGACATCGTGCACGTTTACACGCACCGTGACCGCGATGCGCTCCGGAACCTGGTCGACCGGCGGGGAAGGCGAGGTCGACATCGTGGTCAGCCCCGCCCAGTTCACGCTCGATCCGGGCCAGTCCCAGGAGCTGACCATCACGGTCACCCCGGGCGGCGACGGCAGCAACGCGCTGCAGCACGGTGCGGTCAGGTTGAGCCCTGCCAATCTGGGTGCGCCCGTGCCGGGAGTGGTTCCGCTGGTCACCCAGCGTCTGCCCGTCGGTGTGCGCTCCGACACCGGCGTAGTCAATCTCCCGGCGCTACTGCGCATCAATGCTGATGCCAATCAGGGCCGTACGCGCCTGGACCTGGGCTTTATCAGTGACTTGTCTGAGGCGGTGCTGGAGAGCAGTGCGCTGGTCCGGCCGCAGATTGAACAGTTCACCCTGCCGCAGGATCCCACCAACGGCGACCCCTACGACGGCAGCGCCGGGACGCGGACGTTCCTCGTGGACGTCGCGCCCGGATCCTTGATGCTATGGGCAGAGACCGTCGCTTCCAGCGCGCCCGATATGGATCTTTATGTCGGTCAGGACGTCAATGGTGACGGTGTGGCGCAGCTGGGAGAGGAGCGCTGTCTGTCGATTACCCAGGATGCCCTGGAGCGCTGCCAGATTGAAAGCCCGGATCCGGGTACGTGGTGGATCATGGTCCAGAACTGGACGGCCTCGGCGCCGCAGGACAGCGTCACGCTGGAGCATGCGGTGATCCAGCCGGCCGAAAATGATGATCTGGTCATTTACGGGCCCGGATCGCACCAGGCCGGCCTGCTGTCGGTGGGCGTTTCCTGGAGCAAGCCCGAGATGCGGCGCGACGAGCGCTATCTCGGCCTGATTTCCATCGCCGGCGGAGACAGCCCTCTGGATCGGCTGGGTGGGGTGCCGGTGGTCCTTGAGCGCAGCAGCGCGCTGGCGCCCGAGACCACGGTGCTGGTGCCCGGCAAGACCCAGGTCGTCGTCGCCCCGGCCAGCGCTCGTCACGAGGCGGTGTTTGTCGACGTGCCCGTAACGGCTGATCGCCTGAGCTTTGACGTGATCGGGGATGCCGGTGTGAGCCTTTCGGTCCAGCGGGTGGCCTTCGATGCGATTCGCGCCAGCGCTCCGGAGGCTCCTGCGCCGAGCGGGCCCGTGCTGGCTTCGGGCGCGGCCGGCGGGGCGCCGCTGGTCCTGTCCGGGGCCGCCCTGACGCCGGGTCGCTACTACCTGGTGCTGGATAACGCCACGGGCGAAGAGCAGGCGGTCGAAATCGCGGCCAGCCTGGACGAGACGGGCAGCATCAATCGCCAGGTTGGACTTTGGAGTCCGTCCGGCACAACGGAAAATCCGCGCATTCAGATTGCCCAGGGCATTACCTGGCAAACGGCTGGTTTTGGCTTCATCGTCTGGTACAGCTATGACGAAAACGGCCTGCCGCTGTTCTACCTCGGTTCGGCGCCGGTGGATGACAATTCAGCCGTGTGGTCGGCCGATATCGACGCTTACGTCGCAGCCGGGGGCGAGCAGACGCCGGTTCGCGCGGGCCATGTGGTCGTGACCATGATCGACGAGGGCAGCCTGGTGTTCTCCTGGTCGGTCAATGGCGGTCAGGGTTCGGACATCAAGCAGCCGGTGGCGGCCGACACCTGCCCGGAGGTGGATGGCACGCCGGTCAACTACACCGGTCACTGGTTCACGCCGAATCAGAACGTGGGCGGCACGTCGGTGATTGTTTCGGCCAACGCCCAGGCCCAGATTCGCTATTACTACGATCTGGATGGCGTGGGTCGCTGGTTCCTGGCCGATGACCCGCAGTCGACCGATCCGCTGGCCGAAGA
>JAZBOC010000068.1:0-9039 GCA_036353315.1 Wenzhouxiangella sp. | reverse complement strand
GTCCAAGGCAAAGTTTGAACGCAACAAGCCGCACGTAAACGTGGGCACGATTGGTCACGTTGACCACGGCAAGACGACGCTGACGGCGGCGCTGACGAAGGTCTGCGCGGAGGCCCGAGGCGGTGAGTTTCGTGCGTATGACCAGATTGACAATGCGCCGGAAGAGCGTGAGCGCGGGATCACGATTGCCTCGGCGCACGTGGAGTACGAGTCGGATGCTCGTCACTACGCGCACGTGGACTGCCCGGGTCACGCTGACTACGTGAAGAACATGATTACGGGTGCGGCGCAGATGGACGGCGCGATTCTGGTGGTCTCGGCTGCAGACGGTCCGATGCCGCAGACGCGCGAGCACATTCTGCTGGCCCGTCAGGTGGGTGTGCCGTTCATTCTGGTGTACCTGAACAAGGCGGACATGGTGGACGACGCCGAGCTTCTGGAGCTGGTGGAGATGGAAGTTCGTGAGCTTTTGAGCGACTACGACTTCCCGGGCGACGATACCCCGATCATCACCGGATCTGCGCTCAAGGCGCTGGAAGGCGACGACAGTGAGATTGGCGTGCCGTCGATCATGAAGCTGGTTGAGGCACTGGATCAGTACGTTCCGGAGCCGGAGCGTGATCTGGACAAGGCGTTTTTGATGCCGATTGAGGACGTGTTCTCGATTTCCGGTCGCGGCACGGTGGTGACGGGTCGTATTGAGCGCGGGATTGTCAAGGTTGGCGACGAGATCGAGATTGTCGGGATCAAGGATACGACCAAGACGACGTGCACGGGCGTGGAGATGTTCCGCAAGCTGCTTGACCAGGGTCAGGCGGGCGACAACGTGGGCGTTTTGCTGCGTGGCACGAAGCGCGATGACGTGGAGCGCGGCCAGGTTCTGGCCAAGCCGGGCACGATCACGCCGCACACCAAGTTTGAGGCTGAGGTGTATGTCCTGAGCAAGGAAGAAGGCGGTCGTCACACGCCGTTCTTCAAGGGCTATCGTCCGCAGTTTTACTTCCGGACCACGGACGTGACTGGTTCGGTGGAGTTGCCGGAGGGTGTCGAGATGGTGATGCCGGGTGACAACGTGCAGATGCAGGTTGAACTGATCGCGCCGATCGCGATGGAAGAAGGCCTGCGCTTTGCTATCCGCGAAGGCGGCCGCACGGTCGGCGCCGGCGTGGTTGCAAAAATTCACGAGTAAGGATGACGGGCTTCCGGGTTCAGATTTCAGGACGAAACATCCTGATATCTGAAACCCGAGGCCTTAAACCTTTTTTACAGGCGAGTAGCTCAACTGGCAGAGCAGCGGTCTCCAAAACCGCAGGTTGGGGGTTCGAGTCCCTCCTCGCCTGCCATCTTTAGAAACACGGACATTATGGCAGCCGAAAAGACATCACCGCGCGACAACATGTTCTGGGCTGCGGGCCTGCTGGTTCTGCTGGCCGGTGTGGTCGGCTTTTTCCATTTTGCCGGCGAAGTCATGACCCTGTTCCGGGTGCTCGGTCTCTTGGCCGCCGTGCTTGTGGCCAGCCTGATCGTCGGGCAAACCGAGCGCGGCCGCGAAATGTTCGGCTTTGTCCGCGAGGCCGACGTAGAGCGCCGTAAGGTGGTCTGGCCGACGCGGCAAGAGACGCTGCAAACAACCCTTGTGGTGCTGGTGATCACGATCATCGTGGCCATCCTGCTGTTTTTCATGGATTCGCTGTTCGGCTGGATTGTCCGTCGGCTGATCGGCGCGGCCGGGGGATCCTGATGGCCAAGCAATGGTACGTGGTGCACGCTTTTTCCGGCTTTGAGAAGCAAGTGCTCAAGGGTCTGCGGGAGCGTATTGAGCGCGCCGGCATGGAAGATCAGTTCGGCGAGATTCTCGTCCCCACCGAAGAAGTGGTGGAGATGAAGAAGGGCGTCAAGCGCCGCAGCGAGCGAAAATTTTTCCCCGGGTATGTCTTGGTGGAAATGGAGATGAACGAGGATACCTGGCATCTGGTCAAGGATGTGCCCAAGGTCATGGGCTTCATCGGCGGACGCCAGGATAAGCCCGCTCCGATCACCAAGCGTGAAGCGGATGCGATTCTTCAGCGTGTGGCAGAAGGCGTCGACAAGCCAAGGCCGAAGGTGCTTTTCGAGCCGGGCGAAATGGTCCGGGTCACCGACGGCCCGTTCAACGATTTCAGTGGTGTGGTCGAAGAGATCAACTACGAAAAGAGCCGTTTGCGCGTGGCCGTTTCCATTTTCGGCCGCTCGACACCGGTAGAGCTCGACTTCCAGCAGGTCGAGAAGCTTTAACCCAACCGATCGAGCCCTGGCCGGTCGATCGATCAACGAAACGGGGAGCCGGTCGCGGAGTGCGGCGGCGCCAGAACCCGAGGAGACTTGAACAATGGCCAAGAAAATCAAGGCGTACATCAAGCTGCAAGTGCCTGCAGGTCAGGCCAATCCCAGCCCGCCCGTCGGGCCGGCGCTGGGACAGCACGGTGTCAATATCATGGAATTCTGCAAGGCGTTCAATGCCCAGACCCAGTCTACCGAGCAGGGCTTGCCGCTGCCGGTGGTTATCACGGTCTACAGCGATCGCAGCTTCACGTTCATCACCAAGACTCCGCCGGCCGCTGTGCTTTTGAAAAAAGCGGCCAAGATTCCAAAGGGCAGCGGCGAACCGAATACCAAGAAAGTTGGCACGGTGACCCGCGAGCAGCTTGAAGAAATCGCCCGGATGAAGGAGCCCGACCTGACCGCAGCGGACATCGATGCGGCCGTGCGGACCATTGCTGGTAGCGCCCGAAGCATGGGCCTGAACGTGGAAGGAGTCGAATAATGGCCAGAAGCAAGCGTTTGCGCGCCATCAAGGAGAAACTTGAGCCGGGCAAGAATTACCCGATCGAAGAAGCCCTGGATCTGCTGAAATCCAGCAGCCAGCTGAAGTTCACCGAGTCGGTGGACGTCGCAATCCGACTGGGCGTGGACCCGCGCAAGTCCGACCAGGTCGTTCGCGGCGCGCTGGTGCTGCCCAACGGGACCGGCAAGTCCGTCCGGGTTGCCGTGTTCGCCCAGGGTGAGAACGCCGACAAGGCGACCGCAGCCGGAGCCGATATCGTGGGTTTCGAGGATCTGGCCGACTCCATCAAGGGTGGCCAGATCGATTTTGACGTCTGTATTGCCACGCCCGACGCGATGCGCGTGGTGGGTCGGCTGGGCACGGTTCTGGGTCCGCGCGGCCTCATGCCCAATCCCAAGGTGGGTACGGTGACGACCGATGTCGAGACTGCGGTCCGCAATGCCAAGGCCGGTCAGGTTCAGTTCCGAACCGACAAGGCGGGCATTATTCACAGCACGATCGGCAAAGCAAATTTCGACACTGAGCTGCTCAAAGGCAACCTGACGGCCCTGATCAACGAGTTGTTCAAAATCAAGCCGCCAGCGGCCAAGGGCCAGTATCTGAAGAAAGTCGCGGTCTCGACAACGATGGGGCCGGGTGTGACCGTGGATACCGGCAGTCTGGGATTGTAAACCGAAGGTTTTCGGTTGACGGAAAGAAGTACGGAGAAGAAAACGGGAAATCCCGTTGCTTTTCCAGGGCGACCGAACTCTTGGTGACAGGAGACGGCCCGTCCAAGACCGCGGGTCAAGCCGGCTTTATTGCTCGGCCTGGTAATGGTTTCGACCGCCCGCGCAGATGGTGATGCCCGATCATTTAGATGAAACGGCCACCAATGGGTCCGGGATCGTCCGACCGACGAGTTCCGGAAATGGTAAGAGCAGTCAGCAGTCAGGACTGTTTCATCTCAACGGAGGTAGCCAATGGCGCTCACACTTGAGCAGAAAAAGGCAGTTGTGGCTGAAGTGGCCGAAGTGGCCAAGTCCGCCCACTCTGCTGTTGCTGCCGAGTATCGCGGCATCACCGTCGGGCAGATGACAGACTTGCGTTCGAAAGCGCGCAAGGAAGGCGTCTACCTGAAGGTCGCAAAGAACACGCTGGTGCGTCGTGCCGTTGAGGGTACCGACTTCGAATGCATGTCCGAGCAGTTGACCGGGCCTTTGCTGTTTGCGTTCTCGATCGAAGATCCTGGCGCAGCGGCAAGACTGGTCAAGAGTTTTGCAAAGGAAAACGATCGTTTGATCCCACGCCTGGTTTCGGTAGGAGCCCGGCTGTACGACCAGAGCGAACTGGAGCGTCTATCCAGTCTGCCGACACGGGATCAAGCCATCTCCATGCTGATGGGCGTCATGAAAGCGCCGATCGAGAAGTTTGTCCGTACCCTCGCCGAGCCGCACGCAAAGCTGGTTCGAACCATTGCCGCGGTTCGCGACAGCAAGCAAGCTGCCTGATTCTCGAGCACAAGTCAAAAACGTCACGACGAAAGGCATGGCTTCATGCCAACGTCCAATCAACATTGCAGGAGTTAAAGGAAAATGGCCGTTTCAAAAGAAGACATTCTTGAAACCATCTCGAACATGAGCGTCATGGAGGTCGTCGATCTCATTGAAGCCATGGAAGAGAAGTTCGGTGTATCCGCTGCGGCACCGGTTGCCGTCGCTGCTGGCCCTGCCGGCGGTGGCGAAGCTGAAGCTGCAGAAGAAAAGACCGAGTTCGACGTGGTCCTGGCCAGCTTCGGCGCCAACAAGGTGGCCGTCATCAAGGCTGTTCGGGCGATCACCGGGCTGGGTCTGAAGGAAGCAAAAGACCTCGTCGAAGGTGCTCCGGCACCGATCAAGGAAGGTGCCTCCAAGGACGAAGCCGAAGGCATCAAGAAGCAGCTGGAAGAAGCAGGCGCGACCGTCGAGGTCAAGTAAGCCTGTTGCTTTCTGAGGTCGACGGAACAGGTCAGGCTGGGCAGCCCCTTGCGGTTGCCCAGCCTGAGCCCGTTGTCGCAGCAGCAAGACCAGTCGCCGAGGTGTATTCCGGGTCCCTCGGCCATGATTGTAACCAGACCCGGCCGGTTTGCAACATCAGGTGGGTAAGACGCTCATGAGCTACTCCTTCACGGAAAAGAAGCGCATTCGCAAGGACTTCGGCAAGCACCCGCAGGTTCTTGAGGTTCCGTTCCTGCTCTCGACCCAGATCGACTCCTACAGGCAGTTCCTGCAGGTCGATGTGGGCGAAAAGGACCGCCGGGAAATCGGTCTCCACGGGGCCCTGTCCTCGGTGTTTCCGATTCAGAGCTACTCGGGCAACGCGGCCCTTGAGTACGTCAGCTATCGCCTGGGTGACCCCGAGTTCGACGTCACCGAGTGCAAGCTCCGGGGCATGAGCTACGGCGCGCCGTTGCGTGTGACCGTGCGCCTGGTCATTTATGACAAGGATTCACCGGCACGCAACAAGAAAGTCAAGAATGTGATTGAGCAGGACGTCTACATGGGCGACCTGCCGCTGATGACCGATACCGGCACCTTCATCGTCAACGGGACGGAACGGGTCATCGTCAATCAGATGCACCGTTCGCCGGGCGTGTTCTTTGACCATGATCGCGGCAAGACCCACTCCTCGGGTAAGTTGTTGTTCTCTGCGCGCGTGATTCCCTACCGCGGTTCCTGGCTGGACTTCGAGTTTGATCCCAAGGACTGCGTGTTCACCCGAATCGACCGTCGCCGCAAGCTGCCGGTGACGATCCTCCTGCGCGCGCTGGGCATGGAAGAGGAGGAAATTCTCGACTTCTTCTTCGAAAAGACCAAGGTCACCCTGCGCAAGAGCGATGCGAAGATCGATCTGGTGCCGCAGCGCCTGCGCGGCGAGAACGCCCTGTTCGACATCGTCGACAAAGACGGCAACCTGATTGTTGCCCGTGACCGTCGGATCACTGCGCGGCACGTGAAGATGATCGACGAGGCCGGTGTGACCACGCTGGATGTGCCGGACGATTACCTGATCGGCAAAATCCTGGCTCACAACGTGGTTGATACCGAGACCGGGGAGCTGGTCGCTCGGGCCAACGACGAGATCACCGCCGAGCAACTCGGTGCCCTGCGCGAGGCCAAGGTCAAGAAGTTTGACGTTCTCTATGTCAATGACCTGGATCAGGGCCCCTACATCTCCAATACCCTGCGGATCGATCCCACCAGCAGCGAGCTTGAAGCGCTGTGGGAAATCTACAAGATGATGCGCCCGGGCGAGCCGCCGACCAAGGAAGCAGCCCAGAACCTGTTCAAGAACCTGTTCTTTACGGCCGAACGATATGACCTGTCTTCGGTTGGGCGGATGAAGTTCAACCGCCGGGTGGGCCGCAAGGAGATCACCGGCGAGGGCGTGCTGGATCGCGAAGACATCCTGGCCGTGCTCAAGGTCCTGATCGATATCCGCAACGGCAATGGTACGGTGGACGACATCGATCATCTCGGCAACCGGCGGGTGCGCTCGGTCGGCGAGATGGCTGAAAATGTGTTCCGAATCGGCCTGGTGCGCGTCGAGCGGGCCGTGCGCGAGCGCTTGAGCGTGGCTGAAAGCGAAGGTTTGGCGCCGCAGGATCTGATCAACGCCAAGCCAGTCGCGGCAGCGGTGAAGGAATTCTTCGGGTCCTCGCAGCTGTCCCAGTTCATGGACCAGAACAATCCGTTGTCCGAGGTGACCCACAAGCGCCGCGTATCGGCGCTCGGTCCGGGCGGGCTGACCCGTGAGCGGGCCGGTTTCGAGGTGCGCGACGTGCACCCAACCCACTACGGGCGCCTGTGTCCGATTGAAACTCCGGAAGGTCCGAACATCGGTCTGATCAACTCGCTGGCCTGCTACAGCCGAACCAACCAGTATGGGTTTCTCGAGACGGCCTATCGGCGGGTGCGTGATGGCCAGGTCACCGATGAGGTCGAGTACCTGTCGGCGATCGAGGAAGGTGAATACGTGATCGCTCAGGCCAATGCCGATCTGGACGAAAACAAGCGTTTCGTCGATGAACTCATTCCCTGCCGTCATCTCGGTGAATTCGCCTTGCAGCAGCCCGGTGAGATCGACTTCATGGATGTCTCTCCGCGTCAGATCGTCTCGGTCGCCGCCTCGCTGGTGCCGTTCCTTGAACACGATGACGCCAACCGCGCCCTGATGGGCTCAAACATGCAGCGTCAGGCGGTGCCCACACTGCGTGTGGACAAGCCCCTGGTCGGCACCGGCATGGAGCGCGTTGTCGCCACCGACTCCGGCGTAACCACTGTGGCGCTTAGAGGCGGTGTGGTTGATCAGGTAGACGCTGGCCGCATCGTGGTTCGCGCCAATGAAGATGAGGTGGGCGAAGACGACCCGGGTGTGGACATCTACAACTTGGTCAAGTACCAGCGATCCAATCAGAACACCTGCATGAACCAGCGCCCGCTGGTCAAGGTCGGGGACACGGTCGCCAAGCGCGACGTGCTGGCCGACGGACCGTCAACCGACCTGGGGGAACTGGCCCTGGGCCAGAACATGCTGGTCGCCTTCATGCCCTGGAACGGCTACAACTTCGAGGACTCTATCCTGATTTCGGAGCGAGTGGTCCAGGAAGATCGGTTTACCTCGATTCACATTGAGGAGCTGACCTGTGTTGCTCGCGACACCAAGCTGGGTACCGAAGAAATCTCGGCCGACATTCCCAACGTGGGTGAGTCCACGCTCAACAAGCTGGACGAGTCCGGGATCGTGTTCATCGGCGCCGAGGTCAATGCCGGAGACATTCTGGTCGGCAAGGTCACGCCGAAGGGCGAGACCCAGCTGACGCCGGAGGAAAAGCTCCTGCGCGCGATCTTCGGTGAAAAGGCTTCTGACGTGAAGGACACGTCGCTGCGGGTGCCGACCGGTATGGACGGGACCGTCATTGATGTGCAGGTGTTCACCCGCGAAGGTGTTGACAAGGACGCCCGGGCGATTTCGATCGAAAAAGACGAAATCCGCCAGGTGCGCAAGGATCTGGATGACCAGTTGCGCATCATGGAAGACGCCATCTTTGCCCGTCTGGAGTCGGTGCTGATCGGCAAGATCGCTGACAAAGGGCCGGCCGGGATCAAGAAGGGCGACAAGGTCAACAAGGCCTACCTGAAGGATCTCAAACGCGACGACTGGTTCAAGCTGCGCATGCGCAACGAGGACGCCCAGGATCTGCTGGAGCGCGCCAGCCGCCAGATCGAGAAGCAGCGCAAGCTGTTCGACAAGCGTTTCGAGGAGAAGAAGGCCAAGATCACTCGTGGCGATGATCTCGCCCCGGGTGTGCTGAAGATGGTCAAGGTCTACATGGCCGTCAAACGGCGTATGCAGCCCGGCGACAAGATGGCGGGACGTCACGGCAACAAGGGCGTGATTTCCACCATCGTTCCAACCGAAGACATGCCGTTCACCGCTGACGGCGCGCCGGTCGATATCGTGCTCAATCCGCTGGGTGTGCCCTCGCGCATGAACATTGGCCAGGTTCTCGAAACCCACCTGGGATGGGCGGCCCGCGGGCTGGGCCGAAAGATCGAAACCATGCTGGAGGAAAATCGCAAGAGCGAGGAAGTCCGCCAGTTCATCGGCGAGATCTACAATTCCGACCAGGATGGCCGGGTTGACATGAGCCAGTTCAGCGACGAGGAAGTCGATGAAATGGCACGCAACCTGACCGGTGGTGTGCCCATGGGGACGCCGGTATTCGACGGCGCCGATGAGCGAGACATCAAGAAGCTGCTGAAGATGGCGGATCTGCCGGAGACGGGTCAGACCACCCTCTACGACGGGCGTACCGGTGATGCATTCGATCGGCCGGTGACCGTGGGCTACATGTACATGCTCAAGCTCAACCACCTGGTCGACGACAAGATGCACGCCCGCTCCACCGGGCCCTACAGCCTGGTCACCCAGCAGCCGTTGGGTGGCAAGGCCCAGTTCGGCGGCCAGCGTTTCGGCGAAATGGAGGTCTGGGCCCTGGAGGCCTACGGCGCTGCCTATACCCTGCAGGAAATGCTCACGGTCAAGTCCGACGATGTGCAGGGTCGTAACCAGATGTACAAATCGATTGTCGACGGCAACAACCAGATGGTGGCCGGCATGCCGGAATCCTTCAACGTTCTGGTCAAGGAAATCCGTTCGCTCGGCATCAACATCGAACTCGAAGAGTCCTGATC
>JAZBOC010000067.1:0-11834 GCA_036353315.1 Wenzhouxiangella sp. | reverse complement strand
GTCCAGGTCCAGTCCGGCAACAACGCGCTGCGCTACTCGCTGCTGGACTCGGCCGGCCGGCGGCTGGTCGATCGTCGGCGCTTGTCTTTCCCGCTCAGTGACGATATCGGCCTGCTGATCGTCGAGCCGGGCGACTACCGGCTATTGATCGAAATGGTCTCTCCGACCACCAGCGCCTACTCACTCACACTGCACTCGCCCAAGGCAAAGCTGCCGCTGGCTACAGTGCTCAATCAGCTTGAAGACTGGACGCCGAGCGGACCCGGAGATGAGCAGCGCTTTGCCTTCACGCTGAGTGCCGCTAACACCCGCGCGTTCTTCGATCCGCGCAGCAACGCAGCGAACGTCTTCGCCACGCTGACTCATCTGCCGTCGGGCTGGACACCGTTTGCCGATGTTCATCTGCAATTTTTGTCGACAGCGGTACGCGGGCCGTTCTCCCTGCCGCCGGGCGACTACGAATTCACCCTGCGTGCCTTGCCCTCGGCTGGCGCGCCTTCCTGGCAGTTCAGTAGCGTGATTGACGAGCAGGCGGGCACGATTGGCGTCAACGAGGTCGTCGTGGCCGAGTTCCCCATGCCGGGGGCGCGCCTGAGCTACGAGTTCACGCCGGATCAGGATGGCCAGCCACTGATTTTTGACTTGATGGCGGCGGCAGCAGGCAATCAATGGCAGCTGATCGATCCGGTTGGGACGCCGGTTTTCGGGCCGGCCAGTGCGGCAGATTTCACAGCCAACGACCAGGGGCCGGTGGCGCTGGCGGCTGGTACCTATACCTTGAGCTTCTTCAATCCAGCCAACCAGATGCGCGACTGGCTGTTCCGGGTTGGCTCGGCCGGCGGGATCGTCGAGGTCCCGGAAGGCTGTGCCGCCTGCAGCGCGCTGGATTTGGTGTTCACCTTCGATACCTCGGTGTCGATGGATCCGGTCAACCAGGCCATGTGCGACCTGGCCGGTGACCTGGTGCAGGCGCTGGCCGATGACGGCATTCCGGTCAACGCGAATTACTGGGGCATCACTGAGAACGGCACGGCCAGCTGCCTGAACAACAATGTGCTAGGCCAGCTGGGCCCGACCGTGCCGGGCTCGCCGCCCTCCTGGATGGCAGACCTCCAAAACTGCGCCGGCTTCCCCGAGCTGCCGACCGAGAACTGGGGCCCGGCCGCGGCCATCGTCGCCGAGCGCTACCCGTGGCAGTCCGATGCGGTCCGGCTTTTGGTGCCGATCGCCGACGAGGGTCCTTACTGCGGCGATCCGGTGGACGAGTTCGATATCGACTCGGTCTACTTCGCCCGCCAGATCGCGGCCCAGAACCAGGTGGTGGTCTCGCCGCTGCTACCCGACATCGCACCGGATCCGGTGCGGGCCATGGCCGGGCTGGTCACGGTCGGCACCGGTGGCATCGCCACGGTGGCTGACTTCGACCTCGACGATATCCTGCCGGTGGCTCGTTCGATTGCGATTGCGGCCTGTGGCACTGCTCAGACCATCGCGGCACCTGAGTTCACCGACTTGTCGCCGCGACCGGGCACGCTGCTGCCTTCCGGCGTGCCGCTCACGCTCAGCGGCCGGGTGCTGCCGGTCAATCAGCTCCGGCCGGTGCTTGAAGTCGAGGTCAACGGCGAGGCAGCCTCTGTCCTGGACAGCAGTGGCGGATTCTTTGCCGCCATCGAACTCGAGCCGGGCCCGAATCAGGTCACGGTCTCGGCCGTCGAGGCCTGTGGCCCGACGGTGCTTGAAATCGAGCTGATCGGCGCCGGTGGCGAGAGTGATCCATGGGCTGGCTTCGCCGAGGTCTCGGGCTTGCTGCAGGCCGAGTTTGCAGGAACCAGTTTCGATGCCGGAAAGCAACGTCTGCTGGTCGATGTTGCGGTCAATAATCCGGGTGCCGCACTGAAAGGGCCTATCCTGATGGCGGTCGGGCTTGATCTGCATCCCGGTGTGGAATTGCTGAACGCCGATGGTCTGACGCCGAACGGCGAGCCATACGTTGTGCTTGTGCCGGATGGCGAGATTCTGCCGTCCGGAACCCGCTCGGCGATGCGCGAGCTGGCCTTCTCCAACCCGAGTTTGGCGCCGATCGACTTCGAGCCGCGCTGGCTGCTGCCGGCCAATCAGGCGCCGCATTTCACCTCCGTGCCCACCACCCGGGCCACAGTGGGTCGACCCTGGACTTACCCCGCGGCGGCCGAAGACGGTGACGGCGACAGCCTGACCTGGTCCCTGCTGGTCGCGCCGGCCGGAATGAGCCAGACGGGTGGACAGCTCAGCTGGACACCGCCGAGCGCGGGCAGTTTCGATGTCGTGCTGCGGATCTCCGACGGCCGCGGTGGGGTCAGCCGTCAGTCCTTCTCAATCGCCGTGGTCGAGGCTGGCTTCAACGCGCCGCCGATCTTTACCAGCACACCGGTCATCCAGGTCCCGATCGGCGCGGACTACAGCTACCAGGCCGTGGTGGTCGATCCCGACGGTGACAGCGTTAGCTTGGCATTGCTGAGTGCGCCGACCGGTCTGGGCATCAATTCCGGCTCTGGTCTGTTGAGCTGGACCAACGCCCAGCCGGGCCAGCACAGCGTCATCATCGAGGCCGACGATGGGCAGGGGGGGCAAGCCACGCAGAGCTACACGTTGTTCGTCGGCGAGCAGGCCGTCACGCCGGCCGGTCCGGGTTTCGTGAGCACGCCGGTCACCGTTGCCGCGGTCGGCACGCAGTATCGCTATCGCTATCAGCTCAGCCCGCCCCAGACTCCGGCGCCGACCGTTGTTTTGGCTCAGGGTCCGGCCGCGATGAGTCTTGATCCTGCCCAGCGCTCGCTTGCGTGGCTGCCCGAGTCCGGTGATATCGGACCGCACATCATCGAACTGGTCGCAACCGATGCTGCTGGTCAGCAGGCCACCCAGCGCTTTGAACTGAGCGTGCTCGAAGATTTGCCCAACCAGCCACCGTATGTCACGAGCACGCCGCCGCTGGCTGCGGTGGTCGGTCAGGTCTGGACGTATTCGGCCGACGCGGTTGATCCGGAGTTCGAAAGCCTGGTCTTCTCGCTGTCGGAGGCACCGGTCGACATGCAGATTGATGCGGTCACCGGCGAGGTGAACTGGACACCATCGCCGGGCACCCCGGCGAGCGTTTCAGTGCAACTGGTGGTCAGCGATCCCCAAGGCTTGGCGGCCGAACAGGCCTTCGATATCGCGGTACGAGGCGGCAACGCCGACCCGGTGCTGAGTAACCCGCCGCCGACGGCCGTCTTCGCGGGTGACACCTACAACCACTTGTTCATCGGCAACGACGCCGACGGCGATGCGCTCACCTTCACCCTGCGCGATGGCCCGGTCGGAATGACCCTGGATGCCGAGGCGGGCTGGCTGTCCTGGTCGACCAACGGTGTGACCCCCGGAGCTTACGAGTTCGAAATCGCGCTGAACGACGACTGGGGCGGGCTCACTTCCCAGCGCTTTACAGTCAACGTGGTCGCGGATGTCGAACCCCCGAGCGTCGAAATTGCCGTGGCCCGTCAGCCGGCCTGCGCGACCGAGCCGGTCGCCGTCTGTGTCCAGACCAGCGACAACGTGGGTCTGGCCAGCCGCGAACTGCTGATTGATGGTCAGCCGCAAACCCTGAGCGCCGGCTGCGTCGACTGGACGCCGCCTGTCCCGGGCAACGTGCCGGCCCTTGCAACGGCCACGGACGTCAGCGGCCTGAGCGCGAGCGATTCGCGCCTGTTGCAGGTGGCGGACTGCAATGACGAGCAAAGACCGGTGGTCAGCCTGATCTCACCCGGCTTCGACACGCTGTTGCTCACGCCGACTCCCCTGGTTGCCAGCATCGACGACGACACGCCCGGGGCGCTGAGCTGGGAGGTGTCGATCAGAGCCGGCCTGGAGGGCACGTCCCAGCGGCTTGCACAGGGCACGGGGCCGGTGAACCAAGGCGAGCTCGCCCTGATCGACCCGAGCCTGCTGCCCGAAGGCGAATACTGGATCCGCATACTGGCCAGCGACGGCGTTCAAACCGGCGGTATTGAATTCCGGGTCAACATCGGCGGTGGTTTCAAGCCCGGCCGAGTGCGCAGCGCCACCGCCGATGCCGTCCTGTTGCTGGCCGGCACGCCGCTGACCATTGGCCGCTCGTACGACAGTCTCGACGCCGGCCAGCACGGCAGCGCGCCCGGTGATCTGGGTCCGGGCTGGCGCCTGGCCTTGTCCGGCGGCGTCAGTGATTCGGCGCGCGAGGCGGCCGATCCGGACGACCCGCTCGCCCAGCTATTGTCCGAGCCGTTCAGCGCACAAACCCGCGTGACGGTCATCAAGCCTGATGGAGAACGGGTTGGGTTCACGTTTGCGCCCAAGCCCAAAGCATTTCCATCGCTGTTCCAGTTCGATGTGAATTTCGAGCCGGACCCGGGTGTCGACGACGTCCTGCGTGCGGTTGACGGGCCGCAGATCGTGTTTGCGCTGGGCGCCGGTTTTGCCGATTTCATCATCCCCTACAACCCCTCGGTGTATGAGCTGGAAACGCCGGAAAAAGTGGTTTACGTCATCAGCGAAACCGAGGGCCTGATCGAGGTTCGAAACGCACAGGGCGACACGCTGACGATCAACGACGACGGGATCCAGAGTGCCACCGGGGTGTCGATCGACTACGTGCGCGACAGCCAGGATCGCGTGACTGAAGTGCAGTTGCCACCGGCCGAGCCGGGCGGGGAGCCCGGGCGCATTTTGTACGGCTACGATGCGATCGGAAATCTGCGCACCGTGACCGATCTCGGCGGTGGCATCACGACTTTCGATTATGACAACGTCGACTATCCCCATCACGTCACTGCCGTCATTGATCCGCGCGGAGAAGTGGTCACGCAGCAGATCTACGACGAAGAAGGACGCTTGATCGCCCAGTGCCCCGCCGATGGCAATGCCGCGACCTTGGAAGGGTGCATGAGCTATGACTATGACGTGGCCGGTGGCATTGAGACTGTCTTTGATACCCGGGGTTTCCAGACCGACTTCGTCTACAACGACCGGGGACTGCTGGTGCTGCAGCGTGACTGGATCGATGCCACCACCGCGCTCGAACAGCGCTGGATCTACAACGATGACGGCTACGTCATCGAATACATCGACCGCGCCGGGGGCTCGACGGTCAGCACCTACGATGAGCGCGGCAATCAGCTGACGCGCACCGAGCCGGGCGGCCAGCAGTTCAGCTGGACCTATGGTGAGTGCTCGCGCTTCTGGGAAACCGCAACAGACCCCCTGGGCAATACCTGGCGCAACGAATACAACGCGGACTGTTCACTGCGCGCTTCCACGGACCCGCTGGGCAGCGTGACCGAGTATCAGTACGTGGCCTCAGGCTTGCGCAGCGCGGTCATCGATCCGCTCGCCCAGACCTGGGCGATCAGCTACAACGATCTTGGACTGGCCGTCTCGCGCACGGATCCGACCGGCGCTGTCGAGAGCATTGCCTATGACCTCCGGGGGACTGAAACCTCGATCACGGATCGCGCAGGCCGGCAGCGCAGCTTCCTGAGCGATGATGCCGGGTTGCTGCTGGCCGAGACCTGGGTCGGGGCCGGTGAGCAACTGAACTTCGACTATGACGAAATCGGTCTCCTGACCAGCGAGGGCAATTCGGATCAGACCCTGTCCGTCGAATACTTCCCGACCGGCCGCATCCAGCGTCTGGCGCGCACCAGCGCCACGGGTCCGGACTGGTGGGTGGAGTATCTCTACGACGGTAACGGCAACGTGACCGAGGTGCGTGATTTTGCCGGCGGGACGACCCGCTACGAGTACGACGCTTTCGACCAGGTGACCGCCATCTCGCAAAGTGGCCCGGGCATCAATGACAAGCGCGTGGAGTTCGAACTGAACCCGGCTGGCCTGGTCACCATGATCCGGCGCTATGGCGATCTTGACGGCCAGGTGCCGGGGCCGACGACCCTGGTCGAATACGCCTGTGCCAGCTGTCCGTTCGAGGTCAATCGAATCGAACATCGCCGGCCGGATGGCGGTCTGATCCACGCCATGAGCTTTACTCGCAACGACATCGGCCTGATTACGCAGGCAGTCGATGCGCAGGGCACGCATGACTTCGTCTACAACGGTCGTGGCTGGTTGGTCAGCGCCAGCCACCCGCCGCTGGCCGGCTTCAATGATGGAACCATCACCTGGGATAATCACGGGAATTGGCTGAGCCTGCCCGGCAAGCCGGGCCCCGCATCCTTGTCATACGCCAACGGGGACGGCGGTCACCGCCTGCTCTCCGACGGCGAGATGACGTATCAGTACGACGCGACGGGTGCGGTCGTTTCGAGGGTGAATACCGCGACTGGCGAAACGCTCAACCTGGATTACGACACGCTCGGGCGCCTGGTCGGTGCCACCCTGCTGGATGCCGGCAATGCGGTGATCTCCGAGGCCAGTTTCGGCTACACGCCGGCAGGTGCGCGTACCTTTGCCGAAGTGGATGGGGTGCGCCGCCACTTTGTCTACGACGGGGACAACGTCATCCTGGTTCTCGATGACAACGGCCAGGTTCTTTCGCGCCGCTTGCAGGGCCGTACCGTGGACCGACCGCTGGCCATCGACGATGGCAACCAGATCCGTTGGCTGCTCGCTGACCATCTCGGCTCCATCCGCAACGTGGTCAGCACCAGTGGCGACATGCTGGCTGAATTCGCCTACACCCCGTTCGGTGAGCAGATTCTGGGCCCGCCGCCGAGTGTGGATGACTCGATCCGCTTTACCGGTCGCGAGTTCGATATTCCGGGTGGGCTGGGCTACTACCGGGCGCGTATCTATGCGCCGGATATTGCCCGCTTCCTGTCCGAAGATCCGCTCGAGCCCTGGCACTACCGCTATGCCGAGAACAATCCGCTTCGCTACACCGACCCCAGCGGCAAGGTCGCTGCCATCTCTTATGCACTGCAAGCCTGCAAATCGGTTGCAACGATCAATAAGCTGTTTAGTGGTGCTGGCAGCGCAGGGGCCGGCGAATTTCTTGATAAGGTCTTTCTGGCAGCCAACGATGGCCTGAACGGCAGGCCGGTGGACGTTCAGGAAATACTGGATTCGATCAAGAAACTGTTTGCGCCGAAGGCCCCGCTTCCTTGTGGCTTCAAGATGGATCTGACGTAGGGGGACGATGCATGAGTCACTCAGGGTTCTATATCCGATGCGAGAGCCTCCGAGCGCCGAGTCCGAGCGCTCTGCCAAAGCGCATGTTGCGAACACTCCAACTCTGCGTTGTGCTCCAGTTCGGCGTGGCTTGCTTCGCTCAGGCGGGGGGTGATGTCGAAGTGGTCGACCAGCCTCTCCCCAACGGTGATTTCAGCCAGGGCCTGGCGGAGTGGACGGTGGAGGTCTCGCCGGAGACGTCGGTGCCTGCCGGCTCGGTGAGCGTGGTCGGCGGTGCCGCGCGCATCGCCAAGGGCGCAGCCTTCTACGCGGGCTTAAGCCAAGGCTTCGAAGCCCCGGAAGGGCTCGTCGCGCTCAGGCTCCGGGTCGCCGAGCTACCCCAGTTCGTCTCGACCGGCAGCTTCATTCCCGAAGCCTTCGACGTCCACGTGATAGGCAGCAGCGGGTTCAGCCGTGCGGCTACTTTCCGGGCTGGCACAAGCGCGGTCGCTAACTCGACCGCGGTCCCACCCGGCTTCAACCTTGGACCTGGGGTGACTCTGACGGGCCAGACCCTGCGCATCCCGATTCGCGGTGTGACTGAAGGCGAGTTGCTGACGTTTTCGGCCTCCCTGATTGGCGCTTCGGCTGATGCCGTGGCCACTGTGGCGATTGACGACGTGGTGCTGGAGGTCGAACGTCAAACCCAACCTTTGATGCCGGATCGTGTTGACGGCTGCGGCATCTTCCGCGACCGCTTTCAGATCAGCCATGGCGTGGCCGGCATTGCCCGCTGTGCTCAAGGACAGATCAACGATACCGGCATCACCGCCTGCGCAGGCGGTGCCTGTCCGGTCCCTGGTCTGCCCGGCCAGGACGCTGAGTTTGGCCGCGATGCCATCAACTTGCGTGGCCAGCTCAACAAGCTCGGCACCGGTGCGGCCGGCTTCGACTGGACCAAGCTTGACCCGGACGGCGATCCCCTGCCGTCCTCGGCTCCGGCCTGGGCCTGCGTCAGGGACAACTATACCGGCCTGGTCTGGGAGGCCAAGGTCGATGATGAGACCGACCCGAGTCACTTCGAGCATACCTACAGCTGGTTCAACCCCGACAGCGCCAGCAACGGGGGGCAGGCTGGCGCGGCCGACGGCGGAAGCTGCCAGGGCAGCGCCTGCGATATCAGTGCCTACGTCGCCGCGTTCAACGAGCTCAGAATGTGCGGGGTCACCGACTGGCGCCTGCCGACCCGCCAGGAACTGGCCAGCATCGTTCATGCGGGCCAAACCAACCCGGCGCTGGACCCGGTCTTCTTCCCGCTCGGTGCCGGGCTCTACTGGACCGCCACCCCGGCTGCAGCCGACCCGGCCTCGGCCTGGATGGTGGACTTCAACAACGGCTCGATCCGGACCGAACTGAAAACCACGGCCGGTCGCATTCGGCTGGTCCGGGAGGTTAAGTGATGAACAGCGAGATCAAGAACCGATGCTGCGGCCGGCTGCTGGTCGGGGCCCTGGCGCTGGCGATCAGTGCCCAAGCCCTGGCCGACTGCCGGGGCAGCGAGAACAGCGCCGTCCCCGAGGTCACGCCCACCGCCGAGTTCTTCGACTTCGGCAACGGCACGGTGCTGCATCGCCCGACCCGGCTGGTTTGGCTACGCTGTGCAGTGGGTCAGAGCTGGACCGGGACAGAGTGCAGCGGCACGGCCGCTGGGCTGGACTGGGCTGCAGCACTCAACGCCGCCGACCAGGCCGCAGACGGTGGCCACAGCGACTGGCGCGTGCCCAACCGCAACGAGCTGGGCTCGATTGTGGAGAGTCGCTGCCATGGCCCGTCGATCAACGGCACTGTGTTCCCTGACAGCCCAATTGGCGGTTTCTGGACCAGCTCTCCGGTCAGCGGACAGGACCAACAGGCCTGGGCCATCGACTTTGACCATGGCACACTCCAGCCCCGGGCCAACGACACCGATCAGGCCCTGCGACTGGTGCGCGGCGGGAGGATGTAGCGCCACCAACTCAGCTATCGTCGCTTCAGCCGAATCAGCGCCGAAATGTCCTTGCCGGTTTCGCCTTGATCAAGCAGGGTGGTGTAGTCAGTAATCGCCTGCTGGATGACACTGGATTCAAAGCCAGCCTCCTCGCACAGACTGCGACAGATCTTGAGGTCTTTGAGCAGCAGGGCCGGAGCAAATCCGACATCGAATTCATCGGCCAGCATGGACCGGCCGCGTTTTTCCAGAAACCAACTGTTGGCTGCTCCGCCTGAGAGCAGTTCGAGCATGTGCTCCCGGGGCAGGTCAAGCTGGTCCATCAGGGCCAGCGCTTCGCAGACCGCTTCCGCGATGCCTGAAACCATCAGCTGGTTGACCGCCTTGGCGGCCTGACCGCTGCCTGCGTGGCCCAGGTGATGCGTCACCTTGGCGTAGGCCGACAGCCTGGGCTGGACTTTTTGAAACGTGTCCCAGTCTCCCCCGGCCATGATCGCCAATTGACCCTTGACCGCGCCTTCAACGCCGCCGGTGACGGGTGCATCGATGAATCCGATGCCTTCCTTGTCCAGTTTGGCCGCCAGTGTTCTGGCTGTCGAAGGACTGACCGTGGAGTGATCGACCAGAATCTGGCCGGCTTGCATTGTTGGCAGCAGTTCTTCGACAACCGAATGCAGATCCTGATCGGCCGAGACACAGAGCATGATGATCTGGCAGCGCTCAGCCAGCGTGGCAAGCGTGGTGGCTGCGATCGTGTCGGGGTGTTGTTCGGCAAACGCGCCGGACTTCGATACGGTTCTGTTCCAGACCGCCTTCAGGTGACCCGCTGCGTGCAGATGTCCGGCCATGGGCCAGCCCATGGCGCCGAGTCCAATCCATCCGATGTCTTGTTGGCTCATGCGTTGGTCTCCAGATAGGTGTAGGCGGACAGGCCTTCAGCCAGCAGCCGCTCCAGATTCTCGGATTCTTGGCGCTCCAGACCGGCAGCTGACACCTTGGCCCGGCAGGCAACCATGAGTGCGCGGGGGTCATAGCCACACAATGACAACAGCATGTCGGCTGAATCTCCCGAGCGGTTGTTGCTCAGCGTCAGACCGTCTTGGTCAATGCTGACATCCACGCTGTCGGTATCCCCGAACAGGTTGTGGATGTCACCCAGTGTTTCCTGGTAAGCGCCGGCCATGAAGATGCCGATGAGGTAATGCTCGCCCGGCGAGATTTCGTGCACTGGCAGAGTCGGCTCAAGCAGTCCCCGGTCGACATACTGGTCGATTCGACCATCCGAATCGCAGGTCAGGTCTTCCAGAACGGCTCGCGCGGTCGGGGGTTCGTTCAGACGGGCCAGCGGCACAATGGGAAAGACCTGATCGATGGCCCAAATGTCGGGCAAAGACTGAAAGATCGACAGATTGATGAAATATTTGTCGGACAACTGGTAGCGAATGCGGTCCTTGAGTTCGCGATGCCGTCGGTGATCCGCGTCGAGCCGGTTGCCAACAGCTGACAGAATGGCGTAGTAAAGCGGCTCGATGCGTGCACGATCGGTCAGGCTGAGGTCTCCGTACAGAAAGAGGTTTCGGCCCTCGTCCAGGAGGTGTTCGGCCTCAAGAAATGATTCTTCGGGCTCATGCCGCTCGATATTCCTGAGCACCTCGAACAGACCCCGAATGACCGGATGATCATCCTCACCTGACGTGCCGGGATCGCGCGGAAGTCTTTCCGTCTCGGTGACATTGGTGATGAGCACGGCATGATGAGCAGTCAGCGCCCGACCGGATTCAGAGAGCAGGCGCGGCGGCGTCAGTCCTCGTTCGCGGCAAAGGTCGGCCAGGCCCGAAACGATGGCGTGCGCATACTGGGCCAGCGAATAATTCATCGAGCAGAAGCTGCGCGTACCGCCGCCCTCGTAGTCCACCCCGAGCCCACCGCCGATATCCAGGTAGCGCACCTTGACCCCGATTGCGCTGAGCTCGGTGAAGTAGCGCCCGGCTTCGCGCACGCCGCGCTGGATGTCGCGCAGGTTCGAAATCTGGGAGCCCATGTGGAAATGCAGAAGACCCAGCCAGTCCAGGCAGTCGGCATCGCGCATGGATTCAATCAGGTTCAGCAATTGGCTGGCCGCCAGACCGAACTTGGCCCGCTCTCCGCCGGTGTTTTGCCAGTTACCTGCACCCAGCGAAGCCAGTCGAAGCCGAACGCCCAGCGTGGGTTGGACATTCATTGACCGGGCCTCACGCTCGATCAGGGGCCACTCGCCGGGCTTCTCAATCACCAGGATGGGGCGCAAACCCAGCTTGATGCCGCTCAGCGCCAGCCGGATGTAGTTCGCGTCCTTGTAGCCATTGCAGATGATGGTCGTTCCGGGTCGGCTGACCGCTAAAGCGGTAATCAGCTCAGGTTTGCTGCCGACCTCTAGCCCCAGTCCGTCCAGTGCGGCCAGCGTGCGCACGACCGTGGATTGCTGGTTGACTTTGATCGGATAAACCGGGGTGTAGCCTGCAGGATAGTCGGCCTCAACCATGGCCTCGTCGAAAGCCGCCTGCAGTTGGGCAACACGCTGGCGCAGGATATCGGGGAAGCGTACCAGCAGCGGCAGACGAAGGCCCTGTGACTTGGCTTGTTCAACCACCTCAGACAGCGTGACCATGTGTGCATCGTCCAGACCGGGTCGGGCCAACAAATGACCGGATGGATCAATGTCGAAGAATCCTTCGGACCAGCGCGCCAT
>JAZBOC010000066.1:0-2186 GCA_036353315.1 Wenzhouxiangella sp. | reverse complement strand
TGCTCGGCGGTGGCGTGGAAGCGCAGCCGCGCGGACGGGTGGTCCGGCCGGAAAATGCGGCGGAAGAGGAAGTCCCACCACAGCGAACGCACGGCGAAGGCCGCAGGTCGAAGGCGCTCCTCAAATAGACTCCCAATCAGCGGCCATCGCAATACCAATTAGCGGATTGTTGACTCCCAATCAGCCGAGATCGGTAATTCCAATCGTCCGAGATTCGGAGTTGGTATGTACAAACGGTTCGTGGAACAGCGGGCGGCGGAAGCCCTTTTGGATACACCGGTAGTCCTGATCGTGGGACCGCGCCGAGCCGGCAAAACGACACTCGTCAGAGCAATGGGGCAAGCAGACCGAACCTATATCACGCTTGATGATCAGACGGTGCTCGAGGCTGCCGAGTCTGATCCGGCGGGCTTCATCCGCGGCCTTGATCAAGCGACTATTGACGAAATCCAGCGCGCGCCGGACCTGCTGCTGGCGATCAAAAAGACGGTCGACGAGGATTACCGTCCCGGCCGGTTTGTGCTTACCGGTTCGGCGAACGTGATGACCCTGCCGCGGATCGCCGACAGCCCTGCGGGGCGGATGGAGACCATCCGGATGTTGCCGCTGGCGAGAGCCGAAATCGAAGGCCGGAAACCAAACCTCCTGGAGCGTCTCTTCGCGGGAACTCTGAGAAGAGCACGCAATGCGGTCGTCGGCGACGACCTTGTCCACTTCGTTCTGCTCGGCGGATTTCCGGAAGTGATCGCCCGTGATAGTGAGCGCCGGCGACAAGACTGGGCGCGATCCTATCTCACGTCGGTTGTCACCCGCGACCTTAGGGACATAGCGGATGTCGAGAAACTGACCGAGCTTCCAAAATTCGTGCGTATGCTGGCCGAGTATTCCAGCCAGTTGGTCAACTATTCGCAGTTCGGCGCGAGCATCAATGTCAGCCACAAGACGGGGCAGCGTTATGTCGGACTTCTCGAGCAGGTCTTTCTGATCACGATGCTGCAGCCCTGGTATACCAATGCCCTGAAACGGATCGTGAAGACGCCGAAGCTGCATTTCCTCGATTCTGGCTTGCTGGCCAGTGCGCGCGGCCTAACCTTCGACAGGGTAAAGGCTGATCGCGGAACGTTCGGTGCTTTGTTGGAGAGCTTTGTGGTCTCAGAGGTCCTGAAGCTTATGACGGGCTCGGACTTGCGGCTGACGCCCTATCATTTTCGGGACCGGGATAAGCGCGAGGTAGACATCGTTCTGGAGCGCGACGACGGAATGATCGCAGGCATCGAGGTCAAGGCGAGCGCGACGGTTAAAGCCAGTGATTTTGGCGGTCTACGTGCCTTGGGCGAGGCGTGCGGGGCCCGTTTCGCCTTCGGCGTGGTCCTTTACGACAGCGTGGAGGTCGTGCCGTTCGGCGACAGGTTGGCAGCGGTGCCGCTGTCGAGCCTGTGGGATGGAGGCGCGATCAAGAGCAAGGCTGGACCTTGAAGGAAATGGTAGCTATAGCTGGACTTGAACCACCGACCCCAGCTTTATGAAACCTGCTGTATTTTCTTAACCAATTGATTTTATTAACTTAAATTCGAAAATCCACAGCGCATTGTTCACCGCAAGGCACGGCTTGTCACAACGAGTCCCGCAAACCTCCCGCAGGCTCCACTTTGGTCCCCTGGGAACCTACATTTGCCGACACGGCGGACTATGTTTATACTTCGTTTAAACATTATTCTGGAGATCGCCATGACCGAAACGGTTCTCGATATCAAGCATTGGGGCAACAATCTTGGTGTGCGCCTGCCGGCAGCTGTGGCTCGTGCTGCGCACCTGCATGCCGACCAGCGGGTGCGTATTACGGTGGAAGGGGAACGAATCATCATCACGCCGCTGCATGACGAGACCCTGAGCCTGGAGCAGCGCCTGGCCCGCTTTGACCCCGAGCGCCACGGCGGGGAGGCCATGTCTGTCGATGAGCGTCTCGGGGCAGAGCGGTGGTAAGACGAACCAGGGGCTGGGTACCCGAGCGGCAGCACATCATCTGGATAGACTGCAACCCTCAGCGCGGGAAAGAAATGCGCGATGTTCACCCTTTCCTGGTTCTCTCTCCCAAAGCCTTTAACGAACGCACATCCCTGGTCATTGGCCTGCCGATGACCACGGCCAGCTACAACGCCGACAACCCCTTCGCCGTAGCCGTGGGC
>JAZBOC010000065.1:0-14313 GCA_036353315.1 Wenzhouxiangella sp. | reverse complement strand
TTCCCTGGCGTGGATGAACACCGTGGCCAATTGCTCCAGACGCTCGTTGCTGCGCGCCAGCGCTTCGGTCTTTTCGCGAAGCTCCAATTCGGCCCGACGGCGCTCGGTAATGATCTCGGTGTAAACAATCAGTCCACCGATGGTGCCATCGGCCTCAAACCAGGGACGACACTCCCAGCGGGTCCAGTCCACCGTACCGTCCGGATTCTCGAACGGATCATCTTCGGCAGAGAGCACCTCGCCCTGTAGGACCCGGCGATGGGTATCACGCAGGTGCTGCGGCAAGTTCGGGAAAACGTCATAGTGGTTTTTGCCGATGATGTCCTGACCGTTGAGCCGGAACGTATCCAGATATTTCTGGCTGACAAAAATGTAGTTGAGGTCCCGATCGTGCACCGCCACCGCCGAGCGCGTGTGTTCAATGACGTAGCGCATCAGGTGTCGAATGTGCTCAGCCCCGCGCTCGGCCTGACGGCGCTCGGTCACATCCATCAGCACACCGTGAATGCCGGTGACCTCGCCGTGCCGGTCGCGCGTCAGCCAGGTGTGATCCTGGATCCAGATCCAGCGACCGTCGCCGTGGCGAAAACGGTATTTCTGGTCGTAGTCATCGGGGCCTTCGGCAAGATGACGTTCAACCTCCGCGCTGATTCGTGGCAAATCGTCGGGGTGGATCAGTTCGTCATAACGCAGGTCGCCGGACTGGAAGCGGCCCGGCTCATAGCCGAGCAGGGTGGCGTTCTCGCTGATATAGCTGACCGGCCAGCCCGCCTCGTTGCGCCAGGAAATGGCCGCGACCGGCGAGCGCTCGATAATGCGCTCCAGACGCTTGAGCCGTCGCCGGCTCAGGCTCAGCATGGCGACCAGACCGAGCACCAGTAAAAAGCTCGCGATCGTCACCAGGATCTCGAGGCGGTAGGCTCGCCATAAATCCGCGAGGCTGAGGTCCGGCTCGAAATCAAAAGGCGGTACCCGAAGATCGCGCAGCATGTCCTCCACGGCCCGGTAATCGACCGGGATGCGGAAGCCGCCGAATCCGAGGGTTTCAACCAACTCCGGGCGATCTCGAAAACCGAGGAGCGCCGCGGCCACCTGGCGCGAAAGATCCGGATCGATATGCGGCAGAGAGGCCAGCGGCCACTCCGGGTAAAGCCGGGTGGAGACCTGGAACGGCAAACCCGGCAGCGGCCGGGCGTGAACCACGCGCAGGGCATCCGGTGCCACATCGCCTGAGCGGATCAACGCTTCGAGGCGGCCGGCGCGCAGGAAGCCCGTATCCGCTTCACCAGCCAGCACCGCCTCGACGACGCGGTCGTGCGGCGTTCCAACCCGCACAAGATTCTGTTCGTCCGGCAGCGGCAAACCGGCCTGGAACAGTTCGTGAGCCTGCATTTGATACCCGGCCATGGACACCGGATCGACGATGGCAATGCGGCGGCCTGGCAGGTCGTCCAGCGCGCGAATCCTGGTATCGTCTGAGCGCACGATGATCACGCCGCCGATGACGTCGAGATCCCGCCCTTCGTGGCGGCTGACGCGCGTTGCCAGCGGCGGCGACAGACCATGGCGCCGCAGCATCATGACGAAGTGGCCCGGGCTGGTCAGCACAAAGTCCAGGCGGCGAGCGGCCACCGCCCGCTCAAGGTCCGCCAGGTCGAAAACCTGGATAACGACATCCCGATCTCCCAGCGCTTCTTCCAACGCGCGCTCCATCGGCGCCCATCGCGCCAGCGCCTCGGCTGGCGGACGCGGCGACAGAATGCCAAGGCGAACCGGTTCTGCGGCCTGAGCCTGGCTGACCCAAAGCGTCACCAGGCAGCACAGCATGGCCCCGGTGATGCGCCATACGGAACGGCAAAAGGCCGGGGAAGGCATGGGTAAACGCGTGGCTCAGTGGTTCAGCGGCGCCAAATCGCGCGCGCTGAGCTGGCGATCAAGATCGGCTTTCTCTTTCAGCAGGGCCTGCTCGACCTTGAACGCGATCAGCGCCCGAAAATGGCGCGGGGCCAGAAGCAGAAGCGCAGCCGTCAGACCGGCACTAACCGGAAATCCCGGCCAGACCGCGGCGATCTGAACAACGACTCTTCCCCTGCTCAGCATTCGTGCAGGCTCCTTGCGAAGACACGCCGGACCCGAGTATACCGCGCGGCCCCGACCCAACCCGGCCGGCATCAACTCAGCCAGCGCAGCAGTTTCATCTTGAAATCGCTGTAAGGGGCAAAGCGCACGGGCGGCTCCGGGGTGCCGGTGCGCCGCATCACCGCCTTCAAGTGGCTCAGGCGATCGAACCCGACCTTGCCGTGATACTGACCCATGCCGCTCATGCCGACCCCGCCAAACGGCAGTTCATGCACGGCCATGAACATGATCACATCGTTGATGCACATGTTGCCCGAGCTGATCGTGGCGACGAAACGCTGCTCTGAATCCTTGCTGCGGGTAAACAAGTAGGCAGCGAGCGGCTTGTCGCGCGCCAGTATGAAGGCCATGGCTTCGTCAAGATCGGCCACCGTAAGTATCGGCAGGACCGGGCCGAAAATTTCCTCGCGCATAACTGCAGCGTCGGGTGCGACGTCGACCAGCACGGTCGGCTCGATACGGTTGCGGGCTTCGTCCATGCCGCCGCCGATGACCACCGTGCCGTCGTCCAGCAGGCCGCGCACGCGCTGGAAATGGCGGTCGTTGATGATGTTGGCGTAGTCTTCGCTACCCAACCGGTCATCGCCGTACATCTTGTGCAGCTCTGCATCGATCGCTGCAACCAGCTCGTCGCGCTGCTCGGGCGAAACCAGCACGTAGTCCGGCGCAATGCAGGATTGACCGGCATTGATACACTTGCCCCAGATCAGGCGGCGGGCGGCCAGTTTGAGGTCGGCGTCGCGATCGATCACGCACGGGCTCTTGCCGCCCAATTCCAGGGTGACCGGAGTCAGGTGTTCGGAAGCCGCGCGCATGACGATCTTGCCAACCGCCGCACCCCCGGTGTAGACGATGTGGTCGAAGCGCTGCTTCAGCAACTCGGTGGTCTCTTCAACCGCGCCCTCGACCACCTTGACCGCGCGCTCATCAAGATATAACGGGATCAGTTCAGCCATCAGGGCCGAGCTTTTCGAAGCGATCTCGGAGGGCTTGACCACGGCGCAGTTGCCTGCGGCAATGACCGGCAGCAGCGGGCCGAAGATCAGCTGGAAGGGATAGTTCCAGGCGCCCATGACCAGCACCACGCCCAACGGCTCGGGTTGCACCCAGCTGCGGCCCGGCTGGCCCACCGCCGGGGTCGAGACCCGGCGCGGCCTGGCCCAGCGCTTCAAGCGCTTGCGCAGGTAGCGGATGCTGCTGTAGAGCAGCGCCAGCTCGCCCAGCAGCACCTCCTGCGGCGGCTTGCCCAGATCCTGGGCCAGCACCCGTTCGATGGCCGGCTCGTTGTCGCTGAGCAGCTTTTCCATGGCCGCCAGCTGGGCGTCGCGCCAGGCCAGATCGCGGGTCAGGCCAGTGGCAAAGGTCTGGCGAAGCTCGGCCAGCATTGCCGGGTATTGGTCAGGCTGAATACTCATCATCGAATCCTTGGTTTGCAGTCATCAGTGAGAGGCCGCAGGCTCCAGCCTAGAGCGCGGCAGCCACCCGAGTGCCCTGCTCGATGGCACGCTTGGCGTCGAGCTCTGCAGCGACGTCGGCGCCACCGATCAGATGCGTGCGAATGCCCAGTGGCTCCAGTTCAGAGGCCAGCGAGCGGTTAGGCAGCTGGCCGGCGCAGATGACGATGTTGTCAACGGCCAGGCAGCGCACTTCGTCGTTGACGCGGATGTGCAGGCCCTCATCATCGATGCGCTCGTAGCTCACCCCGGACAGCATCTGCACACCGAAATGTTTGAGCGAGGTCCGGTGGATCCAGCCGGTGGTCTTGCCCAGTCCCGCGCCGGGCTTGGTCGTCTTGCGCTGGAGCAAAAAAACCTCACGCGCCGGCGGCGGAAACGCGGGTGCCTCTCCCTCCACGCCGCCGCGCCCTGCCAGGTCCATATCCACGCCCCAGTGCGCGAAGAAGTCCTCGCGGCGCGGCTGGTCCGGATCCGGTTGCACAGGCACCTCTCCGTGGACCAGAAACTCGCTGACGTCAAAGCCGATTCCGCCAGCCCCGATCACCGCTACTTTCTTGCCAACCGGCTTGTCGTGCATCAGGACATCGATATAGCTGAGCACCGAAGGGTGATCCTGGCCGGGAATCTGCGGATCGCGCGGCGTGACCCCGGTGGCCACGATCACTTCGTCGAATCCAGCCTCACGCAGGCCCTGGGCATCAACGCGAATGCCGAGCTTGAGCTTGACGCCGGTCAGCTCGATCCGGCGGGCAAAGTAGCGCAGGGTCTCGACAAACTCTTCCTTGCCCGGAACGCGCTTGGCCATGTTGAACTGACCGCCGATGCGATCGGCCTGGTCGAACAGGGTCACCTCATGTCCGCGCTCGGCCGCCGTCACCGCAGCCACCATACCGGCCGGGCCGGCACCGACCACGGCAATACGCTTGGCGCTGGCGGCCGGCGCGATCACCAGCTCGGTCTCGTGAGCTGCGCGCGGGTTGACCAGGCAGGAGGCAACCTTGTTCTGGAACACGTGGTCCAGGCAGGCCTGGTTACAGGCAATGCAGGTGTTGATCTCGTCGGCCCGGCCTTGCTGCGCCTTGACGGCCCAGTCGGGGTCAGCCAACAGCGGACGGGCCATCGATACCATGTCCGCGTCACCCCTGGCCAGCACCGCTTCAGCGGTATGCGGCATGTTGATCCGGTTACTGGTCACCAGCGGCAGCGAAACCGACTCGCGCAGTTTGCGCGTAACCCAGGTAAATGCCGCCCTCGGCACCGAGGTGGCGATGGTCGGGATGCGCGTCTCGTGCCAGCCGATGCCGGTGTTGATGATGGTCGCTCCGGCCTGCTCGATGGCCTGGCCCAGGGCGACAACTTCTTCCCAGTTGTTGCCATCGGCCAGCATGTCGATCATCGACAGGCGGTAGATGATGATGAAGTCCGGCCCGACGCGATCGCGGGTCCGACGGACGATATCCACGGCCAGGCGCATGCGGTTTTCAAACGTGCCGCCCCATTGATCACTGCGACGGTTGGTGCGCGGGACCAGGAACTGGTTAATGAAATAGCCCTCCGATCCCATGATCTCGATGCCGTCATAGCCGGATTTCTGCGCCAGCGCGGCACAGCGCACGAAATCGCGGATCTGGCCTTCTACGCCCCCGCTGGACAAGGCCTTGGGCTTGAACGGTGTGATTGGCGACTGGATCGCCGAAGGTGCAACCGAGAACGGGTGGTAGGCGTAGCGTCCGGCGTGCAGGATCTGCATGCAGATTCGGCCGCCGGCCTCATGGACTGCCTCGGTCATCTTGCGATGGCGCATCACCTCCCAGCGATTGGTCAGCTTGGAAGCCAGCGGGGCCAGCGAGCCGCGCCGGTTGGGCGCGATGCCGCCGGTGACCATCAGTCCGACTCCGCCCTTGGCACGCTCAACGAAATAGGCGCTCAGCCGCGGCCAGTTCCACACCCGATCCTCCAGGCCGGTATGCATGGAACCCATGAGAATGCGATTGGGCAGGGTCGCAAAACCCAGATCCAGCGGCTGAAAAAGGTGCGGGTACGCAGACCCGGCAGCGTCGGTCACATCGGACTCCTGGCGAAAAGAAACCTCAACGCCCATTATGCCCGTCGCTTGAGACCCTCGTTGGCTGAACGAGCGAGGAATGGATCGAGCCCGGAATTTGGATTTGGGGCCGATGAGTGCCTGTGCGAGCGCGAACCGCGCGCGCGGCGCGCGCATCAATCCACTTGGAAACGGTTCGAGAAGACCTCGTCGATCGCCCGGTCCACGGCCAGAAAATCCGCGCTGACATCGGATTGGCCGACTTGAACAAACTGGACCCCGGGCACAGGATCGCTACCTTGAGCGCGACCGGCAATCGAGCCAGAGGGCAGGCTCAACGGCGCGAAAGTCGCAGGAAGCGCAGCGACCAGGCGATAAGTGCCCGACGCCAAAGCCGTGGTTTGATACTGGCGATCAAGTCCGTCGATGAGGTATCGACCGACCAGACGATCTGCGCTGTCATAGACCTCAACCGCGCCGCGTCCGATCGCGGCTCGAGTCAATGGATCGATCACGAATCCGCGAATGACCGGACCCGCCTGCACCCTCAATTCCAGGCCTGCGACATCAGACGCGCCGTCGAGCAGCAGTGGCGTACCGGACAGGGGATCACACAACAGCTCAGTGCACACCCCCGGAGAACCCAGGACCCGGTCAAAATAGGCATGCCGATCCGGAAAGGCATTCTGTCCGAAGTTCGAAGACATCGCCGTTCGCAGATAGTAGGTGCCGGCCGGAAAGCCACCGAAAGCGAAATCTCCTTCCGCGTTGGTTCGCACCGCTGCATAGCGGCGATTGTCGCGATCGACCAGAACCGCCACGGCACCGGCAATACCCAGTCCGCTGTCATCGTCGAGGATTCGCCCGCGCACGCTCGAGCCGCGGCGCACGCCCACTTCCAGAGCGCTGACGACGCTGCCGGTCGTGACATTGATCGGCAAGGCCGCAGCCTCGTCGCAGACCAGCCCGGCGCAGCCGGCCGAGGGATACAGTGCGTCGGCATAGCCGGGCAACGTGCTGAAATCCAGAAAAAAGCCCGGCTGGTCATAGCCAGGCCCGGCACCCATGCCGCGATCAAAGGTCGCCAGGCGGTAGCTGCCGGCAGGCACCGCGCTGGAGGGGCCCAACCTGATCGTGCCGCCATCATCCAGGATCGGACCGGTACCCACGACTGCTTCGGCGGCGTCGAGCAACATGTACTCGCCAATCAACGGGGTCGCGCCAGCGGAAACAGCCGGCGCCAGGCCCGAGTCGGCATCGACCAGCGTTCCGGAGACCCGCCCGCCCTCACTCAGAACGATGTTGATGCCACTGCGGTTGCCGGCGGCGGCCACGGTCAAGGGAGGACCTCCGGCGCGATCACACAGCACGCCGGGACAGGGATGGCCATTGTGCAGCTGCGGCACGAGGAAGCTGGATGACCCGGAGAGCGGGCGAATCTCCAGGTAGTAGCTACCGCCAGCCAGGCCGTCAAAGGTCCAGGCAGAACCGGATCCGAAGATCGTTCGCGAGCTTACTCGGCTGCCGCTGGCATCGTACAGCCGCAGCGATCGGCTGATGCCGGTCGGCAAGACCTCGCCGGATAGCCTTGCGCCTGTGGCCAGGAGCACATCGATATGGGTAATGGTCTGCCCGGGCAGCAAGGTCAGCCCGTCGGTGGCCAGCAAGTCACAGCTTTGGTGCTGGCAGTTGATCTGGTCGTAGGCGGTCACAACCAGGTTCGCACCCGACGGTGGCCAGGTGACCAGACGATACTCGCCGGGCGGCAGGGTCAGCGGAGACTGCCAGAGGCCGTCCGCGCCGACCACGGCATGGAACTGACTGCTGAAAACCCTGACCTGGCCATCGACGGCCAGCGCCGGACGCACACTCGCCCCGGGCACGGCCGAGCTGTCAATCCGGGCGCGCACGCTCCCCGACAAGCGCCCACCGACGGCCAGTTCGATATCCAGACCCGTTAGCACGTCGCCCGGCTCGAGGATCTGGGCACCTGTGCCGGGATAGCCGAAAAATGCCGCAAGATCGGGGGCACCGCCAAAGCGCGACGGTGCATGCTCGCTGGAGCCGGCCTCGAGATAGACCGAACGACTGGCCAGGCCGTCCAGTGGGACTTCGATCGTCCAGCTCCCGTCCTCGCCGGTGCTGGTTTCAAACACGGCGATCGGCGCTTCGAAAGCCGTTACCACAACCCTCGCGTCTGCGACGGCCGCACCGCTGGCTCGCACGGTTCCCGACAGCTGGGCGGAGGTGCTGGCAAGCAAACAACTGCACCAGATCGCGCCAAGGCAGACCAGGATGGAGAGAAAGCGGATTTTCAGGGCCAAGATGAACGCCTCGATTTCAGTCTCTATTACCTAATCGGGATTCGCGGCCAAACTCCGCCAAACCCTTGGTTGATCGCTCGAAACCAAGGTGGGCCCTGTGGGCCATTCAATCTTCGATCACGCGCTCCAGCAGTCGGACGCGACGACGCAGGGTCTCGACCTCCTCGATCAGGTCCAGGACCACCGGCAAGGCCCGGGCATCCAGCTCCAGGTCGCGCCGCAGGCGACGCGCCACCGAGACCCGGCGCAGCTGGCGCGCACTGAACTGCCAGTCGCAGGCAGATCCGCTGCGTGGTTCAGCAACGCCTTCAAGAATCCATTGGCGCAACTCCTCGACGTCCAGACCACAGATCCGGCAAATCTCCTCGAGATCGGCATCCAGGTCCTGAGCAATCAGCTCGGCAACGGGAAGATGATTCGACGGCGTCATGACGGGTTCTCCATTCCCGCTCTGGGATCAAACGATTGCTCGGACTTGAGCGCTTCGTAGAGCTCGCGAGCGCGCGCGCTGTCTGCGGCCGGCACCACCACCTTGACGATGACGTACTGATCTCCGGGGGTCTTGCCCGGCAGGCCGCGACCCTTGAGGCGCAGGCGTTTACCGCTGGAGGTACCGGCAGGGATGCTCATCTCGACCTTGCCGCCGAGGGTCGGGACGCTCAAACGCGTGCCCAACGCGGCTTCCCAGGGCGTGATCGGCAGGGTCAGATGAACATCGCGGCCCTGGATCTCGAACAGTGGATGCGGCCTCAGCTTGACGTCCATGTACAGGTCGCCGGCCGGCCCACCCCCGAGGCCGGGCTCGCCCTGCCCGCTCAAGCGGATCTGGCGGCCCTCGGTCACACCGGCCGGAATGCGCACATTCAAGGTACGCGAACCGGCGCCGCCGCCCAGGCTCAGGCGCTGAACGCCGCCGGCGTAAGCGGTCGGCAGATCGATCTCGACCGACGCATGGACATCGCGACCGCGGGCGCGCACGCCGGCGCTGCCCTGGCGTCGACCATTGCCGAAGCCGGATGCGCCCAGACCTCCGAAGAGACTTTCGAAAAAATCGCTGAAACCCGAGTAACTCTGGCCGTCACCAGCCGATTGCCATCCGCTGCCCCATTCCGGCGGCGGACGAAATTCCTGACCTTGGCGCCAGCCGCCCTGGCGCAGCTGGTCGTACTGGGCTCGTTTCTCAGGATCCTTGAGCGCCTCATAGGCCTCGCCGATTTCCTTGAAGCGAGCTTCGGCGTCGGCCTCCTTACTGACATCGGGGTGGTATTTGCGGGCGAGCTTGCGATAGGCGCGCTTGATCTCATCGGCACTGGCACCCGACTCCACCCCGAGGGTCTTGTAGTAGTCCTTGAACTGCATGCTCGAATCTCTCCCCGAATAGGCCTTCAATGATGGCCAGCAGCAGCAATTTCAAGCGCGAATCAGTTCTCCAGGTCGACCAGTAACCACGCCCGGGCACGCTCCCAGTCACGCTGGACGGTGCGCACCGAGGTGTCCAGCAGTGTTGCGATTTCCTCGGCCGTGTAGCCGCCAAAAAAACGCGCGATCACGACCTCGGCCTGGCGCGGGTTGGCTTCGGTCAGCCGGTTCAGGGCCTCGTCGATGCGCAGTACGGTCTCCTCATCGGCACGGTCACCGGCGACCAGGTCTTCATGCAGGGTCGCCTCGAGCTGACCAGCGCCGCGCTTGGCGGCCTGCTTGGCGCGGGCGTGATCGACGATCAGCTGGCGAATCGCCAGATAGGACAGGCGCCTGAAATGGGTGCTGTTGCGGATCGGCTGACCATCGGACTGACGCAGCTTCAGAAAGGCTTCATGGACCAGTTCAGTGGTCTGCAGGGTCGGGCTGGCGCCCAGCCGGGCCTGCTGCGTGCGGGCAATCCGGCGCATGTCTTCATAGACCAGCGGCAACAGCTGATCCATGGTTTCAGGGGTATTGCGCAGGTCCGACAGCAGTCGGGTAACCTCGCCGTCCAGAGATTGCAGGGTCTGTTCGCTCACCGCCAGCAGTGTGCCACAGTCGGGAAAATTCATCGTCACCAAAAACACCGTAGCCAGAGGCCAGATCGGTTGACGGCACAGACCCCGAAGCCCGCTTTATCTAGGGAACCTCTGAACAAGTCTGCCCGGGCTGCCGGAACAGGATCGCGTGCTCTGTACTCGCCAACAACACACACCATAACTGTATATGATTACAGTATGCCAGCATCGCACCCCCGCTACGCCGAACTCCACGCCCTGAGCGCGTTCAGCTTCCGTCGCTCCGCCGCGCAACCGGGCGCGCTGGTCGAACGTGCTGCCGAGCTCGGCTACCGCGCGCTGGCGATCACCGACGAGTGCTCCATGGCCGGCGTGGTGCGCGCGCACGAGGCCGCGCAGGCCTGCGGGCTGGAGCTGATCATCGGCACCGAAATTCGCGGCGAGAATCTGCATCTGGTGCTGCTGGCCCCGAACCAGACCGCCTATACCCAGCTGTGCCGACTCATTACCCGGGCCCGGCGACGCGCGCCCAAGGGCAGCTACCGGATCGAGCGGGCCGACCTGGCCGACGATCTGGACCAGGTGCTGGCGATCTGGAAACCAGCGCCATGGGCGGAGACGGCAAGCGAACCACCGCATGGATGCGCCAAAGAGCTGAGCGAGATCTTCTCAGGCCGTCTATGGCTGGGCGCGACCCGCCGGCTTCAGCCCGGTGAGCAGGCCTGGTTTCGCGCGCTCGAGCGTTTTGCCCGGCAACATCACCTGCCCTGCCTGGCCTGTGGCGATGTGCGCATGAGCCTGCGCGAGCAGCGCCCGCTGCTCGACGTCCTGACCGCCCTGCACGAAGGCAAGCCGCTGGCCGAGTGCGGCCTGGCCCTGGCCGCCAACGGCGAGTGCCACCTGCGTCCGCCCTCGACCCTGGCCCGCTTGTATCCGCGCACCTGGCTGGACGAGACCGTGCGCGTGGCTGAACAGTGCCGGTTCTCGCTGAACGAACTCGGCTACCGCTACCCGCGTGAGTTGGTGCCGGCCCCGCTGACACCCGCCCAGCACCTGCGCCAGCTGACCCTGGCCGGCCTGCGCGAACGCTATGGCGAGCAGGCTCCGGACCGGGTCCGGAAACTCATCGCCCATGAACTCAAGCTGATCGAAGCGATGGGCGTGGAGGCCTTCTTTCTCACGGTCCATGACGTGGTTCGCTTCGCTCGATCGCGCGGCATTTTGTGTCAGGGCCGTGGCTCGGCGGCCAACTCGGCAGTGTGCTACTGCTTAAGAATCACCGAAGTCGACCCATCAAAACAGCAGCTGCTGTTCGAGCGCTTCATTTCCAAGGAGCGCAACGAGCCGCCCGATATCGACGTTGACTTCGAGCATGAGCGACGCGAAGAGGTCCTGCAATACATCTACGACAAGTATGGTCGCGAGCGCGCCGCCCTGGCCGCCACCGTGATCTGTTACCGACCCAAGAGCGCGCTGAAGGACGTCGGGCGCGCGCTCGGCCTGGAACCTGAGCGGCTCGATCGCCTGACTGCCTCGCTGGCCTGGTGGGACAAGCCTGATGCCTGGCCCGAACGCCTGAGCGCCTGTGGTTTTGATCCGGACGCACGGCTGACCCGGCAGCTGATGCGCCTGACCACCGAACTGCTCGGCCTGCCACGCCATCTGTCACAGCATGTTGGCGGCATGGTGATTTCGGATACGCCCCTGCACCACCTGGTCCCGGTCGAAAACGCCGCCATGGACAATCGCACCATCATCCAGTGGGACAAGGACGATCTGGAGACTCTGGGTCTGCTCAAGGTCGATTGTCTGGCGCTGGGGATGTTGACCGTGATTCGCAAGACTCTGGGATTGATCGGCAAGAGCGCCAACTCCACGGAAGCAGCCGAGCCCCCCCAACCCGTAGGTCGGGGTTACACCCCCGACGGCTCATGCCAGGACCAGGCGCCGGACGTCGGCCGTGTAAGGCCGACCTACGCGGCGGCGGTCGATGAGGCGCCGGCCACCGTGACGGGTTCGGTTGCGGGAAGCCCCGGACCCGTAGGTCGGGGTTACACCCCCGACGAACAACGCCAGAACGTGTCGCCGGACTGGTCCCTCGCCGACATCCCGCGCGAGGACCCAGCCACCTACGAGATGCTCTGTCAGGGTGATGCGGTCGGCGTGTTCCAGGTCGAGTCGCGCGCCCAGATGGCGATGCTGCCGAGACTCAAGCCGCGCTGCTTCTACGACCTGGTGGTCGAAGTCGCGATTGTCCGGCCCGGCCCAATCCAGGGCGAGATGGTCCATCCGTATCTGGCCCGGCGCGAGAACCCGGCCGCAGTCACTTACCCCAGCCCGGAACTGGAAGGGGTGCTCAAACGCACCCTGGGCGTGCCGATCTTCCAGGAACAGGTGATGCAGATCGCCATGACCGCGGCCGGGTTCACGCCCGGCCAGGCTGATCAGCTGCGCCGGGCAATGGCGGCCTGGAAACGTCGCGGCGGGCTGGAGCCGTTTCGCGAGCAACTGGTTCAGGGCATGCTTGCGCGCGACTACAGCAGCGAGTTCGCCGAGCGCATTTACAGCCAGATCAAAGGCTTCGGCGACTATGGTTTCCCCGAGTCTCATGCGGCCAGCTTCGCCCTGCTGACTTATTTCTCGGCCTGGCTGAAATGCCATCATCCGGCCGCGTTTGCCTGCGGCCTGCTCAACAGCCAGCCGATGGGCTTCTACGCCCCGGCCCAGATCATCAACGATGTGCGCCGACACGGGGTCCTGGTGCGGCCGGTGGACGTGCGCTTCAGCGCATGGGACTGCAGGCTGGAGGTCTCACCATCTCGTAGGTCGGCCTTACACGGCCGACGTGCGGCGCCGGATTCTGGCGTTGTCCGTCGGGGGCATAACCCCGACCTGCGGGTTGGGAGTAGGTCGGCCTTACACGGCCGACGTCCAGGGCCACCTGGAGACGATGATCGAGTCCCGGAAATTCGTCTGGGTTTGCGGATGGTGAAGGGTTTGAAAGCCGACAGCGCCGAGCGCATTGTCTCGGCGCGAGTCGAGCAGCCGTTCCGCGATGTCCAGGATCTGGGCGTTCGGGCACGGCTGGATCGGGGACAGTTGAAGGCCCTGGCCGAAGCCGGGGCACTCAAGGGTCTGGCTGGACATCGTCGCCGCGCACGCTGGGAGGCGCTGGCCGTGCAGCGCCAGGGCGACCTGCTCGACGCGACATCCATTGCCGAACCACGCACCCCGATTCGCCCGCCGGATGCCTGCAGCGAGCTGCTTGACGACTACGCCAGCTTAGGCTTAAGCCTGGACCAGCACCCGGTCGAACTGTTACGCAGGGCGCTGGGCAAAGGGGTTCGCAGCGCCCGGGCCTTGCGCGAGACTGCCGACGGCACCCGGGTGGAAGCCTGCGGACTGGTCACCCACCGTCAGCGTCCAGGCACGGCATCCGGCGTGGTCTTCCTGTCGCTGGAAGATGAAACCGGGATCATCAACGTCATCGTCTGGCCGAAACTGCTGGAGCGCTACCGCAGGGAAGTGCTTCAAGGCCAGATCCTGCGCGTGGTCGGCACCCTGCAAAACGCCCAGGGCAGCCAGCACCTGATCGCCAAAAGCTTCCACAGCGAGGATCATCGCCTGGCCAGGCTGCAGGCGGCTTCGAGAGATTTCTGCTGAAATCAGGTGCAAGCGGCCAATCAGTTCGCAGCCGAAACACGCAGCGGAAAATCCTCAAAGATCCGCTTGACGGCAGCATCAAGACGGCTCGCGGCCTCGCGACGAGTGCGCTCGGTCACCTCGTTGCGCGCTGTTCCTTCCCACACCATCTGCTGGGTTTGGGCATCGATCAAATCGATGACCAGGGTTCCTTCCGAGTACTGCTGAACCTCGGTCGAGATGGAATAGGCCGGCCACGGGTTGTAGTAGCCATAGCGAAAGTCATAGAACGACGGGCCGTAAAAGGGATCGGTCACCTGTCGGGTCCGGATCTGTTCATCCAGATGGCCGAGAAAGTTGACCAGCAGATCCGCCTGCTCGGCATCTTCGACAAACGCCAGTCCGCGCAACTCCAGTTCCCGGCGAGTCGAGAAGGTCAGCTGCTGCGAAATGATCGAAGCATATCCGGCCCGATCCGTTCCCAGTGGCTCGACAAAGGCGAAACGCTGGTAACTGCTCAGATCGACGCCCGGCGCCGTGCTGGTATACACCCTTGGGCCGGTCGCACAAGCGGAAAGCAGCGCCAGCAGTAACAAAGCAAACATTGTTCGATAGATCATGGTTTATTGGTCCTTATGTGGGTTCGTCGTGGATCAAGAAAGTCAGTAAACTTCAACAACAGGGGTTGGCAAAAATCGGCCGGCTAATGTCATTTCGACTATAGAGAC
>JAZBOC010000064.1:0-38752 GCA_036353315.1 Wenzhouxiangella sp. | reverse complement strand
TGCATGGCGTCGCCGGCGAGGATGTAGTCCTTGACCCTGGCAACAGCCGCCTTGAAATCGGCCTCGCTGAAGCCAAAGCGGTAATCGCTTTCGGCGGGTACCGGAACCGACATCGGCGGCGGATAACCCGGCGAGCCGCAGCGCAGGCGATGAACCAGCTGATCCAGACGGCGCTGGGCCGCGGCCCAGGCATCGGGCTGGCCGGGGTCGGCGTTGACCACCAGGCTCAGGCGCTGCGAGAGGTTGTCGAAGACCGCCAGTTCCTCGGCTTCCAGCAGAAGAATCTCGGGTACGCCCAGCTCATCGGCCTTGTCGGCGAAGTCCAGCTTGGGCTCGACCAGGGCCACGGTCTCGTAGCCGAAGTAGCCCACCAGACCACCGCTGAAGCCGGGCAGTTCGTCCACTTCCGGCGCCCGGATGGCATCGATCAGGCGCGCGATCTCGGTCAGCGGATCGACCCCTTCATGCCGCTGGACAACCCGACCGTGCTCGAGCCGCTCGAAGCAGCGGCCAGCGGCCCGCCAGGCCCGTCGGCACGGCAGGCCGATGATCGAGTAACGACCCCAGTTCTCGCCGCCTTGCACCGACTCGAGCAAGAATGCGTTGGGACCGTCGACCAGCTTGAGATAGACCGACAGCGGCGTGTCCAGGTCAGCAGCGATGCTGCGCCAGACCGGAATACGGTTGTAGCCCTCGCGGGCCAAGTCTTCGAAGCGCTGGGCGTCCACGGTCAGGCAGTCATTTCCACAGATGAATGATCGACATGCGGCAGGCTCACTGGCCGCGCAGGGCCCGGATTACGCTGGCATAGTCATCCGAGCCGAAGATCGCCGAACCGGCGACCAGGGTATCGGCTCCGGCAGCGATGATGTCGGCGGCATTGTCGGGTTTGACGCCGCCGTCAATCTCCAGGCGGATTTCGAGCTCGGAGTCGTCGATGATGCGCCGGGCCTGCTTGAGTTTGGTCAAGGCCGACGGGATGAACGTCTGGCCGCCGAAGCCGGGATTGACCGACATCAGCAACACCAGATCAATTCTGTCGATGACCCAGTCGAGCACGTCCAGCGGCGTGGCCGGGTTGAAGACGATGCCGGCCTTGCAGCCGCATTCGCGGATCAGGCTCAAGGACCGATCGAGATGCCGGGTGGACTCCGGATGGATGCTGATCACGCTGGCGCCGGCCTGGGCAAAGTCTGGAATGATGCGGTCAACGGGCTCGATCATCAGGTGGACATCGATCGGGGCGGTGATGCCGTAATCGCGCAAGGCCTGACAGACCAGCGGGCCAATGGTCAGGTTGGGCACGTAGTGATTGTCCATGACGTCGAAGTGGACCCAGTCGGCCCCGGCCGCCAGGGCGGCCCGCGTGTCTTCCCCCAAGCGGGCAAAGTCGGCAGACAGGATCGAGGGCGCAATGACCAGCGGCTGTTTCATGGGCAAACGGAATCTATAATGCAGGCTGGATTCGAATTGTACGCCAGCCGTGACCGACTACCCCACCCCACCACTCGAGTTGGTCCACCAGGGCAAGGTGCGCGACATTTACTCGGTCGATGACCAGCGTCTGCTCATCGTCGCCTCGGATCGGCTATCGGCGTTCGACGTGGTCCTGCCCGACCCGATCCCGGGCAAGGGCGAGATTCTGACCGGCATTTCCCACTTCTGGTTTGAACGGTTTGATGATCTGGTTCGCAACCACCTGCTGGACGGCGACCTGGTCGAAATCCTGGGCTCAGCCGAACTGGCCGAAACGCTGGCCCCGCGCAGCATGCTGGTGCGACGTCTCAAGCCGCTGCCGGTCGAGGCGATCGTGCGCGGCTATCTGGCCGGCTCAGGCTGGAAGGATTACGAGGCGAGCGGTCGGATCTCCGGAGTACCCCTCCCCGTTGGTCTGCAACAAGCCGACACGCTGCCCGAACCGATCTTTACCCCCTCGACCAAGGCAGCCCGCGGCGAACATGACGAAAGCATCGACTTTGCGGCCATGCAGAAGCTCGTCGGCGCCGAGATCGCGCTGCGGGTGCGCGACATTTCGTTGTCGATTTATCGTCGTGCGGCGTCCTGGGCGCGCAACCGCGGCATCATCATCGCCGATACCAAGTTCGAGTTCGGGACCGACGGGGACGGTCACCTGTTCTTAATCGACGAGGTCCTGACTCCGGACAGCTCACGCTTCTGGCCGGTCGACGAGTGGCGCCTGGGCATCAGCCCGCCGAGCTTCGACAAGCAGTTTGTGCGCAACTACCTGGAAACGCTGGACTGGGACAAGACGGCTCCGGGGCCCCACCTGCCGCCAGAGATCATCGAGCAGACCCAGCAGCGGTATCGCGAGGCTGTGCGACGGCTGACCGCGTCAGAAGGTGACTAAAGCACATCGGCTTGGCGGCGCTACACTATGCGTTCAATCGTGTTGCTCCAAGCCATATCCTCATGAAGACATCCGCATCTCCTCCCTCTGCCGGCGAGCGGCCGGCCAACACCGAGCGCCAGTACCACGTGCAGCGCAGTGATCTGCCGCTGAGCTGCCCGACCCCGGAGATGGCTTTGTGGAACTCCCATCCGCGGGTCTATCTGCCAATCGAAAAGACCGGGCGCGCCCGCTGCCCCTACTGCGGCGCTGAGTACATTCTGGACGACGAATAGCCGAAGGTCTCGATCAACCCTGCCAATACACCTCTTCGCGTGCAGTCTCCCGACACCGTGTCAGCGCCCATCGAGCTGCGCAGCCCCTTGGGGGTCATCACCGCCGCCGCGCTGTTCTCAGCCCTCGCATTCGGCCTGGTCGTACCCAAGATTGCCGGAGGCGCCCTGCTCCTGCTGGGTGCCATCAGCCTCATCTGGCTAACCGTTCAGCGCGGCTGGACCCTGCGCGGTTTCCATGCCAGCGAACGTGTCCTGAGCGTGGCCGCAACCGCTTATGTAGTCATCATCCTGCTGGCCTGGATTTGGCACGGGCTCGATCCGGCCGCCGGCCAGGGCCTCGGGCGCCACGCCAGACTTCTGCTGGTTTTTCCGCTGTTTCTGTTCCTGCGCCAGGTTCAGGGCCTGGCACCTTTCTGGTGGCACGGCGTGGCAACTGGCGCGCTGATTGCCGGGGCGCACGCCTGGTGGTTTCTTTTGACCGGCCAGGTCGGAGAGTTCGAAAACCGCGCCGGCGGCGCGACCAACCCGATTTATTTTGGCGGCGTCGCCCTGCTGATGGCCTTCATGCTGCTGCCGCGGATCGGCGCGAGCGAACTCGCGGGCTGGCAGCGGTGGCTGGCCGCTTTGGCGGTACTCGGAGGCGTTTCGGCGAGCCTGCTGTCGGGATCGCGCGGTGCCTGGGTCGCCGCTTTGCCTCTGCTAGCGCTCTATGCGGTGGTATTTGGCCGACGCGTCAACGGCCGGTGGCGCTTCGGTCTGCCACTGGCTTTCGTACTGGCGACTCTGGCGCTCAATCTATTGCCCCAGGTGAACATGCATGAACGTCTGCTCGATGTATCCCGGGAGCTCATTTCCTCACTGGCCGGACAGCACGGACCGGGCGGTGTATCGGAACGTTTGCAGATGTGGCGGATCACGACCAGCGTCGTTCTGGAACAGCCTTGGCTGGGGCCCGGTGCCGGCGCGTTCCAGTCGGCGATTGCCGAGGCAGTCGCTGCCGGGGAGGCCCAGGCCGAGCTGCTGGCCTACAGGCATCCCCATAATCAGTTCCTGTCGGCCATGCTTTACGCGGGCATCCCCGGGCTGTTGGCCCTGCTGCTGCTGTTCGCGCTGCCGCTGAGGAGATTCTGGCTGCTCCAGCAAAGCGCGCTCGAAAGCACGGCCCACTTGGCGTGGGGCGGCATGGCAGCCATCGGGATGCTGGCGGTCATGGCGATGAGTGAGTCCATTTTCGAGCGCAATATCGGGGTCGTCTGGTTCACCCTCATGTTGGGCGCAGCCCTGGCTCTCGTGGTCTCCGAACGCCGCCGCGAGCTGGTCCAGACGGCCCCGCGCAAAGCCAGCCTGAGCGTCATCCTGATCGTGCGCAATGAGGCCGATCGCGTGCGCCGATGCCTGGAGTCGGTCTACGGCTGGGCCGATGAAATCATCGTGCTCGACAGCGGCAGCCGCGATGACACGGTCAGCATTTGCCGGGAATATACCCAGCGGGTCGAGCAGACCGACTGGCCCGGCTTCGGTATCCAGAAACAGCGCGCGCTTGATCGGGCCACGGGCGAATGGGTGTTATCGCTGGATGCCGACGAGGCAGTCGATCCGGAGCTCAGGTGCGAAATCGACTTCACCCTGGGCCGAACGTCACCTCCACACCAGGCCTACCGCCTGCCCTGGCTGACCCACGCCTTCGGCACCACCCTTCAGCACGGCCACTGGGCACGTTCGCCGCTGCGGCTGTTCAGACGCGAATGCGGTCGCTTCACCTCCGCGCCGGTGCATGAGAAGGTCGTCTTGGACCGCAACTGCCGGGCCGGTCATCTGCAGGCACCGCTGCACCATTACAGCTATCGCGATGGCGACCACGCCCGGGCAAAGCTTTCACACTACGCGAGACTGCAGGCTGAGGAACGCTTCGCCGCCGGCAAGCGCTGCCGCTGGGCCGGACTGGCGCATCTGCGGGCCGCGCTGAACTGGATCGATAACTACCTTCTGAGAGCCGCTTTCCTGGACGGTCGCGGGGGCTGGATCATGAGTCGCCTCACGGCGGCCTACACGCTCGAAAAATATCGGACACTGGCCCGCATGGGAGGCGACTGAGGGCTCGCCAGTCAAGGACCCGGAGCGTAGCGGTCAGGGACGCCCGGCGGAGCGGTCTTGAAGCGTCGATGCAGCCACCAGTATTGGGGTGGGTTGAGACGCACATAGCGCTCCAGAAAGGCATTAAAGCGAGTCAGGTCGGCTTCGGCATCACCCGAGGGATAGTTCTCCCAGGCCGTTTCGAAGTGGACCTGGACGCGGCCATCGGGCAATTTGAGCGGATACATGGGCACCACCACTGCCCTGCCCAGCCGAACCAGGTCCAGCAAACCCGTCGGCGTGGCGGTGGCCACCCCGAAAAACGGCGCAAACGCGCTGCGCTTGGGTCCGAAATCCTGGTCCGGCGCGTACCACAACACGCCGCCGGCGCGCAGGGTACGGACCATGGCGCGCACGTCGTCGCGGGCAATCATCGCCTCGGCATAGCGTGCCCGACCCTCGTTCTGAAAAGCTTCCAGCACCGGCTGCCGCAGGGGTCTGTAGATCGCCCGGGCAGTGACGCTTTCGCCAGTCAGGCGCGCACCCAGCTCGATGCAGGTTGCATGACCGGTCAGCATCAGTACGCCCCGACCACTCGCCTGGGCCGCCTGAAGGTGCTGAAGTCCGACCAGTTCGCCAAATCGCTGATCGAAACGACCCGGCCGCCCCCAGGCCACGGCAGTCTCGGCCAGACTGTCGGCAAGATGGCGGAAATGCGCGCGGCACAGTGCGCTTCGCTCGGACGTTCCCAGCTCCGGAAAACACAGCGCCAGGTTACGATCCACGACCGCTCGCCGTCGCCGCATCAGCACCCGCAGGGTCGGGGCCAGCGGCCGAACCAGAGCGCGCGCAAGTCCCAGCGGCACCCTGCCCAGCACGCGGACCGGCAGCAGCAGCAAACGCAGCAAGAAGTTGCCCAGAGCCTTCATGCTGCACATTATGCGGCCAGCCGCTTTGGCCGGGGCTACACTGGCCACGCCATGCGTACCTTGTATCGCCTCCTGACCCTGCTCTTGACGCCGCTGGCCTTGCTGCGCCTGCAGCGAGGCGAGACCCAGCCCGGGCGATGGCGCGAACGTCTCGGTTGGATGGACGACGCGCCGCCCGGGACGGTCTGGATTCATGCTGCGTCGGTAGGAGAAGTCAACGCCGCCCAGGGCATGATTCAGGCGCTGCTTGATTGCGGCGAGACTCTGTTGATCAGCACCATGACGGTCACCGGCGCCAACCGCTGCATGGCCTTGTTCGGCGAACGCGTTGAGCATCGCTACCTTGCACTGGACAATCCTTTCGCTGTGAAAGCCTGGCTTAAGCGAACCCGCCCACGGATCGGTCTGGTGGTGGAAACCGAAATCTGGCCGGAGCTTTTTGCCCGCTGCCGGTCTGTGAAGATCCCGCTGCTCATGATCAGCGCGCGGGTCAGCACGCCGGCCCTGCGACGCTACCGGCGTTTTGCGAGACTGTTTTCCCAAGCTCTAGCCAGCGTTGATCTGGCCACCTGCCAGACCGAGACCGACGCGCGGCGCCTGGAATCTCTCGGCCTTCGACCCGAGCGCTGCGTGGTGACCGGCAACCTGAAGTTCGATATCGAGTTGCCGGAGGATCTGGGCGCGCAGGCCGAAGCCTTGCGCTCGGCCTGGGGCCAGCGGACGATCTGGACTGCAGGCAGCACACGACCCGGGGAAGAGCCGATCCTTATCGCTGCCCACGACACCCTCCAAAAGAGCTACCCGCAGGCCTTGCTGGTGCTGGCACCCCGTCATCCCGACCGGGCCGCGGAGGTCGCAGAACTGCTCAATGACAGAGGCCTGGAATGGTGCCGGTTCGGGGAAGTCGCGCGTCCGTCAACCAGCGTCATATTGGTCGACCGGCTGGGTGTGCTGATGAGCTGCTATGCGGTCGCGCAAGTCGCTTTTGTCGGCGGCAGCCTGGTTCGCCGCGGTGGTCACAACCTGCTGGAACCGGCTGGGCTGGCTTTACCGGTGCTCACCGGACCGCATCTCGACCAACAGACGGAAGCCGCCGATGCCCTGGAATCAACCGGCGGGCTGATTCGCGTTGTCGATGCGAACGATCTGGGACTTCGCCTTCAAGAGCTGCTGGCCAATCCGAACAAAGCCGAGGGCATCGGTCGAGCCGCGCAGGCCGCAATCCACGGTGGGCGTGGCAGCCTAGAGCGCACGCTGGCCGCGGTCGGACCCTGGTTGGGAACCGGCCCCCGAAAGACTAGTGGGCCGTGCGGCTAATTCGCCGCATGGCCCACTAGCGAAGCAGCTGATTGACAGCGACCAGATCCTGTTCGTCAAGAAGTCCGGAAGCCTGGCGAAGGCGCAATCCGTTGAGGATGAACTGATGACGCGCATTGGAATAGTCGCGCTGGGCCTGGAACAGGCGCTGCTCTGAGATCAGCACGTCGACAATGGTCCGGGTCCCGACCTCGAAACCGGCATTGGTGGCTTCCAGTGCGCTTTCGGCCGAAATCCGAGCCTGACGACGAGCTTCCACTTCCCGGATGCCGGCGATCACGGCGCGATACGCGGTTTCGGTCTGACGGACCACCGCACGTTGGGTCTGGTCGAGAACATCGTCTGCCAGGCGAAGGCTTTCGCCGGCCTGGCGGCGCCGCGATTCTGTCGCAAAGCCCTCGAAGATCGGTATGCTCAGCGTCAAACCCAATTGCCAGCCGTCGGTCTGAAACGTTGTGGTCCCAATCGGGTTCTGGGTCTCCGGATCCCGGGCCACAAATTCGTTGTTCTGGCTGCGGCTGTAGGAGCCGGTCAGTCCCAGCGAGGGCAGGTGACCAGCCCGGGCAATGCGCAGCTCGGCGTCAGCCACGTCAACCTGGCTGCGCTGCTGCAGGACCAGCGGGTTGGACTCCAGCGCAGCCTGGACCCATTCCTCGGAATTGGCCGGATCGGGCGGCGAAAGCGGGACATCCTCAATCAGCCCGGCGAAATTTTCAAACCAGGTACCAGTGGTCTCGCGGAGCGCTTCGCGTGCGTCCTCGACCACGTTCTGGGCCACAATCACCCGGGCTCGCGCTCCGTCCCAGGCCGCGCGCGCCTCGTGCACATCGGTCACGGCAGCCAGGCCAACCTCGAAACGCTGCTCGGCCTGCTCGAACTGACGGCGCAATGCGGTCTCTTCGGCTTCCGAGAACCGGACCGTATCAAGCGCAGTCAGGACATCGAAGTAGCGCTGGCTGATGCGAAACAGAAAATTCTGGAAAGCCTCCATATAGCGGGCATCGGCTGCCGCCAGTTCCGCCCGACCGCGTTCCAGCCGACCATAATTGGCGTCGTCGTAAATCGACTGACGCAGCTGAATGCTGTAATTGCGCTGGTCGATGTCATTCGACGGCAGACTGTTGCCGCCAACGCTGGGCGAGGACCGGCCAAGCGTCTGCGAAGCACTGCCCGATAGCTGTGGGAGCAACGCCGCCCGAGTCTGAACCGGAATTTCCCCCGCAACAGTCAGGCGACGTTCGGCAGCGCGCAGCTCGGCGTCGTTGGTCTGGGCCAGCTCGTAAACACCCAGCAGATCGACGGCAAGAGCCAGCGGACTCAGCGCCAGGGAAAGACCCAGAGCAATCGCGGTTTTCTTTATCATGAGCATACTCTAATGTATCGGCATTCAGAATTGGAAAAGAGGACGATCTTCGGCCCCGACCAGGCGCGGAAGATCGGTCTCGAACAGGCTGTCAATGGCCCAGGCATTGTGCTCGTTTCGATGCAAGCAGACCGCCTCCATGGCCGGGCTGAAGCCTCGAACCAGAAACAGGCGTCCACCCGGGCTGACCCAGTCGAGAAACCGCTCTGGGGCCTTCGCGACCGAGCCGGTCACGACGACCCGGTCGAACGTTCCGCCAGGATCAAACTGGTCGGAAAGCGCATCGCCGCGTCGGATTTCCACGCCGGCAATCCCCAGTCTTTCCAGTCGGGCTGCTGCCGTGTCGGCCAGCTCGGCATGAATATCCACGCTCAGCACCTGCCCACCCAGGGCGGCGAGGCAGGACGCAGTAAACCCAGAGCCCGTGCCGATCTCCAGCACGGACTGGCCGGGCTCGAGCGCCAGCGCCTGAAGCATGCGGCCTTCCTCGATCGGCTTCATCATCACCTGCTGCATGGCGAGCGGAATACGCAGATCAGCAAAGGCCATGCGGCGATGACGTGACGGGACGAAATCCTCGCGTGGAACCGTCCCCAACACGTCGAGCACGGCAGAGTCGAGCACGTCCCAGGTGCGAATCTGTTGCTCGATCATGTTGAACCGAGCTTGTTCCATGTTGAGCGACATGTCGATATTGTACTCGCCCAGTGGTGAGCCCGGCTGTGCCGGAGGTCATGGCAGGCTGAAGTAGAATGACCCAGGCGATCACCGTCATAGCCCGAGGCCGGCAATAGCATGAAAGTATCTGTGTTCTCTCGTCTGTGGATCACCCTGATTCTGGTCAGCCTCGGTCCGGCGCACGCCGAATCCCCGCCGCCGGTGGTGTTCGAGCAGGTCCAGGTGATCGACATGACCACGGGGCGCACTTTGCCGCCGATCAATGTGGCGATCAGCCAGGGCCAGATTCTGCCCGCCGGAACCGAGCCGGTCGATGCGGTGCGCGTACCTGCGACGGGCAAGTTCTTGATGCCGGGCCTGGCTGAAATGCATGCCCATGTCCCCCCGCAAAGGGTTGGAGAACAGCAGATTCACGACACGCTGGTTCTGTATCTGGCCCACGGCATTACGACGATTCGCGGCATGCTCGGCGAGCCGTCTCATCTCGTGCTGCGCCAGCAGCTGGCTTCCGGCGAGGTGATCGGTCCCCGCCTGATCACCTCGGGCCCATCGTTCAACAACCGCAGCATTGCCTCAGCTTCCGCAGCAGCGGAGCACGTGCGCAGGCAGGTCGAAGCGGGCTACGACCTGCTCAAACTCCATCCCGGGCTATGGCCCGAGGCGTTTGCGGCCATTGCGGAGACCGCTGAGGCGCTGGGCGTGGACTACTCCGGCCACGTGTCCGTAGCCGTGGGACTGGATCGCGTTCTGGCCTCGCGCCAGGGCAGCATCGATCACCTCGATGGCTACGCCCAGCAGCTGGTGCCACCGGAGCATCCCTTGTACGGCACCGACCCGGGCCTGTTCGGCATCAAACTCGCCGCCGGGCTCGATCCAGAGCGGATTGCGGCGCTGGCCCGGCAAACGGCGGCCGCCGGGGTTGCCAACGTGCCCACTCAAAGCCTGATCGAGAACTGGGCGATCGGAGATCTGGAGTCCCTGATGGCTCGCCCGGCGATGCGCTGGATACCGGCGGCCACACAAACACAGTGGCTTGCGGGGATCGAGCGGATCCGGGCCGGAACGTCGCCCGATCAAGCCGCTCGTTTTGTTGAAATGCGGCAGGCACTGATCGGCGCGCTGCACGAGGCCGGGGCCCTGCTGCTGCTGGGGGCAGATGCGCCGCAGATTCTCAACGTGCCCGGCGACGCCGTTCACCACGAGCTTCAAAGCTATGTGGCCAGCGGGCTGTCCCCGGCTCAGGCGCTGGCCACGGGCACAATCAACGTCGCGCGCTATCTCGACCAGGCCGGCCGCTACGGTTGCCTGCAGCCAGGCTGCGTCGCCGATCTCGTTCTGCTCAATGCCAATCCGCTCGAGGACATCCGCAACAGCCGGGAGATTGAAGGCGTGATGCGGGCCGGCCGATGGTTCAACCGCGCGAGCCTTGACCAGATGCTCGAGGAGGTGGCCGCGCGCGCCGCGGGAAAGTCGTGATGGCCGGTCCGGCCTGGCTAAACGGGGTCCGTCACGAGCCGCTGAGCTACGTGGAGCGCCTCGAACCTCGGGCCTTGGAGACCATCGAGCTTGCTGTTATCCACGCAACCGAGCTGCCCGATCTGGCGATGGCGCGCGAATACGGCGAGCGCATTCACTATCCGGTTTCGCAAACCGGTAACAGCGGACACTTCTACATCGATCGCGACGGGCGGGTTCTGCAGTGGGTGCCCCTGGATCGCGTCGCGCATCACGTCGCCGGGCACAACCCGTCGTCGATTGGAATTGAGCTAATCAGCCTGGGGCGATACCCGAAGTGGCTGGACAGCGAACACCAGGCCTGGCAGGAACGAGCCACGCCGGCCCAGATTGCAGCCCTGATCGACCTGCTCAATACGCTGAGGCAGAATCTCCCCTCGCTAGAGCGAATTTCCGGACATGACCAGCTCGACCTGCGCTTCGTCCCCGCCAGCGACGACCCGCGCCGCTCGGTGCGGCGCAAGCTGGATCCGGGGCCGGACTTTCCCTGGACGACCGTAATCGAAGCGACCGGCCTGACCTTGCTTACTGCGCCCGGCGAGTAGGCGGCCGCAATGCTGCGGCAACGATTTCTCCGACGTCCGGACTCAGACGTCCGCCCGCCAGGCGCTCAAGCTCGGCCCGCATCCGGTCGGCACGGGCAGGCTCGTAGCGCCGCCATCGAGCAAAGGCCCCGGCCAGGCGCGCAGCAACCTGCGGATTGATGGCATCAAGCTCGGCGACCAGGTCGGCCACCAGCCGATAGCCAGCACCGTCCGAACGGTGGAAAGCTACCGGGTTAGCCATGGCGAAGCTGCCGATCAGGGCTCGAACCTTGTTCGGGTTCTTCAGGCTGAAGGCCGGGTGTGTCATCAACCGCGGCAGGAGCTCAGCCACCTCCCCATTCGGCCGAGTCGCCTGGACCGCAAACCACTTATCCATCACCAGGGCATCGCCGGCGTAGCGCCGTGCGAAGTCAGAGAGTGCGGCGTCGGCCTCCTCGGCGCTGGCGTGGACCAAGGCCCGCAGCGCTGCGAAACGGTCAGTCATGTTGTCAGCCTGCCGATACTGGACGTCCGCCTGTACCATCCAGCTGCGGTCGCTGGCCGTCGAAAGCCAGTGCAAAGCCATATTCCGGAGCCGTCGACGGCCGATTTCGGGACCGTCCGGGCTCCAGGCGCGATCACTTCCGAGTCGCTGATAAACCGCGTTGAGTTCGGCGGTCAGGTGATCGGCCAGGTAGGTGGCAAGGTCTGTACGGGCGCGATGAATGGCATCCGGATCGACCTGTTCCCGCTGCTCGGCAAGCTCGGCCTCTGAGGGCAGTGACAGGAGTTCGGCGGAAAGGGCCGGGTCCATCTGGGGATCGCCAAGCGTCGCACGCCAGGCTGATGCCAGCAAGCCGACCGGTTCCGGCAGGCTGCCGGGACGATCAATGCCCTGATGCAAAAGGCGCTCGGCCAGGCGTCGACCCGCGCGCCAGCGGTTGACCGCGTCCGGATCGAAACCCGCAAGCCGCGCCAACTGCTCCAGCGACCATTCGTACTCAAGGTGCACCGGTGCCGAGAAGTTCCGCAGCAGCGAAGGCAGGGCGTCAGCTGGCAGGCCTTTAAAACGGTACTCGGCCCGTTCTTCGTCCAGCACCACGGTCACAGTGTCGACCGGCGCTGCGTCAGCTTCGCTTAGAGCAATCTCCAGTGGCAGGTTCTCGGCATCGAGAAAGCCCACGTCCACCGGAATCATCAAGGGGCCGATCTGGTCATTGTCGGCTTGGTCAGCCAGCGACTGCTGCAGGGTCAGGACCAGCTCACCGCTGGCATCGTCGAACCGCGTCGCGGCGCGGACCGTGGGCGTTCCGACCTGTCGATACCAGCGCTCGAACTGGGTCAAATCACGGCCATTGGCGTCGGCCATCGCGGCCAGAAAATCATCGCAGGTCACCGCCTGTCCGTCATGCCGCTCGAAATAAAGGTCAAGGCCGCGTCGGAAGCCGTCTCGGCCTAGCAAGGTCTGGTACATGCGAACCACCTCGGCTCCCTTCTCGTAAACGGTCGCGGTGTAGAAATTGTTGATCTCGACATAGCGCTCCGGCCGGACCGGGTGAGCCATGGGTCCAGCGTCTTCGGGCATCTGGCGCCCGATCAGGTCAGCCACGTCCTGGATGCGCTTGACCGGGCGCGAGTGCAGGTCGCTGGTAAATTCCTGGTCGCGGAAAACCGTCAAGCCTTCCTTCAAGGTCAACTGAAACCAGTCGCGACAGGTCACACGATTGCCGGTCCAGTTGTGGAAATACTCGTGCGCGATCACCGCCTCAACGGCTTCAAAGTCGGCATCTGTTGCCGTGTCCCGATCGGCCAGGACATAGCGGGCATTGAAAATATTGAGGGATTTGTTCTCCATCGCGCCCATGTTGAAATCGTGGGTCGCGACGATGTGGTAGACATCCAGATCATATTCCAGCCCGAACCTCTCCTCGTCCCAGCGCATGGCCCGCTGGAGGCTGCTCATGGCATGTGCCAGGCGGTCCAGGCTGCCGGGATCGGAATGGACATAGAGCTCGACCTGCCTGCCCGAAGCCGTGGTGAATTGATCCCTGACCGACACGAGTCGACCGGCAGCCACCGCAAACAGGTAGCTAGGCTTGGGAAACGGATCATCCCAGATCGCGTAATGGTCGTCGCCGTCCAGATCGCCCTGCTCGACACAGTTGCCGTTGGACAGCAGGACCGGAAACTGTGCTCGCGATCCTTCCAGCCGGACGCGATATCGTGCCATCACGTCAGGGCGGTCCAAAAACCAGGTGATCTTGCGAAAGCCCTCAGGCTCGCACTGCGTCAGCAGCATGTCGCCGGCCGCATACAGGCCTTCCAGTGCGGTGTTCGCAGTGGGTGCGATCTCCACCTCGGTCTCCACTTCGGCCGAGTCGGGCACCGCATCGATAATCATCTCCTCGCCTTCGTGGCGGCGCTGGGAATGACCGATTGATCGACCGTTGACGCGCACGGCCCGTGTGGTCAGACCCACGCCGGCCAGCGCCAGCGGCGCATCGGAAGCCCCGCTGTTCGGATTTCGGCGCACGTGCAGTCGGGCGTGCACCGCGGTCGTGTCCCGGTCCAGCTTCAGGGTCAGCTCAACCTGGTCAACCAGCCAGGCCGGAGGTTGATAGTCGTGACGCAGCGTGGGTTTGCTGCCTTGATCGGCGCGTAGAGCCATCTGTGATCTCTTGGTCATGAGTGGGTTGTAGTATACGGATTGGGGCTTGATGGGCTGGTGGTTACGCGGGATCAAACGCCGGAACGCGAGCGGATCAATGAAACGAGACCGATGAATATTTGGTTGCTGCGACACGCCAGCGCTGAACATCGAGCGTCCTCCGGCCGCGACGAGGACCGGCGGTTGACAGCGGCCGGCAGGAGCACCTGTCACGATCTGCAGGCCTGGATCCGGAATTGCGACCAGCCCAAGCCGACTCGGTTACTGGTGTCCCCGGCCCAGCGGACGCTGGAGACAGCGCGACATACTTTCGGTCACCTGAACTTTCCGGATGGGGAGATTGAACCGCGCCTGTGGAACGCTTCGGTCGGTGATCTCGTCGCCTTGATTGATGAGGTCGGCGAGACCTCGAAATCCGTCATGCTGATTGCCCACAATCCCGGACTGGAAGGGTTGGTCCGATGGCTGGGTGGAAAGTTGCCTGCAGTCGGAATGAAAGCGGGCACACTGGTGATCATGGAAACCTCTGCACCCCTGCAGCCGGGCCAAGGCAGAGCCCTCAGAATTTTTCAGGCCAGCGATTCGACGTAGATTCGCGCCAGCTGTTCGATTCCGGCCTGGTCCTCTTCGTTGAAGCGGTTGAAGAGCGGGCTGTCGATATCGAGCACACCGATGATCTGTCCGTCCAACTCTAGCGGCACCACGATTTCCGAGCGCGATGCTGTATCGCAGGCAATATGTCCCTCGAACGCGTGCACGTCTGCAACCCGCTGGGTTTGCGCCGTCGCTGCTGCAGTGCCACATACGCCGCGCCCCCAGGGAATGGTGACGCATGCCGGTCGGCCCTGGAACGGCCCCAGCACCAGAACACCGCCTTCGCTAAAGTAAAAACCCGCCCAGTTCAGATTCGGAATCTCGCTAAAAATCAGGGCGCTCAGGTTCGCAGCGTTGGCGATCCGGTGGGTTTGACCGGACAACAGGGCGCTGGCCTGCTTGATCAGCGTAGCGTAACCGGTGGGCAATTGATTCATGGCTCGATCCGGTGCAATAGCAAACAGCACATTATGCGGATTCCGACCCCGGTTTGCGGAAGACAAGAATGCGATTGTTGGCTGGCAGAGCGAGGTCGGCCTCAGCGTGCAGCCCGCGCCTCGCAGCCTGGGCGGTGATCTCGATGGCATCGCGCACCCCCATCGAAGGGTGTCGGGATTTCAGGGCCTGATCAAAAGCCTCGTTGCTCGGCGCGGTGTGCATACCGCTATCATGAAACGGCCCATACACGATCAGCCGTCCGGAGGGGCGCAGTAATCCGACCGATTGATCGAACAGCGCAAGCGTATGCGCCCAGGACATGATGTGCAGGGTGTTGGCGGTGAACAGCGCATCGAACGGGCCGGCGGGCCACTTGTTTTGCAGAACATCGAGCTCAAGCGGGTCAGGCAGACAACCGACTCCCTCCTGCGCAAGACGAGCCCGCAAGTCCGGCAGCTGCTCGACAAGGTCGGAACACTGCCACTGCCATTCCGGGAACCGCTGGGTCAGAAAGACCGCGTGCTGACCCGTTCCACTGCCGATTTCCAGCACCCGGACTGGGCCTTGACCCAGCAGCGCCCCGAGCGCATGGCCTATTGCCTCCTTGTTCCGCTCGGCCGCGGGTGAAAAAGGCAAGTTGTTCATCGGCGGTTCGGCCGAGCGAGTGGCCGGGGAAGGTGCGTCCCCGGCCACAACCCAGGCGCTCAATCGTTGAACGTCACCAGGCAGACCGCTGTCGTGTCGATCGTGGAGAGATCAACTTCGGCAAAGCGCGTGCTGCCGGTAATACCGGCGCAATCACCCGACCAGACCGGAGCCGTGCCGGCCGGCGCCTCAAGTACAACAGTGGTCTCCGTAAAGGTTGCGATACAGTCACCCGTAGCCGCGGCGTCGCAAGAAATCCCTTCCGGATCACTGGTCACCAGGGCAGGTGGTGTCGGATCCGTGCGATTGTCAACGACATCCACCGCGAGCTGGGTCGGTTGAACCGGTTCCGGCAAGGGCGGACAAACCGGATTCGGCGGAAGCGGAGAGACCTGCGGCTGCGTCGTTCTAAGGTCAATGCCGACGGCGGTGAACAGACCGATCGGAGTACCGGTATCGGTGGTGAACTCACACTGGCCCACGCGCGGGAAGCTGTCGTCAGCAATGGTTTCGCCGCAGGCAGCCATGCTGATGAACACGCTGGCCGTTGTGCGCCCGTCTGAGCCCGTCACGCCCGGTGCCTGGGATATCTCCAGCGTACCATCGCCGCCGTCGCAAGAGCCGACGAGCCCAACGCCGGCGATCGGTTCACCACCGGCATTGAGCAGGCGGAGCTCAAGTTGCCGGGTAAATCCACCGGACACGTTGTCGGTGACCTGCGAAGGCGTCACGATCAACAAAGCTGAACCAGGCGGCGCGACTTCAACCTCGGCCTGGGCCCCTCCGATTGAGAATGTAACGGTCGCTGAATCGCCATCCGGCAACAGGCCTGTGGTGGTCAACTCCGTGATCAGGCAGCCCGACCCGTTTGTTCCGGTAGCCTCCTCGGTGAGAGTCGGCATCGGATTGCCATCCAAAGTTCCCGTTGCAGTTCCTTCCGTGATCGCGCCGCGCACAAAGGAACCATTGATGGGCGCACGCAACCCGTCGGTGACACACAACCGAACGGGTACCGTGGCGTTGCCCGGCACCACGGAGGGAGTGGCGCTCAATAAGAGCGGAGCAACGCCTGGGAAGGCTACGGCATTCACATCGGCGACAGTTTTTGTAGCGGTCGACTCAACTCGTTCGCCCTGCGCCCACAGCACAACCGGATCCCCAAGAGCATTGATCGGGTAGGTCAGGCGAATGGAGCCACGCCCCCGCGCGTCCAGCTCAAAGCTCGAATCTACGGTACCGACCAATGAGCGACCGATAACCCAGGGAATCACGGGACCATCATCCACGATCCTTCCAATGCCGTCGTTCCGATTGAAGGGCGCGTTCACAGTGACCGTTCGATTGTCAACGACGCTTGAGACGATGCGAGCGGCCTCGTGCTCGCGGTTGCCGGGTACCAGTTTTCCAAACAGTGCTAAGGAATCCCCGGGCTCAACGGCCTCATCGGGTCGAGTGGGGTCATCTCCAAAGTTCTCCCCTGGGTTCACCACGCTGAACAGCGTTCCGCCTTCCTCAGGATCACCTTGGCTGCCCGAAAAGACGAAGAACCTTGGGATCGTGCTGCTCACTGGCGCGTCAATTTTTCCGAACTGAACCAGCTGGCCGGGCAACGGTGGGTTCCCAGCCCGATCAGTAGCTACAGCCGTCACAGTGAGCGAGTACGTGCCATCTGGATTGGGCGGAATAAATGCGCCCGTAATCGGGTCAATCGTGGGTTCAAACGAGGTCTCAATCAATGTCGTTGTCGGATTGACGCGAATGGCATTGAGGATCGGGCTGACCAGACGCAGGGCGAACAGCTGACCGTCGCCGACATTGACGGTAGTCTGGGTCGATAGCGAATCCTGAATGTCGTTGTCGACATTATTGTCAGCCCGATCGACCAAGGCTGTGACTTGGTGCGGCCCGACCTCGCTGCCGGCACTCAATGAAAACTGCACGATGCCGTTAACCGAACGCACGCTGATGTCCGTCCCGCTAGAGGGGCCTCCGGCACCGGTGCCAGTTAATCTAGCACCACTGCCAGCCGGAGCTGCTAGCTGGAGCCTGACGTTGTTAAAGGAAACACCCTCGGCCTGCGGATTCGGTACGGGATTGCCACCGGAATCAAGAATATTAAGAGTAAATTGCTTGGTGCTCTCTGCATCGGTACCGGTGATATAGATCGGGCCCGGCGATGCATTCAGGGAGAGTTCGGCCGGCAGAAAATCAGCGGCGCCATCCTCAATGTCAATGACAAACTCTTCCGAGAATCGTTCTTCCGTAACAGCATCCTGAGCTGTCACAGAGACAGTGACGGAGCCGGGTCGGTCAAAGCTGTGAATAAAGAGCGTTGTGACACCAGCCGTCATATTGACCGGGCCGCTACCCACAAGGATTTCGAACTCGTTTTCGTCGGTTTCCGGATCGTCAAGAGTTGAGAATGCGCCGTTAGAAACTGGCGCAATCGCAACGGCAACCTGGCCATCAAGGACATTACCTGCGTTCCCGTCTGGCCCGGTGTAGCGCACCGTCAGCTCATTGATGTAAGGAGATCCGAGGAAAATCGGCACGCCAACCGAGTTTGCGGGCATCGTGGATGACCCTTCAATGATTAGACGGCCTCCCTGATCTGTCGCTGGCACCACTTCAATCTGGGCAGAGGCCGACAAGCTGCCAACACCTGATGGATTTTGAGTCGACGCCGTAAGCGTGACCGACCCGGTGTCACGCCCGGACGTAAACCAGAATCGCGCAACGCCGCCGGTAGTGGTTGTGGTAACAGAGGCACCCGTGTCGGCCGGCGCCGCCAAGGTGGAGAGCACCCCCCGGGCCGCACTACTGGACGACAGCGTGATTGCAGTGCCGTCAGCAGCCATGTTTCCATTCGCCAAGACTAGTCGAACATCAATTTGGACGGTGAAGGAAGCGTCAGGATTCGGTGCCAAATCAGAAGGATTTGCTTCCACCGATTCCTGCTGGGGAGAAACCGTCAACCGGGCATCACGCCCAGCATCGAAGGATCCAGAAGATCCTCCGCCACAGGCCACTATGGCCATTGCCGCAATCACGGTCAGTCCCGCTTTCAGATATTTCATTCCGTTCGCCTTCGATAATAGAGAGTGCGAGTGCCAAATATTCATACGTCTGGGCTCCCTGACCTAATCCAGCACAACGCGATCATCCTGGATCGTTGGTGTGACAAAAATCAACAGTTCGCGCTTCTGGTCGTCGTTGCCTCTGCGCCGGAACAAATGTCCCATCACCGGCACGTCACCCAGCAGCGGCACTTTGGTCGTGGAAAAATTTCGCTCTTCTTGATAGATCCCGCCGAGAACAACGGTCTGACCGTTGTCCACAAGCACCTTGGTCGCCATCTCACGCGTATCGATTGAAGGCACCGAGCCGCCGCGGCCGGTTTCAAAAATCTCACCGACCGTATCCTGCTTGATACTCAGGTCCAGCTGTACGCGATTGTCCGGCGTAATCAAAGGCGTCACCCGCAACTCCAGGACCGCTTCCTTGAATTCGACATTCACCGCACCGGCCTGGTTACCACCCTGAACCGACTCGAACGGGATTTCCACACCCTGCTGGATGAACGCCTCGGTCTGGTTAGCGGTAATCAGCCGCGGCGTCGAAATCACTTCGCCGCGACCTTCGGTTTCCAAAGCGCTGAGCTCAAGGTCGAGCATGTAATCAGCCGCGAGGATGCTGATACCCAGGCTACCGGCGGGGTTTGATACTGGAAGATTCACGTTCAGCCGATCATCCAGACCCGGCAGATCCAAGGGCGTACTGGTACCCCGCCCTGCGCGGCGATTGGCCAGACCGCTGCGGGTCATGGTTTCGGTGGCGTTTGAAGACCCGGACGTGGAGTACAAATTGCCGCGCGAATCCTGTCGCGCCCCGGTGACCCCGAAGCGAACTCCCAACTGGTAGTTGAAGTCATGTCGAGCGATCACGATCCTGGATTCGATATGTACCTGGCGGACCGGTCGATCCAACTCGGCAACCAGCGCACGAACCTCATCGATGCGCTCCAGCGTGTCGGTAACCAGCAAAGTATTGGTGCGCTCATCGACCGAAACGGAGCCGCGCTCGGACAGCATTCCGGTCTCGTCGCCCTGACTGACCGACACCAAGGCTGCTAGATCCGAGGCGCTGGCATAGCTGATCGGCAACATCACGGTTCGAAGCGGTTCCAGAGTCTGACGATCTGCGCGCGCGCGCAGCACCTGCTGCTCTCGCGCCGCAATTTCCTGAATCGGAGCCACCCAAGTGACGTTGCCTGATTCGCGCATGTCGAGATTTTTTGTCTCGAGCACGATATCCAGTGCCTGATCCCAGGGCACGTTAGTCAGGCGCAAGGTCAGCGAGCCCGAAACCGAATCGGAAACGACGATATTACGATCCGACACGTCCGCAATCAGCTGGAGTACCGATCGGACCTGAATGTCCTGGAAGTTCAGCGTGATCCGATCGCCTTCATACTCACGCTCCCCGAAAAACTGAAGCTCTCGATCGTCTTCGACAACTTCTTCCGGCGGACGAGAGATCTCAACCACGATCTCATTCCCGCTCTGATAGGCGAGGTGCTCGTATGGACCGGCAATCTCGAGCATCAAACGAGCGTTGTCGCCTCGCTGCTCGGGAATGATCATCTGAACCGGCGTTGCAAAGTCAACGACATCAAGACGCCGAAACTGCGAATCCTGCAGGCGAGCGCCTAGAATATCAACGCGCAGGCCAGTCCCTCTTTCACTGACTGTCAGGTTTGCACCGGGTCTATCCAGGTCCACGATCACCCGACTGCCGCCGTCGGGAGACCGTCGGAAGTCGATACCTTGAATTGAAACGACGCCGTCTCCGCCAGTTGCCGTCGACGTCATGACCGACCCCCTAGAACCTGCCATTGAGGCGTCCATGACCACCGTCAGAGTGTCGTTGGTGGCTTCCAGTTCATAGGGAACCACGTTTTCCAGATCCACAACAAGACGGGTGCGGCCACCCGCCGTGATGGCCTGGTAGGCGACGATCGGCCCGGCATCAACCGGTACTTTTGCGCCAGCGACCGCCGATACGGTGTCCGGCAGATCGATAACGAGTCGCGGTGGGGATTCAGTCACGAACGCAGCCGGATCTGAAAAGCTGCCGTCTCCGGTCAACACGAGACGAACCTCGCCCGCTTCAACAGCGACCGAAATTTGCCGCAACTCAGATGCCTGAACCGAAAGAGCAACGACGACGAGGCCGGCCCAAAGGCTCAATGATCTGACGCATCTACTCATTTTGCTTCTCCCTTGAGAACCCGCTTCCCGTGTCGCGATGGACTTCACCGCTTGCTTCCTGAAACGTCTCATGATTCGCCCAACGCCACCTGGACGCGACGCTCAATCCAGGCGCCTCGACCATCCTGCACCAATTCCCGTATTTCAACTTGATCCTGTGTCACTTCTTCGACCAGGCCGTGGTTTCTGCCAACATAATTGCCTTGCCTGACCCGATGCACCACATTTTCGTTGTCGCGCATCAGCGCGTAAAGAACACCGTCAATTTCAAGGCTACCGACCATCCGCAGCGTGTCGAGCGGAAAGCTCTCGAGAAACTCGCGTCGCCGATTTGGATCCGGCCGTAGTCCGCTCTCGTCCTCCTCATCGGTCGGGCTGGCTGCCTCCTCCGATCTGACCGTGGCGCGCTGGAACGGATCTCGCAGATTCGCTGCTTCGTAGACCACGACCTCGGGAGTGGCCACCGGAGGGATAGGCTCGATCGGATCTGCTGGACGCTGTCTTTGCTCTGCGACCCACTGCTCCAGATCGCGCGTTCCCTTTTCGCAGCCGGCGAGCAGCAGAGTAGCCAGTGCCAGCGCGGTTAAGCATTTCCTAGTCATACCATCAACTCCCGCCACCGCTTTCGGCCAACCCGCTTTCCGTCTCATCCAGATAGCGATAGGTCGTCACCGTCCCTTCCATCCGCAAGCGATTGCCCGGCCCTTCAATCGGCTGTAAAGCAATATCCTGGAAGGTCAGGATCACGACTCTGGGTAGCGAGGCCACGGTGCTCACGAACTCGCCGAATTGATGATAGGTCCCGACCATGCGTACGCTGATGGGCTGTTCAGCATAAAAGTCTCGAGTAATTTCCGACCGCGGTTCGAACAGCTCATTGTCGATGCCGGCGCCCAGGGCAGTCTGCGAGATATCAATCAGGAGCTCGGCCATTTCTGTTCGTGAAGGCAGCTGGCGAAGCATGACCTCCAGCATGTCTTCCATTTCCGCCAGCTGAGCCTCATAGGCTTCGAGATTGGCGGCTTTTTGCTGCTTCTGGCGAAATTCGCCCTTGATCTGCTCTTCCTGTTGAGCACTGCGCTCCAGTGCCTCTTGCTTGTCTTTTATGAAAAACCAGTAGCCCCCGGCAATGATCGCCACAGCAATGAAACCCAGAAGGACGGCCTTGACGCCTCCTGACGCGCTGCCCAGATTATTGAAGTCAAGTTCTCTCAGCTCATTGAGATTCATGATCAGAACTCCTCCTCGTCCTGCCCGGGAGTCTGAACCTGGGCGCGCAGTTCAAAGCGGAACGGCTGGTCGGGCCTCTCGTCGCTTTGATCGGCTTGAATGATCCTCAATGTCGGATTGGTCAACCACGTTGCCTGCTCAATTTGGCGGATATAGTCAGACACTCGCGTCTCCGATTGACTGGTCCCGTTGAGCGTCAGTTCAGAGCCCGACTGGCGTACGTTGGTCAGAGTGATCCCTTCAGGAACAGTCTGGGCAATCTGGTTGAACAGGTGCACCATCAGCGATCGACTACCCTGCAGGCGCTCAATCACGTTCTTGCGCGATATCAACCCATCCCTGACTTCTTCCAGCTCTTCGATGCGCTGGATTTCCCGGTCAAGCTTCTGAACTTCGGAGCGCAGAAACTGATTGCGGTCGTTCTGGTCGGCCAAAAGGTTGTTCATTATCTGATTGGCGGCCAGAACGCAGACAACGGCGAGAATGGCAGTTAAGGCCAAGATGGCGAGGAAATTTCTCTGTCTTTGCTGACGAAGCGCTTCGCGCCAGGGCAGCAGGTTCACCTTCGCCATCAGTCGAATCCTCGCAGTGCCAAGCCACAAGCAATTGTCAAAGCAGGTCTGACTCCATCCAGCAGTCGCGCGTTGATTTTGGGTGCCATGCGCATATGCTTGAAGGGATCTCCCAGCTGGGCCGAAACGCCCACCTCGTCGCCCAGTGCTTCAGCCAGCCCAGGGATCAGTGCGCCCCCGCCAGTCAGGTAAACCGTTCCCAAACTCAAATAGTCACTTGAAGAAGCATAGAACTGAAGCGCTCGACTGATCTGCTGAATCATGCTCTGCCGAAAAGGCTCCAGCACCTCGTCTTCAAAACCGGCTGGTGGCTCCTCGCCGCGCTGGAGGAATCGGGCTTCGCCCGCCTCCATGCCATAGCGTCGCATGCATTCTTCGACCAGCTGGTTCCCGCCGAATGAGTGCTCCCGGCTGTAGGACACCCGCTGACCCCTCAGTACAATCATGCTGGTAATGGTGGAACCGATGTTCAGGACGCCGATCGGTTCCGAACCACTGATCCCCTCGCTTTTTCGAACCAGATCAAAGGCGGTTGAAACGGCGAAGGATTCAACGTCCACGATTTTTGCGTTCAAGCCGGCCAATTCAGCCACGTCGCGACGCGCGTCCACGTGCTCTGTCTTGGAAGCCGCCAAGAGAATCTCCAGCAGGTCTGCATTCCGAGCGGACGGGCCGAGCACCTCGAAATCCATGCTGACTTCTTCGCGCGGAAACGGGATGTAGTTGCCTGCCTCGACTTCGATCTGCGCCTCAATATCCTCTTCGCCAAGGTCAGCCGGCAGATTGATCAGCTTCGTGATCACCGCTGAACCTGTCACGGCCATGGCACACTGCTTGGCAGAAATTCCTGATCGTTTGAGAACCTGCTTAAGGGAAGAGGCAACCTGCTCGGGATCGGTAATCACGCCCTCACTGACGGCGCCCTCCGGAAGGGACTCCACGCCAAACGCTTCAAGCCGGTATCCGCTACCGCCTCCGGACAGCAGCACAACTTTCACACTGCTGCTGCCAATATCGACGCCAACCAGCGGCGGCGGCCCTTTGCCCAGCAGTTTGCCCACGATTCCACTCATCTGCCTTGCACCGCCCTCTTGGAAAAACCTCTCCCGACTCTCTCACAAGTGTGCCACAAAAGACACGCTTCGCATCCGGGGTCTTGATCGGCCCTGTACCCTCGGCCGGACTATACTACTGATTCTGGACAGAGACCACCTTGGTTACGTCCGCTGCGCGGCACTTTTGGGCACATCAGACGTCTCAAACCGTTGTCCCTGCCGCAGCACTGATAGGTGTACCACAACTTGTGCTCCGAATAAAGCCCTTAATAAAGTTTTCCATCTACATGTTTTCGCTGGCGTTGCTGGCGGGCGCCGCGGGCATTGGTGCGATCTGGGTGCTGGTGGTCCCGTCACTGCCAGACGTCGAAAGCCTGCGAGATATTCGCCTGCAAGTTCCACTGCGCATTTTCTCAGAAGACGGTGCCCTGATGGCCGAGATCGGCGAGCAGCGCCGAACCCCGGTTGCGCTAGATGACGTGCCGGAGACGCTGAGGCTGGCCTTTCTCGCCGCCGAGGACGATCGCTTCTACCGGCACCCCGGCATCGATTGGCGAGGAACCCTGCGCGGCGCGCTGCTCTACGCCCGCAGCCTTGGGCGGGGTCGAGTGCCCGGCGGCAGCACCATCACCCAGCAGGTCGCAAGGCGATTCTTCCTGACGACCGAATACTCGGTGACCCGCAAGCTGCGCGAAATGCTGCTGGCGCTCAAGATTGAGCGCGAGATGAGCAAGGACGAAATTTTCGAGCTTTACCTGAACAAGGAGTTTCTCGGCCACAGGGCCTACGGGATTGTTGCCGCAGCCCGCGTCTACTACGGCAGCGCTCTCGACGATCTCAGCATCGCCCAGATGGCCCAGCTGGCAGCGCTGCCCAAGGCGCCTTCACGCGACAACCCCATTTCCGGTCCGCGTCAGGCCATGATCCGGCGTAACTGGGTGATCGACCGCATGCACCATCTGGGCTATATCTCGTCGGCCGAGCGCGATGAAGCCTTGGCGGCGCCCAATACGGCCCGCTATCACGGTCCGGTGATTGAACTCGGTGCGCCCTGGGTGGCGGAGTTGGCACGACAGGAGCTGATCGACCGCTTCGGCAGCGAGGAAGCTTACGCGGGCGGCTATCAGGTGCACACCACGGTGCGTTCGACGATGCAACGTGCCGCCAACGAGGCCGTCCGCAACGGCCTGCAGGCCTACGATCAACGCCATGGCTGGCGTGGGCCCGAGCAGCAACTAGAGCCTGAGATCCTGGCTGATGTTTCGGTTCTGGCGGAACGGCTCGGCGAAATCCGGCCGGTCGCCGATCTCATCCCCGCAGTCGTTCTGGAAGCCGAGCAAGAGCAGGCGCTGCTGCAATTGCGCGACGGCGATCAGGTTACCCTCACACTTGAGAATCTGGCTTGGGCGAGACCTTACCTGGAACTCAACAGTCTTGGCCGACGCCCGACCGCAGTCACCGACGTGCTCGGTCCGGGAGACATCGTGCGGCTGCGGAAAGTCGAAGACACCTGGCAGCTGGCGCAGATACCGCGCGCAGAAGCCGCTCTGGTGGCCATGGAGGCTGACACCGGCGCGATCTTGGCCATGGTCGGCGGACTGGATTTCTCGCGCAATCAGTTCAACCGGGTCACCCAGAGCCGGCGCCAGCCGGGCTCCTCATTCAAACCCTTTATCTATGCCGCTGCTCTTGATCGCGGCTACACGCCGGCCTCGATGGTCAACGATGCGCCGGTCGTGGTCGATGACCCGTCGCTGGAGCGCGCGTGGCGGCCGACCAACTTCGGACGGCGCTTCCACGGCCCGACGCGGCTGCGGGAGGCCATGGTGCATTCGCGTAACCTGGTCAGCGTGCGGCTGCTGATGGATATCGGCCTGGACTACGCACGCGACTACATCAGTGATTTTGGTTTTGATCGCGCCGATCTGCCCAACGGTCCCTCCATGGCTCTGGGGTCGGCATCCCTCACGCCGCTCAGCGTGACCACGGCCTACAGCACCTTTGCCAACGGCGGCTTCGCGATCGAACCGCAGTTCATTCATCGGGTGACGGATGGCTTCGGTCGGACGGTCTACGAACCCGAGTGGCCGCGAATCTGCCCGGAGTGCCCGGCACCCGGCCCAGAACCTGCGATCGCCGACCCAACCGAGGCGTCGCCCACTGGACCGCGGAGAGTGGACCTGAACCAGGACAACGAAAGCGTCGAGGAAACCCAGCGCGTGGTCGGTCCGAAAATTCCTCCGATCGCGCCCCGTGTCATCAGCGCCCAGACCAGTTGGCTAATTCACTCCATGCTCTCCGACGTCGTCAGCCAGGGCACAGGACGACGCGCGCTGGCTCTGGGTCGTCAGGACTTGGCGGGAAAGACCGGCACGACCAATGACCTGCGCGATACCTGGTTTGTCGGATTCGGTGGCGGGATTGTCGCGACCGTATGGCTTGGCATGGACGACAACGAGTCACTGGGCAGCCAGGAGCAAGGCGGGCGCACCGCTCTGCCGCTTTGGGTGGACTTCATGAGCGTCGCTTTGCAGGATCGCCCCGAGCGTCTCCCCAGCGAGCCCGTTGGTTTGGCCCGGGCGATGATCAACCCGGACTCCGGCCTGAGGGCCCGGCCCGGCACCCAGGGCGCAATCCCGGAATGGTTTCATGCCGACAATCTGCCGCCATTGGAAGACCCAAGCGAACGCGGCGGAGATGATGATCCTTACGACATCTTTTAAGCTTGACGCCATGGTCCATCGATCCGCCAGAGCCAGCAGCCGGCGACAGCGCCAGGAAGTCGCGGCCGAAGCTGCCCGAATCATTGCCACCGAGGGCCAGCGCTCTTACCTCGCCGCCAAGCACAAGGCCGCCGAACGCCTCGGTGCTGCCAGCCGCGGCGGCCTGCCGACCAACGCAGAGATCGAGCGCGCGCTGAAGGAATGGCAGCATTTGTACGGCGGCCCAGAGCACGCTGAAAGACTGCGCTCAATGCGGCTGGCCGCCCTGGAAGCCATGGAGTTCCTCGATCCCTTTCAGCCCCGTCTGGTGGGTCCGGTCCTTGAAGGCACGGCCGATGAGCATTCACGCGTTTGCCTGCACCTGTTTTCCGAAGACCCCGATGCCGTGGTCCACTATCTAATGGAACATGGCATCGATTTCGAACAAGAGCGCCGACGGATTCGCTGGCGCGATGGCCATTATCGCGAGGTCGATGTGGTGGTGGTCGAGGCGGGTGATCAAACGGTGGAAATGACGCTCATGATTGGACGCGATGGGATTCACCCCCCGCCCAGCCCGATCGACGGCAACCCCGTTCGGAGAATCAGCCAGTCCGAATTGAGGACGCTGATCGACCGCGAGTAGACCTGCACATTCACAGACCGTTCAGGCACGTTCGCAGCGCTTGCGGTACATTCGTACCATGAACAGACGACTGCTCCAAGTATTCAGACTGAGCCTCCTCGGCGCGATTGCGTTCAGCCTGACGGCCTGCGTGACCTATCACCAGCCGCGATACGGCGATGACGGGGTCTACTTTGATCAAACGCGATACCAGCCTCGTACCGTGGTGGTCGCTGATCCCCTGCTGTACCCGTACTGGTCGCTGGATTACTTTTACTTCAGCCGCTACTACCATCCGTACTCGGTCCTGGTTCCAGCCTATGATCCGTGGTTCTATCCCTATCCAGGGTGGTATTACGGATATCGGCCAGGCCCCCATAGCGGCTTTGCCTTCAGTGGCGGCTTTTACTATCCATGGCACGGATTCGGCTACGTGAGCTACCGGCCATGGCGTCCTTATGCGGTTCGCTACCCGCACTCCAGGCATTACCCGGTCCACGCGCCGTCTGACCGCGTACACCAGATTGACGAAAGGTTGCGCGCCATCGACGATCGGGAGCGTGTTGCCAGGACCGCCAGACCGACCACCAGGCCGGGCGGCCCGGCGAGTCGGTCGGAAGCCATGCTTCGTCACCGGCTCGCCGAAGACCGGGCGAATTCAGGCGCTCGCCGATCCTCGGCGGCACCGGCTCCGGCACGCAGCTCCCAGCGTGAACCGATGACCCGGCCAGCAGCCACTCGCCGCATACCGTCGATGCAGTCGTCCCGGCAGCGCAGCCAACCCAGTCGCCCATCCCGTCAGGAGCGGCGACCACCGCGAACAGATCAAAGCCAGGGCATCGACCTGTCGGCGTTCAATGCAGAGCGTCAGTCGGCGCCGGTCCTGCGCGTTCGCCCCACCGAGCCGCAGTCGCGGCCTGAACCGACAACCCGAATGACCGCGCCGCCGCCTCGGCCGGCCAGCGCCGTGCCGCAGCAAGATCCCACCTCGGGGCGGGCACTTCAGAGCCGGCCGGCTCCCTCGACCCGCGCCATGCGCCCGGCGAGCCAGCCGTCCACGCCTCAGCGTCGACCAACCGTCAATCGGTCACGCGGAACGCGGGATCGGGACCGAAACTAGCCAAGCGGGCACCGCTTGCAGCCTCACCAGGTCTTGCGCTAGGATCCAAGGCACTGGCAAACATCGGGAAATAGCGATGCTGCATCGTTTTTTGATACGCTCCGCGATCATTTTTGCGTGGGTGGTACTGCTTGTTGGCTGCGCAAGTACTTCGCATACTCACGCTGTCGATGATGGGGTCTACGTGACTTCGGCTCATCGAATGCATTCGAATGTTCGCCATCCGGTGATCCTCAATCCACGAAGCTATCCATTCTGGTCCATCGACTTCTTTTATTTCAGCTACTTCTATGGGCCGATGCGAACAAGAGCTCTCTATAATCCGCCGCTATTCCCTTCAGTCACCGGTCCCTGCGACCGCTGGGCCAGGCATCTGTGCCTGGAAGAGTTGTATGCGCGCCATCTGCGCAGTCGGCTGCGCGTTGAACGAGATGACTTGACGTTAATCAGTACGGGCCAAGAGCCGATTTCTGATCATCGACTGCGGGGGCTCAGCTCGGGCGCTGAACTGCACCTGGCCCATCGGGTCAGCGAAGCGCGAAGAACCTTTGCGGCCCGCCGCCTCAATGCATCGCAGGAGATTCAGCCTCGGCAGACGCAGACAGTGAACCAGCGTAACGCCGGACTGCGCGAGCGCGCCACGGTTGCTCATCGCAGTCGGATCGACCGCAGCAGCTCGCTGGCCAGCCGTTCCCACGGTCGTTCGACGGCGGCACGCTCAAGCCTACAGCACAGATCCTCATCTTCAAGGGGATCAGCAGCGGCCATTTCGTCGACCCGCATCAGAGAGATTGAACCCTGACCGACTGGTGAATCCCGGGCCCTGCTGATAGACTTGGCGGTCACTTTCTGACCAGCCAGGACCGCGCATGCAGTATCCGGAGTCCTTCGATGTCATCGTGATCGGCGGCGGCCACGCCGGCACCGAGGCTGCGCTGGCCGCGGCCCGCTGCGGTGCGCGCACCCTGCTGGTCACCCACAACGTCGAGACCATCGGCCAGATGAGCTGCAACCCGGCCATCGGCGGCATCGGCAAGGGCCACCTGACCCGGGAAGTCGACGCCCTGGGCGGCATCATGGCGCAGGCCGCCGATCATGCCGGCATCCAGTGGCGCACGCTCAACGCTCGCAAGGGTCCGGCCGTGCGCGCCACCCGCGCCCAGTGCGATCGCAACCTGTACCGGGCCGCCGTGCGCCGGGCCGTGGAGCACCAGGAAAACCTGAGCATCTTCCAGCAGGCCGTCGATGACCTGATCGTCGACGGCGAGCGCGTGATTGGCGTGCGCACCGGCATGGGCCTGGATTTCCACGCTCGGGCCGTGGTCCTGACCACCGGCACGTTCCTCGGCGGTCGTATCCATATCGGCCAGACCAACAGCGCCGGCGGCCGCGCCGGCGACGCGCCGGCCAATGCGTTAGCCGCCCGGCTGCGCGAGATGTCACTGTCGGTCGGCCGGCTCAAGACCGGGACCCCGCCACGCATCAACGGCCGCAGCATCGACTTCAGCGCCCTGACCGAACAACCCGGCGACGAACCCCGGCCGGTGTTTTCTTTCCTCGGCTCGCGCGCTCAGCATCCACGCCAGGTCTCGTGCTTCATTACCCGGACGGCCGAGGCCACCCACGAACTCATCCGGGCAGGCCTCGATCGCTCGCCGATGTATTCCGGCGCGATCGAAGGCACCGGTCCGCGCTACTGCCCGTCGATCGAGGACAAGGTGGTGCGCTTTGCCGACAAGTCCTCGCACCAGATTTTCCTCGAGCCCGAAGGCCTGGATGTGTGCGAGTGGTACCCCAACGGGATTTCCACCAGCCTGCCTTTCGATGTACAGATTCAGATGGTGCGATCGATCCCGGGCCTGGAGCAGGCCCAGATCACCCGGCCGGGCTATGCCATCGAGTACGACTTCTTCGACCCGCGCGATCTCAGGCCCAGCCTGGAAACCCGTGACCTGCAGGGCTTGTATTTCGCCGGCCAGATCAACGGCACAACCGGCTATGAAGAGGCCGCCGCGCAGGGCCTGCTGGCCGGCCTGAACGCTGCCCGCCAGGCCGCTGAACTCGCGCCTTGGACGCCCGGACGCGACCAGGCCTACCTCGGCGTGCTGGTCGACGACCTGATCACCCAGGGTGCCCCGGAGCCTTATCGCATGTTCACCAGTCGGGCCGAGTTCCGCCTGCATTTGCGCGAAGACAACGCCGACCTTCGCCTGACCGAGATCGGTCGGGAGCTGGGGCTGGTTGACGATGCACGCTGGGCCGCATTCTGCCGCCGGCGCGAGGCGATCGAGCGTGAACTCGAGCGCGTGCGCGGCCTGCGCATCGGCGCCGGTTCAGCGATGGCCGGGCAAGTAGCGCGCATGCTCGAGATTCCGATCAGCAAGGACTTAAGCGCCGAGGAACTGCTGCGCCGACCGGAAGTGAGCTACCCGGACCTGATGGCCATTGAAGGCATCGGCCCCGGTGTCGAGGCCGAAGATGTCGCCGAACAGGTCGCCATCCAGATTCGTTACGCCGGCTACCTGGGCCGGCAGCAGGCCGAGATCGATCGCCAGCGCCGGTCGGCCGGACAGGCCATTCCAGCCGACTTCCGCTTCGAGACGGTCAAGGGCCTGTCGGCCGAGCTGACCGAGAAGCTCGACCGCATTCGCCCGGCCTCTATCGACCAGGCCAGCCGCATCCCGGGCATGACCCCGGCCGCCATTTCCCAGCTCCTGGTCTACCTCAAGCGCCACCGATCCGCGGCCTGACACGGCCGCGGCATCCGGTCATTTCCGGGCTTTTGCAACCCCGGATGGGACGTCGGGCCAGGCGTCGCGATCGATATCCAGGTCGGCAAAACGGTCCGGATCGAAAACCGGCGCCTTGCCGGCCCGCGACTGATCGTCGTAGTCGCGCATCAGTCGGAAGCAGACCTTGACCATCAGGCCAAGCGCGATCAAGTTGACCACCGCCAGCAGGGCCATGGTCAGGTCGGCGAAACTGAAGATGGTCGCTAGATCCTGCATGGAACCCCACAGGATCAGCATCAGCATCAGCACCCGGAAAACGACAAACAGGAAGCGATTGCCGGGGTCGATCCAGTGAGTCGCGTTTTCACCCAGGTAGAAGTTGTACAGAATCGAGCTGAATGCGAACAGCATCAGCACAAAGCTGACGAAGGTCTGGCCCCATGGCCCGACATGTTCGGCCAGGGCCAGCTGGGTCAGGACCACGCCGTTGTCGACCGTTCCGGTCGTGTGCATGTCCGCCATCAGGATGATGAAGGCCGTGGCCGTGCAGATGATGGCGGTATCGATGAACACGCTGAACGACTGCACGATGCCCTGGTTGACCGGATGCGGCACGTAGGCCACCGCGGCCACGTTGGGCGCGCTGCCCAGGCCCGCTTCGTTAGAGAAAAGGCCGCGCCGCACGCCGTGCATGATGGCCGCACCGATGCCGCCGCCAACCGCCTGCTCAAGACCGAAAGCGCTTCTGACGATCAGCCCGAGCACATCCGGCACCTGCCCGATGTTGGCGATGATGACCACCAGGGCCACGGCGATGTACAAAATGGCCATGACCGGCACGACCACCTCGGTAACCCGCGAGATGCGCTGGACCCCGCCGAAAATTGTCACCCCGACCACCGCCGTAAGAACAATGCCGGTCACCTGGGTCGGTATACCGAAGGCTTCTTCGAGTGACGAGGAGGCCGTGAACGACTGAAGCGCGACGAAGGCCAGACCGAAAGTCACCAGCAACAGCACGGTAAACACAACCCCAAGGCCGCGACTACCCAGTCCGCGTTCGATGTAGTACATGGGCCCGCCGCGGAAGGTGCCGGTTTTCTCGTCGCGGGTCTTGTAGGCCTGGGCCAGTGAGCACTCGAAAAAGCTCGTCGCCATACCGATCAGGCCGACCACCCACATCCAGAAGATCGCTCCCGGCCCGCCCAGGGTAATGGCCACGGCCACGCCGGCGATATTGCCAGCACCCACTCGACCGGCGACGCTCAGGGTCAACGCCTGAAACGAGGAAACCTGGCCCGGGGTGTGATGAAACGCCTGGCCGAGAACACGAAACATTTCGCCGAAGTAACGCAGCTGAACGAAACGCGAACCCACGGTAAAGACCAACCCCATGACGATCAGCACGCTGACCAGGACGTAAGACCAGAGAAAATCGGTAATGGTGACGAGCATGGTAATGACGCTCCAGTGTGGTGATTAGTCGATGGCCTCGGCCGGCAATCCACGAAGCCGCTGAAAAAAGCGGCGACGATCTGCCTCGCTCATCTGACGCGAGGTAGTGTACTCGGCCGGTTCTTGAGGATTATCCGGGTCCACCAGAATTCCCCACAGCGGACGCTGGCTGGCCGGATCGAGCGCGTACCGGAAATCGCCAATGAACATTCGCCGCCCCTCATCCAACTCCGGATAATGAAACAACCAGCGTGACGAGAAATGATCGAAGCGCGCCAGGTCGTGATCGCGACGGTTCCAGCCATCGGGAACGTCCGGTCGGAAACGCTTGACCGCGCCGCCCGGGTACAGGACCGGCACGGTCCACGGCAGCGTGCGGACAGCCACCAGATGCAGATCGCGTCCGTCGTCGACCAGCCCGCGCCACACCAGCAGATTCGCGAAGGCCGGCTTGGCCACCAGTCGCTCAATCGATAACCCGTTACGGTCAGCCCAATGCGCCACAAGCGACTCTGCGCGCTGATTCTGCCAGGCACCGAAACCCATATATAGCACCATCCAGGCAAGCCCGATCGCACCCAAGGCATGGCTTCGCCGCCATAATGCGGCAATCAGCAGGACCATCAGGGGCAGCGAATACGCCGGATCAATCACACTGATCCAGTTCCAAGCCACACGCTGATCACTGAACGGCCACCAAAGCTGCGTGCCGTACGATGTGCAGGCGTCGAGCAGCGGATGGATGAAGTGGCCGAGCAGGCACCAGAGATAGACCTTGCCGAACCAGACCCGCTTTTGCAGCAGAGGCCACAGGACCAAAGCCGCAAGAAGGCTGCCTACGGGTGCAAAAATAAAGGAATGAGTAAACTGGCGGTGGTACTCGATATAGAGCAGCGTATCGGTCGAAGAACGAATCAACGCATCAAGGTCCGCCACCATACCGCCGGTGGCCCCGGCGAGGGCGGCGATGCGCAGCTGTTCGCGCCTGGCCGCAGGCAGCGCCGCGAGCGCACCGACAACGCCGTGGGTGACGGGATCCATGAATCGGCTATGCTCGAGCAGCGAAACAAAACAACCCGTAGTGTAACGAGCCCATCGTCATGATTCGCCACTGTCTCATCATCGCTCTACTGTTGCCGGCTGGCGCGGCTCTAGGCACCGACTGCCAGCCACAGGCTGGTTTTGACCTGGCATTGGCCGGGCAGGCCGAAACCCCGCCGTGTGAAGGTCGCGCCTACCGGATCGACTTCGAGCTGGGCCGCAATCTGCGCCTGTTGCAGCAAGAGCGGGCCGACTTGGTAGCCGCCTTGGAAAAGGCGGATTCAGAGGATTCCGACCGCCGAAAGTTGCGGCTGCAGGTGCTCGAGCGTGAGCTACAGCAACTAGAGGGTCTGGCCCGGATTCGAGGTCTGCTGGCGCCTTAAGGGGCTCAAACAGGTCCCAAAACTCCAAAAAGAGCCCGTTTTGGCGCTAGTGGGCCATGCGGCTAATTAGCGCGGCGCTTCGCATAGGCAGTGTGCCATGACCCCCGGACGGCCCGTCCGTGTGCTGTCAAATATCCGACGCAGGTCGGCCAGCAAGCCAGACCTGAAGTCGGCCGGGAGCAAACCGAGCACTGAATGGCTGGTTTCAAAACCGGCCGCCAAAATGGCGCGCGCTCCCATCTGAGTCAGAAACTCTTGCCAAGGTTCAAGCTCCGGCTCGACATAGGTCAATCGGTAATCGTCGCCCAGCCCCGCCTTGCGTGCCGCCGAGCCGATGGCATCATCCAGGGTGCCCAGCTGATCCACCAGACCACGCGCCTGCGCCTGGGCACCGCTCCAGACCCGCCCCTGGGCCACGGCATCGACCTCTTCGAAACTCATGCGCCGATGTTCTGCTACCAAGCCGATGAACTCCCGGTAGCCGTGCTCAATGAAACTCTGCAGCAGCCGTCGCACCTCTTCACTCATTTCCTGGTCGGCGCGCAGCGCCCCGGACAACGGCGTAGTCCCGACACCGTCGGTGTAGACACCGATCTTTGCCAGCGTGTCCTGAAAGGTCGGAAAGAACCCGAAGATACCGATTGAACCGGTGATCGTCGATGGATAGGCCCAGATCTCATCGGCACCCATCGCGATCCAGTAGCCGCCGGAAGCTGCCACGTTGCCGAAACTCACCACCACCGGTTTACCGGCCTCCCGCAAGGCGACGAGCTCTCGGCGAATCACCTCGGATGCAAACGCACTGCCGCCGCCGGAATCAACTCGCAGCACCACGGCCCGAATATCGTCATCATGCAGGGCCTGGCGAATCAGGCGCGAGGTCGACTCGGCCCCGATGAATCCGGGAGGCTGAGCGCCTTCGGTGATGGCACCCTGGGCCACGATGACCCCGACCTGCCCCCCAGTAGAAGGCAACTGTGCTTCGGGCGCCGACAAATACGCAAGGAAACCGACGTTCCGATAGCCACCGTCCTCGTCCGGCGCACCGCGCTGGGCCAGCTCTGCGCGCAGCTCGGGCCGACTGACCAGCCGATCAACCAGACCGCCGTCCAGTGCCGCCTGTGCAGCATCACCGTTAGCCTGTTCGAGATAACGCGGCATCTGCTCGGCCAGATCCGCCATCACGGCAACCGGCAGTCCGCGGTTACGGGCGGTCAATTCCACGTAGCGCTGCCAGAGGTCGCCGAGCCAATAAGCCGTGGCCTCGCGGTCTTCTTCAGACATGTCGCTGCGAATGAACGGCTCCATGGCCGCCTTGTATTCCCCGACCCGGATCAGATTGACGTCCACCCCCAGCCGCTCCAGGCCTTCGGCATAGTACTGGCGGTAAGACCCGTAGCCGGTCAGCATCACCACACCATCGGAATCCAGCCAGACCTCGTCGGCCAGCGACGCCAGGAAGTACTGGCCCTGGCCCATGAAGCCACCGTAGGCGATGACCGGCTTTCCGCTGGCGCGGAACTCCGTGACAGCTTCCTGGAGCTCAAGCATGATGCCGGGCGAAACCCCGGCCAGATCATCGGTGGCGATCAACACCTGGCTGATGCGACTGTCAGTCGCTGCACGCTCCAAGGCAGCCAGAATGTCGCGCAATCGGGTTTCGGCGACTGCCTGGCCCAAGGCCTCGTTGACGGCGCGCTCTACAGGAGTGCCGGAATACTCTTCCACCACAAAGCCCGTGGGATTAAGGATCAGCGTCGTATCGGACTCGATGAGCAACTCTTCTCCGCCGCGCAACAGGACCCCAATAATCAGCGCCAGGACGATCAGGAACAGCACGTTGAACACACCGATGCGCAGGGCGGTGACACCGCGCCAGAAACCTAGCCAAAGGCGAACGAGGATATTGGGCTGGCTGGAAGAATTCATGATCTTGGATACGAACGGGCGGAATAGACCCGAATTCTAGGGCCGACGTGTGAGCGACACAATGTGCCTAAGGTCATTGTTCCATCAAGACCGACGAACGAGGCGGCCGGAAAGGCGCCAGTAGCGCGCAGAGAGGAGCACGGCGGCCACGGTCAAGCCGGTCAGAATGCCGACCCACATGCCCGCCGGTCCCCACTCGGCTCGAAAAGTCAGCCACCAGCCTACGCTCATACCGACCATCCAGTAGGCGAAAACGCTGTAGAGCATCGGTATGCGGGTGTCCTTCAGCCCCCGCAGCGCGCCGGCAGCGGCCACCTGCAGGCCATCGGAGATCTGGAAAATCGCCGCATACAGCAGCAGGCTGGCGGCCAACACAATGACCTCCGGATCAGTCGTGTAAAGTCGAACGATCGCCTCCGGAAACAGCAGGATTACACTCGCCGAACACACCGCGAAAACCAAGGCGATACCGATACCGACCAGCCCAGCCCGGCGCGCCGCGGCCGGATCGCCTCGACCGATCGCGTTGCCGACCCGCACAGTGATCGCACCGGCCAAGCCCAGCGGCACCATGAAGACCAGCCCCGTGTAGTTCATCGCCACCTGGTGAGCGGCAACCGGCAAGGCGCCGAGAATGCCGACCAGCAGCGCCGAGGCAGCGAACAATCCACCTTCCATCAGGACCATGAATCCGATCGGCAGACCGACCTTCAGCAGGGCGCGGATTTCGCGCAGATTGGGCGCGCTGAAACGCCCGAACACATCAAAGGGCCGATACTGCGGACGCCAGGCGATCCAGATGATCATCAGAAACAGCTGCAGCCAAAGCACGATCGCCGTGGCCCAACCGGCCCCGACCGCGCCTAGCGCAGGGAAGCCGAGGTTGCCGAACATGAGCATCCAGTTCAGCGGGATATTGCAGGCGATTCCGAGTACGCCCACGTACATGGTCGGACGGGTATGGCCGATCCCTTCGGAGAAAAACCTTAAGGTCAGCATCAGAACCAGTGCCGGCGCGCCCCAGGCGATGGCGCGCAGATACCCCATGGCCAGTTCGGCCACGGCAGGCTCAACCTCCAGCGCATTCATGACCCGTCCGGCGCTCAGCGCCAGGAGGATCAGCCCGGCGGCCAGCACCAGCGCCAGCCATAGCGCCTGGCGCGTGAACTCGCCAGCCTGGCTCGGGCGGCCCGCGCCGTCGAGCTGAGACACGGTCGCCGAAACCGCCAACAGGACGCCCAGAGTAAACAGGAAACCGGCTGCCCAGATCGACGATCCGACCGCGATCGCGCCCAGATCGACCTTGCCGATCCGCCCGGCCATGACGGTGTCCACGAAATTCATGCCGAAGTTGGTCAACTGGCCAATCACCAACGGCGCGGCCAGCACCAGGGTGCGACGCACCTCGTGGCCCAGACCGGGCGAATCCGACGTTGCTGACATATACTCGGCGGGTTCCTGAACACGCGGGGGAGCGGCATTGTCGACCGAGAGACTTCATTCGTGCAAGCACCCGAGCTGAATCCCGAGAATACCGGATCGGCCAAGCCGGCACGGCTGTGCGAGAACTGCGGAACCGATCTGCACGGTCGCTACTGCCATCGCTGCGGCCAACCGCGCAAGTCCTTCATCCGCGCCCTGCCCGGCCTGATCGGGGACCTGGCCTCTGAAACCCTCTACTACGACTCGCGGATGTGGCGCACGCTCAAGTGCCTGCTGCTAAAGCCCGGGTTTCTGTCCAGCGAGCACGTGCAGGGCCGCCGCGCACGCTACACGCCGCCCATCAGGCTGTACCTGGTCAGCAGCATCCTTGCTTTTCTAGTGGTCAGCTTCGTGGTCGGCACCGTCGACTACTCGGAAGCCAATGCAGATCTGGGCGAGGCCGATGTCAGCGTTCTGCATTTCGGAACGCAACCCTGGCATCCGGAAGACAACCCGGTGCAGATTGACTGGCTGGGCGATAGTGTCAATGCCTGGCTGAACCGGCAGGTCGGCCTGATGGAAAGCAACACCCGCGAGGCGGCCCGCAATCCAGCGCGGTTCGTTCGCACCGCCGCCGCCATGCTCCCGCAGACCATGTTCGTGATCCTGCCGCTGTTCTCGGCCTGGGTCGGGCTGTTTTACCTGTTCGCCAAACGTTACTACATTGAGCACCTGCTGCTGCAAGTGCACAACCATGCTTTTCTTTTTCTGAGCCTGGTCGCCTTGTACCCGATCGCACTGCTGCGCAACCTGCTGGCCGAGGCGACCTTCATCGGTCACGGCTTGCTGGCGGGCCTGCTGTACTGGATCGGTGCGGCGATCTGGCTGTGGATCCCGATCTACATCCTGATCAGTCAGAAGCGCTTTTACCAGCAGGGCTGGCCACTGACCCTCGGCAAGTACGTGGTTCTGGGTGCGTCTTATTTCCTGATGCTGCTATTTGCGCTGGTCGCTGTCATCCTGCTCGGAATCTGGCGGCTTTAGCGGTCCGGGGTCAGCGTCCGTATTGCTGATTGAGCCAGGCCCAAAGTGCGCGCAGGCCCTGGGCTTCACCGCCGGCGGGACGACCCGGGCGATCACCCAGGTTCCAGGCATAGATGTCGAGGTGGTACCAGTCGACGTCCGGTTCGACAAAGTGATCCAGGAACAGGGCGGCGGTGAGGCTGCCGGCAAACTTGCTGGTTCCTGAATTGGACAGGTCGGCGATTGGCGGGCGAATGTAGTCGCGGTAGGGGTCAAACAGCGGCATGTGCCAGAGTGGATCTTCAGTTTCGAAAGACAGATCCTGAATCGTTCTGGCCTGGGCACCATCGCGCGCATAGACCGGCGGCAGATCCTCGCCCAGCGCGACCCGGGCTGCACCGGTCAGGGTCGCCATGTCGATGATCCGCTCAGCCCCTTCTTCGCACGCCAGGCTCAGGGCATCGGACAAAACCACCCGACCTTCGGCGTCAGTGTTGCCGATTTCCACGGTCGTGCCGTTGCGGGTCCGGATGATGTCGGACGGCCGGTAAGCGTTGCCCGAAATCGCGTTTTCCACCGCCGGGATGTAGACCCGCAGGTTGACCTTCAGCCCCAGCGACATGATGATCCTGGCCAGCCCCAGAACGTGGGCCGCCCCGCCCATGTCTTTTTTCATCAGCACCATGCCAGCACCGGGCTTGATGTCCAGGCCGCCGGAGTCGAAGATCACGCCTTTGCCGACCAGCGCCAGCGGCGGGGCATCCGCCTCGCCCCACTGCAGGCGGATCAGGCACGGCGGGCGACTG
>JAZBOC010000063.1:0-50667 GCA_036353315.1 Wenzhouxiangella sp. | reverse complement strand
GCTATCGCATCACCGGCAAGAAGATCTGGATTTCGGCCGGCGAGCACGACATGGTCGACAACATCATTCACCTGGTGCTCGCCCGGACCCCCGACGCACCGGCCGGCACGCGCGGCATCAGCTTGTTTCTGGTGCCCAAGTTCCTGGTCAACGCCGACGGCAAGCTCGGCGAGCGTAACGGCGTAAATTGCGTCGGCCTGGAAAAGAAAATGGGCATCAAGGCCTCGGCGACCTGCGAAATGGAATACGAAAACGCCGTCGGCTTTTTGATCGGCCAGGAGAACCGTGGCCTGGCCTGTATGTTCACGATGATGAACGCGGCACGGCTGGTGACGGGCATCCAGGGTCTGGGCATGGCCTCGGCCGCCTACCAGGCCGCCGTCACCTTTGCCCGCGAACGCCACCAGGGTCGCAGCCTCGCTGGCCCGAAGTTTCCGGACAGGCCCGCCGACCCGATCCTGGTCCACCCGGACGTACGCCGGATGCTGCTGATCTCGCGGGCCTCGGTCGAGGGCGCGCGCGCCCTTGGTCTGTATACCGGCGTTCAGCTGGAGCTGGAGCAGCATCACCCCGACGAGACGATCCGACGGCAGGCCGGCTACTGGGTCGCGCTGATGACGCCGATCATCAAGGCCTACTTCACTGACTTGGGACATGAGGTCGCCAACCTCGGCATGCAGGTCCACGGCGGGGCCGGCTACGTGCGCGATACCGGCGTCGAGCAGTTCGCCCGCGACGTGCGCATCACCCAGATCTACGAAGGCACCAACGGCGTTCAGGCCCTGGACCTGGTCGGACGAAAACTGGTCGCCAACTCCGGCGAAAACCTCAAGGCTTTCTTTACCCCGGTGACCAACTTCATCGCCGAGCACGATGGCCGCGACGAGGTTGCCGAGTTCATTGACCCGCTCAAGCAAGCCGCCCGGCTCCTCCAGGACACCACGGCCTGGGTGTATCAGCAGATGAGCAAGGACCCGCTGGAGGCCGGCGCCGCTGGTGCCGACTACCTGCGCCTGTTCGCCCTGACCGCGATGGCCTTCATGTGGGCAAAAATGGCGGTCATCGCGCATGCGAGACTCGAAAGCGGCAGCGACCGGCAGATGTTCTACCGAGCCAAGCTGGATACGGCCCGGTTCTTCATGACCCGGATGCTGCCGGAAATCACCTCACTGGATGCCCGCATCCGGGCCGGTGCCGGACCGATCATGAACTTTGAGGACCAGGCGTTCTAACTGCGCCGCCGAGAAAGGCCTTCAGGGCTTTCGGACGTCAAGCGCTCCGGAGCGAGCCGATCGCCAATCATTCGCCAATCAATCGTCGAACAACCCTGCGCGGGCGATCTGGCGTGAAACCGCGGGCATCTCGTTCTGTTTGGCGCTGAAATCCTCGCCGGTGCCGAACCAGGCGATCACCAGGTCGCGCTCGGGGTCGACGTAGAGGCCCTGGCCGAGATAGCCGCCCTTGTACATGCCGCCGTCGTCCCAGATCATGTCCCACTGCCAGCCCGCGTGCCGGGGCACGTCCTCGCCGAAAGCACGCTCGTGGCGTTGCTGCCGATCATCGCTGAACGGCACGCCCTCGCCGTGCTGCATCGCATCGACGAGCGTCGGACCGAGTACCCCGAAACGCTCCGGTGAGACAAAGATCTCGCCGAACCGGGCAATGTCGCGCAGACGCGCAGTCAGACCACCCGAGTAATAGCTGAAGCCTTCGTCGCTGATGGCCATCAGGGCATCGCTCTCCGCGCCGATCGGCCGCCAGATCTGCTCACTCAACAGGGCCGCGAAAGGCTGGCCGCTGGCCACCTCGGCGACCAGGCCGAGCACGTTGGTGTTGGCTGATACATATTCGAAGATCTCGCCTGGCGGCCCACGCCGGCCCATCCCGGCCAGATGCGCCATAAAGCCCTTGTCATAGCCGCGATCCGCGGTGATACCCAAAGTCTCTTCCATGCGGTAGACACAGGTGGCGGGGTTCTGATACCCGTCGCTGTCAAGGCAGTCGATGCCCGAAGCCATGTTCGCCACATCGGTGAGCGTGAGACCGGCCCACTCGGACTCGGCCAGTGCCGGCACGTACTCAGCCACCGTCTTGTCCATGTCAACCAGGCCATCGTGGACCAGGGCGGCGATCACCGCACTCGTGACCACCTTGCCCACCGACCAGGCGAAGTGGCGCTGATTCGGCGGCATGCGCGGGTAGGCCTCGAACACCACCTCGCCGCCGTGCAGCACGATCACGCTGCTGATCCAGGGCTCTGCGGCGACATAGCGCGCAAACGGGTCCTCGCCGTTACGGTGGCGAACGCGGAGATCGGCCAGCGACTGGCTCGGATCGACGCTCAATGCACGCGCGCTGGACGGGGCGGTGACCGTTGCCATGGTCAGGTAAGACTCGGCGTGGAGGTGAAACTGGTGCGAAACTGCACCGCCCTGGTCGAAATTGGTTGGCGTGACCGACTGGAATCGCTCCCGCCAGTGCATCTGGGTGTCGGCTGCAGCGGAAAGACCGGTAGCAAGGGCAAGCGCCATTAGTGGGAGGAGTTTCGTCATGATCGTCGTCTGATTCTTTGCGCGTCACCAGTCTTCAAGCATAGCCCATGCTCCAGTTGCCGAAACTGGACTGCGTCGACGATCTCTTCTAGAACCTCGCGGCGGCTTCAGGTTCAGCGATCCGGGCCTGCAACCGCTCCAGCACCCGGCGATCCGGATGATTCTCGGGCAGGCCGGTGCGGTCAAGCACTTCGACAGCCGAGCTGATGAAGGCGGCCGCTCGTTCACCCTGATCAAGCGCCAGCGCCACCTCGGCCAGAGCGCGCAGGTTGTCGGCCACGTGGCGATGGTCAGACCCGAGCTCGCGCCGGTTCATCTCCAGCGCCTGCAGCAGCAGACGCTCAGCCTCACTGAAGCGCCCGGCCAGAAGCAGGGTCCGGCCCAGGTTGGCCAGCACCAGGGCAATGTCATGGTGGGAGTCGCCGTAGACGGTCTGGTAGATCCCCAGCGCTTCGACCAGCCACTGTTCAGCCTGCTCGAGTTCGCCCAGATCACGGGCGACAACGGAGGCCGCATTCAGGACCACCGCGGTGGACGGATGCTGCTGCCCCAGGACGCGCCGCCGGATGCTCAGCGCCTGCTCGAGGTGCTCGCGTGCGGCCTCGAGCTGGCCCAGGCGCGACTGCAGCCAGCCGATTTGGTACAGCACGCTGGCCACGGCCGGATGGTTCTCACCGAAAATCTCGCGCCGCAGCTGCAGCGCTTCCCGGTAGGTCGCCTCGGCCTCCTGGGAGCGATCCAGGCGAACCAGCAGCGTCGCCAGGTTGGTGAGCGAGTACGACGTGATCGGATGACGGTCCCCCAGCACGCGCCGCCTGATGTCCAGGGCGGCGCGGTAGAGCGGCTCGGCTTCCTGCCGGCGATCCTGGGCCGCCAGCACCAGGGCCAGATTGTTCAGGGATGCGGCCGTCTCCGCGCTCTCCGGGATTTCCGCTTCGCGAATCGCCAGCGCCGTCTCGATCAGGGTTTCGGCCTCCCCCATCCGGCCCAGGGAGTAGTTGGCAAGACCCAGGCTGTTGAGGCGCCGCGCCACGGCCAGCCGGTCCTCCTCCGGAGTCAACTCCAGAGCGCGTCGATGGGCCTGCTCGGCGTCCTCGTAACGGCCCAACGAGGCCAGGGTTGCGCCCTGCAGTGACCAGGCCTCGGCCAGATCGGATGGAGTCGCGGCAGGCTGCCGACGCAGCAAATCCAGCGCGCGGGTCGACAGCTCATGGGCTATATCGTGCCGGGCCAGCGAGCGATTGACCCGCGCCAGCACCTGGACCATCTCGGCCTGCACCGCGGGTGCTTCGGTTAGCGACTCAATGCGCTCAAGGCCCTGATCCAGCAGATCGCGTGCCGTCAACTCGCTGCCAGGGCTCAGATACGGGTCGGCCTGATCGAACAGACCGACCACGAACTCGCTGACCCGCTGCGTCTTTGCCGCTTCCAGCTCGGCCAGGTCGCGCTGCCGTTCGGCCCGATCACGCTCCAGCCCGGCGACCCGGGCCTGCCAAACCACGCCTGCCAGACCGGCAATCAGGAGCAACACCGACAGCGCGCTGAGGCTGACCGCGAGCGGATTGCGACGGATGAAACGATCGATCAAGTAGCGGCGTTTGGGGGGCCGGGCAGTCACCGGCAAAAGCTGGCGATGGCGCCGCAGGTCCTCGATGAATTCGGACACACCCGCGTAGCGATCCTCCGGGGAAGCCGCACAGGCTCGCGCGATGATCGCGGCCAGATCTCCCGGTCGCGGCACCCGGCCGGCCATCGCCGCGCCGAGAGCGGAGCTGGAATCCAGGGTCGCGCGCGAAAACCGATCGCCCAGCAGAAGCCAGCCAAGCAGGGCACCCAGCGCCCAGACATCGGACTGGGTCGAGGCAGACTCGCCGGCCAGCTGCTCCGGCGCGGCGAATCTCGGGGTGAGCGCGCCGATCATCTCCTGGTCTTCCTCCGGCTCGTCCAGGACCAGGCGGGCGACGCCGAAGTCCAGCAGGCGAATGCGACCGTCCTGCCCGAGCCGCACGTTGGCCGGCTTGATGTCACCATGGACCACGCTGCGCTGATGCGCGTGCGCAACCGCCGCGGCGATATCGCAGAACCGGGCCAGACGCTGCTCATGGCTGAGCTGGTCGGCCCGCTCGGCCAGATCCTCGCCGGGGACCCATTCCATGACCAGGTAGGGCTGACCATCAGCCGTGGTTCCACCATCAATAATGCGGGCAATATTGGGGTGATCGAGCCGGGCCAGCAGCTGTCGTTCGATAGCCAGTCGCACTTCCAGGCGACTATCGCGGCGCATTCGGATCAGCTTGGCCGCTGCGGTCATCTCGAACGAACCATCAGCCCGCTCCACCTTAAACACCATGCCCATGCCGCCGCTGCCGACCGGCTCGACCACCATCCACGGTCCCAGCCGGGTGCCGGGCGGCAGGACATTGGAAGGCGGCCTGCTGCTGGATGCCAGCTCGTCGGCCACTCGGCCGAGCGGCGCCTGCAGATCGTCCTCGGTCTGGGCCAGGGCGCGGACCAGGCGTTGCAACCAGGCTCCAACCCGCGGGCTGCGAGCCAGGCGATTCGCGAGACGCCGATCTCGTTCGTCGGTCGGCAGGTCAAGCAGCTCCGCGAAAGCGCGATCGAGGGCGCGGCGTCGCGCCGCTGTCAATCGACCGCGCGGCTTGTCGATCATAGCCACAGACGTTCGACCGGCAGCTGCTCATCCAGGTGCCAGGCGACCTGCGCCTGGAAGAGCTCGGCAGTGGCTAGGGCATCGGTCATCGCGTGATGGGCGGTGTAGACCGGGAGATGATAGCGCTGCCGACAGGCCGCCAGCCGCGTCGAGGCCCGTCCGCGAACGCCTAGCCATCCGCCCACTTTCTGCAGCCAGCTGCGGCTGTCCCTGAGACTCCAGGCTTCGACGGTCATCGTGTCGATGAGCGGAAATTCCAGCCCCTCGCCCATCCAGCGACGACAAACCTGGTCAAGAAAAGGCCGTTCGATACCGCGGTAGTGAACCACGACCACGCAGCCAGCCAGCGCCTCAAGCAGTTCCGGCAACACAGCGGAAAAACGCGGCGCCCCTTCCAACTCCTCATGGGTGATGCGGTGGATCAAAACGGACTCCGGGGCGAGCTCGCGGCGTGGACGCACGACCCAATACTTCGAGTCCGACACGCGAATCCGGCGCAGGGAAAACGGCACCAAGCCGATGCTGACAATGGCCGAATCCTGAGGGTCTAGACCTGTGGTCTCCAAATCCAGGGCGACAAACGGGACATCGGCCAACGGCGCGCTGCCGTTGACGACCCCGGCGCCGAAGTAAGCCTTGAGCATCGGGATGGTGGTGGCCTCGGCCAGCTGCGCCATGCGCGTTGGCCAGTCCACCTTGCGGAGGGCTGTTGCGGGACCTCGCGCCATCGAATTCAGACCTGAACCACCCGATAGCGCAGACGCAAGAACCGCTGCGCGTTGCTGAGCACGCGAAACGCCTCCTTGAGGTTTCGGCGATCGAAGGTATTGAGCGTGACCGGGTTGAGCTTGTTGTCCGGCTTCTCAGCCTGCTCCAGCCTGTCGGCGTGGTGACGATACTGAGTCGCAGCCAGAAACTCCATCGCATCGCGCAGATCGGCCGTCATGCTGCTGGTCAGGAATCCCGCCGCGACGATGTCGTCGAGACGACGAAAAGAGTTCTGGGCCAGCGAACCGCTGGCCATGGCATGGACGCGGATGACGTCGACCATGGGGGCAGTCCCGCGACGCTTCAGGTCCAGCGAATCCTGGTGACGGCCGCTTTTCTCCAGCACAAAATCGCGGAAAAAACCCAGCGGTGGTGTGCGCGTCTGGGCGTTGTGAGCAAGACAGCCCAGAAACGCGGATGAGGCACTGGCCCGCTCGGCGATCCAGGTCTTGAGCGTGTCGGCCAGGCGCGTCTCGCCGTAAACCCCGTCCAGGTCAAAGAAAATCGAGCTGTTGAGCAGTGCCGGACGGTCAGGGCGGCCGATCCAGCCGGCAAAGCGCTCCTTCCAGGTCTCCAGCGGCTGGCGCAGGTCCGGATTGGTGGCCATGATGTCGCCCTTGCAATAGCTGTAGCCCAGCTCGGCCAGACCGTCACAGACGAACTCGGCGAGCTGACGAAAATAATCGTCGTGCTGATCACGGTCGAAAGCATCATCCAGCACCAGCGCGTTGTCCTGGTCGGTGACCAGCGACTGCTCGTCGCGGGCCATCGATCCGAGGGCCAGGAAACAGTATGGGACCGGCGGCGGTCCAAAGCGCTCTTCGGCCAGCTCAAGCAGGCGTTGCTTGAAGCTACGCCCGATCATGGCCACCGCACTGCCGATCATGCGCGCGGTCGCGCCCTCATTGACCATGCGCACGAAACTGCCGCGAACATCCGGCATCAGTTCCCGGAGTCCGTCGATGTCAGCCTGGTCGTGAATGCTTCTGACCACGAACAGGCTGTTTCGCGTTTCATGCCCGGCCAGGTCGGCCAGGTCGATGACCCCGACCGGCCGCATCCGATGCATCACCGGCAAGTGATGAACGTTGTGGCGCAGCATGGCCATGAGCGCGGCGAACAGGTAATCGTCGGCTTCAACACAGATCAGCGACTCCGACATGACCTCACTGATCGTCGTGTCGTAGGGCAAACCCGGGGCGATCAGTCTTCGGCGCAGGTCGCTATCGGTGACGATACCGAGCAGCCGTGGGTGCTCGGCATCGCCGTCATTTTCGCTCACCAGGATCGAGGACACACCCTCTTCGGTCATCAGGCGGGCGGCCTGACCGACCGTGCCGGATGCGCTCATCATGACCGGCGCACGCTGCACCAGGCGTTCGACCCGGGTGGTCATCATCTCGGCCCCCTCGCGGCTGCGCGCCCCGGCCTGGCGCAGGCGGGTACGGTCCTCAACCTCGACGAAATCGGCAAAATCCTCGACGGTTTCGAACAGGATGCGGAACTCACTGGCGGGGATGAAATAAATCAGCGTGTCCTCCAGCGCCCGGACGGGAAAGCGGGTCGTCCGGCCGCTGATCAGGCTGATCTGGCCAAAAATGTCGCCCTCGCCGAGCCGGTTGTAGAACTCACCGCTGCGTCGAAACATCTCGACCGATCCCTGGCGGATATAGTGCAAATCGGCGACCTCCTGGCCGAGCGCAAGAATATCGCTGCCGGCACGGAAATAGGCGATCTCCACCGTTCGCGCCAACCGGTCCAGATCCGCCTCATCGAGAAAGCTGAACGGCGGATGCCGGCGCAAGTGCTCGCGAACTTCAAGTTGTTCGACTTCCATCAAGCCTCTCTTGGCGACTTCTCCAGGCCAGTCTAGCGCGCCCTTGACCAAGAGCCGGCTGATCAGGCTTAATGGAGCGATGTCACATGAATCCGGAAAACTGTTCGCGGTTCTGCTCGGCGGTCGCGCGCCCGGCTGCCGGGTGGAACTGCACGATGTAGCGTTTGCCATAGGGCAGTCGCTGGAAGACATCCATGAGTCGCTGCTGTCGCAGTGGTTCGGCGAGCCCGACGGGCTGCATGTGGATGCTTACGCGGTCGTCGACCAGGTCGAGGGCTACCGAGTCCGGTTGGCCGAGCAAGCGCCTGATGACCAGGATCAGCACCTCTACTTCATCAACATCGGCGGTTATCGGGCGGGCGAGTTTGCTGAGCAGCACGCCTATGCGCTGCTGGCGGCACGCAACAAGAGCGAAGCCAAAGCGCGGGCCAAGAAGGTTCTTCTACGCGGCCACCAGAGCATTCATAAGGACGATCTTTTCGATGTCGATGACGTGCTTGAACTCCGGACCGCCGGCGACGCCCATGTTCATTTGCACCCCGACCCCGAGGCCACCGCGCCCGAGGTGATCAACGGCTATTTCCCCTTGCCCCGAACAACGATCGAGGCCTGGCTGAAAAAGCGCTGATGCCTTTTCGGCCAGACGCTGACCTAGTTGGCCGCATGGCCCACTAGCTGACCGGCTCGGTCAGGCGACCGGCGCGATAGTCGGCCATGGCCTGCTCGATTTCCGTTCGGGTGTTCATCACGAACGGACCGTACTGCACGATGGGCTCGCCGAGCGGACGGCCCGCGATCAGCAGTGCCTGACCACCATGCCCACCGGCCAACAGCACCACCCGGTCACCATCATCAAGCACGCCTGCCGATCGCCCCGGCACCGTCCGGCCATCGATCGACATCTCGCCGTCGTAGACGTACAGCAAGGCGTTGTGGCCGGGGGCGATCGGAATCTCGACCTCGGTCCCAGGCTCCAGGCGGAGGTCTACCAGGAGCGGGTCGGTGGCCATACTGCCCGGCATCGCGTTGATCGCGCCGGCCTGACTGGCCGTGCCGATCGACAGCTGCCCGGCGATCAGCCGCGCCAACCCACCGGCAAAAACAAGTTCCGGGATGTCTCCGGCAGCAATGTCGCGGTAGGCCGGCGGACGCATCTTTTCGGCGGCCGGTAGATTCAGCCAAAGCTGGAAACCGCGCATGCGGCCCTCGGTCTGCTGCGGCATTTCCGAGTGAATCACGCCACGACCGGCAGTCATCCACTGCACCGATCCCGGGCCGAGATCACCCGTGTTGCCCAGATGATCGGTGTGCTGCATGCGCCCGTCCAGCATGTAGGTCACGGTTTCGAAGCCGCGATGCGGATGGGCCGGAAAGCCGGCGATGTAGTCGTCCGGATCATCGGAGAAGAACTCGTCGAGCATCAGGAACGGATCGAGCCGGGCGAAGACGCCCGAGCCCAGGCTGCGGCGCAGCTTGACCCCGGCACCATCCGAGGTAGCCTGTGACTCGATCACGCGCACCAGGCTCCGGCACCGCTCAGCCATCGGCTGGGTCCCCGATCACGAGCGGCAGATGCGCGATCCTTTCGCCAGCCTTTTCCACAGCCTCGGCAGCCGAGGCTTCGCCCAGCGCCAGTCCCTCGGCATAGACGAAATGGATGTCGGTAAAACCCAGCATGCCGAAAAACATCTCGATCAGGCGCGTCTGGGTGTCGTTCTCGGTTCCACTGTATCGACCACCGCGAGCGCACAGCACGTAAAGCGGTCCGGTCTCAAGCAGACCCTTCGGTCCGGACTCGGTATAGCGAAACGTCACCCCGGCGCGAGCCACGTGATCCATCCAGGACTTGAAGGTCGACGGTACGGTGAAGTTGTACATCGGCAGCGCCAGCACCACGGCGTCGGCCTGCTTCAGCTCAGCAATCAGGGCATCGGACATGGCCACTGATGCGTGCTGGGCCGGCGTGCGTTCGGCCGCCTGGGCCTGAAACCCGGCAAAGGCCTCCGCGTTCAGATGCGGCAGCGGATCGGCGGCCAGGTCGCGACACAGCACCTGGCCGTCAGGATGCGCCTGGCGCCAGCGCGCGGTAAAAGCATCGGCCAGCTGGCTGGACTGGCCGGCCGCGCCAAACAGGCTGGCCTTGATCACAAGCAGTGTTTTCATCGGAAACTCCATGGTGAAGAGGGCTTAGGAAACAGACTTTAGGATAGGTTTGCCTCATTCGAAAGAAAAGCGCAAAATATCGGCTTAATCTATCGATTTTTTCGAATTATGGGGCCAAGGATCACGCTGGAGCAATGGCGAGCGCTGATTGCTGTTCACGACCATGGGGGCTATGCCCAGGCCGCCAGCGCCTTGAACAAATCACAATCCACGCTCAGCTATGCCATTGGTCGCATCGAAGAGCTGCTCGACCTCAAGGCCTTCGAGATCCAGGGTCGCAAGGCACGCCTGACCGCGGCTGGACACATGTTGGTCCGGCGAGCCCGAGCCCTGATCGAAGAAGCCGAAAGACTGGAGCGTGCGGCTGCACTGGCGGCCGCAGGCTGGGAGGCCGAATTACGGGTGGCCGCCGAGATCATCTTCCCGGCCTGGCGAATGCTGGAATGCCTGGCTCAGTTATCGCAGCAGCAGCCGGGACTGCGCATTCAACTGCATGAATCGGTGCTCGGCGGGACCGCCGAGTTGCTGACCTCGGGACGGGTCGACCTGGCGATTGCCTCCAGCATTCCGGCCGGATTCATCGGCGACCCGCTGACCCGGGTCCGTTTCATCGCCGCAGCGGCCCCCGACCACCCGCTGCATCGCCTCGATCGTGCGCTCACGATTGAAGACCTGCGCCGACATCGTCACCTGGTGGTGCGCGACAGCGGCACTCAACCGGCCGGCTCGCAGGCACCGAGGGTCAGCGAACAACGCTGGACCGTGACCGCCAAGGCCACCTCGATCGCCGCGGCCTGTCGCGGCTACGGGTTCGCCTGGTATGCCGAGGAGATCATCCGCGCCGAGCTCGACAGCGGGACGCTAAAACCCCTGCCCCTGGCCCATGGCGGCGAACGCTGGGCCACGCTTTATCTGGTCTTCGCCGACCCGGACGGGGCCGGCCAGGCAGCGCGCAGCCTGGCCAAACTGCTGCGTCAAGCGGGACTCAAGGAGTAGACTGTGGCCATGCCATCAGCCGCCACCAAAGCTCGGACCAAACCCTGGTGGACACCCCGCCGGGTGGCCACCGGTCATGGCCTGGAGCTCACCCTGGGCACCCTGGCCCTGCAGATTGGTCACGCAGCCAACGAGTGGCGGATTCACCGCGAAGCCATTCCTGAAGACGCGGTTTCCGACCGGGTCAGGATTCGGGGGCGGCGCAGTCTGCCGGCGGCATTTACCGAACGTTACGTCATTTCCGGCGACACCGGGCCTTTGCTGCTCAACCCGATGCTGGCCGATCGAAACGTCGTGATTCGGCCGCACCAGCCGGTATTTCTGCTCAGCCAGCAGTCCGTGGTTCTCTACCTCTCCACGCCGATCTGGATTCGCATCGAAGTCGGCGAGCCGGCGCATCTGTTGAGCGAGCTGCCGGTGACACAGCTATCCGATACCTGGTTCGGACCCTCGACCTTCGAAGGCGAAATCTGCTACGCCAGCCGCAGCCACGCCCGTCATCAGCTGGAAGAATTGCCGCCGCGACCGCATCGCGCCATTACCCCGCTGCAGATCCACAACAGGGCCAATACGCCCCTGCCGCTAGAGAAATTCAGCCTGCCCGTGCCCATGCTGTCGCTTTACGGAAGCGATGACGGGGGACTGTGGACGCAGGGCGTGAAGCTGACCCGGGAAGATCAGTCGGACCTGGCTGCCGTGCGCATCGACTCGCGGCCGCCGGAACTCGACCGCCCGTTGAGTCTGCTGAGCAAACCGCGCGAGGACCCTGGACGCTCCGGCCTGGTGCGCGCTTTCAGCCTGCTGTTCGGCAGCCCGTCATGAGCGAATGGCTGAGCCAGATTCCCTGGAGTGCTGCACTGCCGGCAGCGCGTGCGCTGATCCTGGTGTTGTCCGGGCTGGTGGTGGCCATGCTGGCCAGTCGGCTGGTGCTGCGGGCCTTGCGCCACCGCCTGACGCCGAACTCTACCCAGCTCCTTCGACGCGGATTGTTCTACGGGATCCTGGGCTTGTTCCTGGCCTCGGCCCTGCGCGAGCTCGGCTTCAGTCTGTCGGTCCTGATGGGGGCAGCCGGCGTGCTGACCGTCGCCATCGGCTTCGCTTCCCAGACCACGGCGTCCAATCTCATCAGCGGCCTGTTCCTGATTGGCGAGCGCAGCTTCGAGATCGGCGACATCATCACGGTCGGGGCCACCACTGGAGAGGTCCTGTCGATTGACGCACTCTCCGTCAAGCTCCGAACCATGGACAACCTGTACGTCCGTATTCCCAACGAGACCCTGATCAAGAGCGAAGTCACGACCCTGAGCCGCTTTCCGATCCGGCGCTACGACATCATGCTCGGCGTGGCCTACAAGGAGAATCTGGATCGTGTGCGCGATCTGCTCATGCAAGTCGCAGAATCCAACAACCTCTGCCTGGACGAGCCGACGCCGCTTTTCATCTTTACCGGGTTCGGCGAATCTTCCCTGAACATCCAGTTCTCGGTGTGGGCACGGCGCGAGACCTTCCTGGCCCTGCGCAACACCATCAGCGCCGAGATCAAGCAGGCTTTCGACGACGCCGGAATCGAAATCCCCTTCCCGCATCGCACGCTCTACGCCGGCGAGGCAACCCAGCCCATGCCAGTGCGCATCGTCGACACCCAGCTGTTTGATCGTGACCCCGAATCCTGAACAATAAGCGCCGCGCAATTTGCCATAATCACGCAACGTGATCGCACGCTGAGCAAGCCCATGGTCAAAACCGTATCAAGCATGCTGCCGCTGGGCACCCCGGCCCCCGATTTCCGGCTGCCGGACACCGTGAGCGGTCAAATCCTGAACTATGCGGACGTCGCCGGCAGCCAGGCCACGCTGGTCATGTTCATCTGCAACCATTGTCCTTTCGTCAAGCACGTGCTTGATGAACTCGTCCGGCTGGGCACCGACTACACCCGGCCGGAGGTCGGCATCGTTGCCATCAGCAGCAACGACGTCACCGGCTATCCGCAGGATCGACCCGAACGCATGAAGGAACTGGCCGAGAGACGCGGCTTCGAGTTCCCGTACCTGTTCGATGAACCGCAGAACACGGCGCGCGCCTATGGGGCGGCCTGCACGCCCGACTTCTATGTGTTCGACGCTGGGCATCGCCTGGCCTACCGCGGTCAGCTGGACGACTCACGACCGGGTAACGGGATCGAGGTCAGCGGTCGCGACATTCGCCGTGCTCTGGATTGCCTGTTGGGCGGAGAGCCGGTACCCGAGAAGCAGAAAGCTTCGATTGGCTGCAACATCAAGTGGAAGCGCTGAGGCCGGACCCGCGCTCCGGCCTGCCCATCGATGAGCTGCTGCCAGCGCTGGCGGCCGCGCTTGAAACACACGACACGGTGCTGGTCACGGCACCCCCCGGCGCCGGCAAGACCACCCGGGTGCCGCTGGCACTGCTCAGCGCCGACTGGCTGGGGCCAGGCAAGATCCTGATGCTGGAGCCGCGGCGCCTGGCGGCCCGGGCGGCGGCCCGCTTCATGGCCCGGGCGCTAGGCGAGTCAGTCGGCCAAACCGTGGGATATCGAACACGGACCGAAACCCGGGTCTCCGGAACCTGCCGCATCGAGGTAGTGACCGAAGGCATTCTCACCCGCATGCTGCAAAACGACCCCGAGCTGGCCGGCATCGGCTGCGTGATTTTTGATGAATTCCACGAACGCTCGCTGCAGGCCGACCTGGGCCTGGCCCTGGCGCGCGAAGCCCAGCAGGCACTGCGCCCGGACATGAAGCTGGTCATCATGTCGGCGACGCTGGCTGTGGAGCCGCTCAAGACGGTGCTGCAAGACCCGCCGCTGCTTCAGGCGCAGGGCCGGAGCTTCCCGGTTGAAGTGTGCTACAGGCCAGTCCCGCGCGATCGGCGCCTGGTTGATCATGTGGCAACCACCATCGTCCAGGCGCTGGCCCAAGAGGAGGGCTCTGTGCTGGCATTCCTGCCCGGCAGCGGCGAGATTCGGCAGGTCGTTGCCAGGCTAGAGGGCCGACTCACGGAGCGCACCCGGCTGTGTCCGCTTTACGGCAGCCTGCAGCCGGCCGCTCAGGACCTTGCTATCGCGGCCCCGGAGGCGGGCGAGCGCAAGGTTGTGCTGGCGACCGCCATTGCCGAGTCCAGCCTGACCATTGACGGTGTGCGGGTGGTCGTCGATGCCGGCCTCGCCCGCAGCAGTCGCTTCGACCCCAACAGCGGCATGAGCCGTCTCGTCACCGGACCCGTTTCACGGGCGGCGGCCGAGCAGCGCGCCGGGCGAGCCGGACGCCAACAGCCGGGGGTGTGCTTTCGCCTGTGGAGCGAAGCCGGACACCGACGCTTGCGCGCCCACACGGCCCCGGAGATCGAGCAGGCCGACCTCGCAGGACTGGTTCTGGAACTGGCGCACTGGGGCATTCAGGATCCGGCCGAGCTGGTCTGGCTGAACTTGCCGCCGACCGCCCACTGGCGACAAGCCGTCGAGTTGCTGGTCCGGCTTGATGCACTGGATCGCGCGGGCCGGATCACCGCCCACGGGCGCGCCATGCTCAAGCCTGGACTGCATCCGCGTCTGGCCCATCTGCTTCTGGAAGGCCGGGCGCTAGGGCGACCCCGGCTGGCGGCAGAGCTGGCCGCTCTGCTGAGCGATCGCGATCCTCTGCCGCCCGGCGCGGGCGCCGACCTTGGTTTGCGCCTGCAAGCCTTGCGCAGCCCCGCCACGTCACGGACTCGCGGCAGTCTGCGCACCGCACAGCGGCTGGCGGACCGGCTCACAGCACGGATGGCACAGTCCGAACCGGATGATGGCGGGGCCACGGGCGGCCTGCTGGCGCTGGCCTTTCCAGACCGCATTGCCCGCTCCCGCGGCGGGCGCGGTCGGTTCCTGCTGAGCAACGGGCGCGGCGCATTTCTGCCTGAGGACGATCCACTGGCCGGCGAAACGTGGCTGGTTGCGGCCGAGCTGGACGGTCAGGCCCGGGAAGCAAGAATCTACCTGGCCGCAGCGGTCGAGCAGACCACTCTGGAGTCTGTGCTGGTTGAGCAGATCAAAAAGTCCACGGTCGCCGAATGGGATGATCGCCGCGGCAGCGTGATCGCGCGTTGCAGACGCAGCCTCGGCATGCTCGTTCTGGAAGAGCACGAACTGGAGCGGCCCGACCCCACCATGATCGAAGCCGGTCTGCTGGCGGCCGTGCGCCGACGAGGACTGGACAGCCTGCCATGGGCTTCCGAAAGCCGCCAGTGGCAGGCCCGAGTCAGCCTGATGAACTCCCTGGACCCGGATCGATGGCCCGCCGTCGACGATGACACCCTGCTTCAAAATCTGGAGAGCTGGCTGGCGCCCTTCCTGGCCGGCGCACAGCGCTGGAGCGATCTCGAGCGGCTCGACCTGCAGCAGGCCCTCAATCACCTGCTCGACCGTGATCAGCAACAAGCCCTCCGCCAGTGGGTCCCGACGATGATCAACATCCCGACCGGACGCCGGGCCACACTCGATTACCGCGCCGAGGGTGGTCCGGTTCTGGCGACCAAGTTGCAGAGCGTATTCGGCTGGACGGAAACGCCAAAACTTGCCGGCGGGCGGGTGCCGGTTACGCTGCACCTGCTCTCGCCAGCCGGACGCCCTCTGGCGATTACGCAGGACCTGGCCAGCTTCTGGCGCCAAGGCTATCCCGACGTTCGCAAGGACTTACGCGGACGATACCCCAAGCATCCCTGGCCAGAAGATCCCCTCTCGGCATCACCCAGCGACCGTACCAAGGCGACCGGCCCTAAAGCCTGACGACCTTGCCTCTACTCGGCGATGGCCTCGAACTCGAGCATCATCCGAACCTCATCGCCAACCAGACCGTCTTCGAGCGCATACGTCATGCCCCACTGACTGCGCCGGATCGTGGTCCGGGCCGACATGCCCACGGTGTAGCGTTCGTGGCCGAAGGGATAGACGTCGCGCCGGTTGATGGTCACCTCCAACGCGACCGGATGAGACTGTCCTAGCAGCGTCAAGTCCCCATGCAGCGTCCCGCGGTTTTCCTCCGACGGCTCCCAGCGGGTCGCCACGAAGCGAATTTCACCATGGCGTCCGGCATGCAGAAAATCATCACTGCGCAGGTGACGATCTCGCTCGCGATGGTTGGTAAACACACTCGCGGCCTCGACCACCACCTCACCGCTGTGCAGCTCGTTGGCATCCTCATCCCAGACGAAGCGACCGCTGGCCTCGAGGAACTGCCCGAGCTGATCGGCATAGCCAACGTGATTGATCAAAAAGCCGATTGAAAAGTGCTCATCGTCAATGACGAACTCGCGCGGCTCTGCCCAAGCCGAGCTGGCCAAGAAAATCAGTGACGCGAACGTCGCTATCCGGAAACCTTGCATGACGACTCCTTCAGGTGGCAGTGGGGGATGCGCTGTGGCGCTTCAGCCAGGCGACATCAACAGCAAATGAGAAAATCAGAGCGACCAGCGCGGACATCAAAACACCTGTGCCCATGGTCTGTTTGACGATTGGCATCAGTGCCAGCACCAGGGCGCTGACCTGCCAAACGCAGACGAATTTGCGTCGAAAGCTGGGCCGCAACGTCGCACCGAGCCAAGACCAGATTGAAGCTGCCAGTAAAAATGCGTAGCGCATCAGGCCGATCAGCAAAACCCACGGACCGGCCAAGTCGGCGGTCATTGCGCCGACGCACAGCACCATGATCAGAGCGGCATCAACCTCCATATCAAAGCGGGCGCCGAAGTCGCTGCACTGGTCCAGGCGCCTGGCCAGCCAGCCATCCACGCCGTCCAGAGCAAGAACGAGCAGGGCAAGGCCGACGACTGTCCACCCCTGGGCACGATATAGCGAAGGCTCGATCAGCGCCGCCGCCAAGACCGCTACCAGTCCGGCACGCGCCAGTGTCACTCGGTTGGGCCAACCGAGCCGAGCGCCGCTGCGCACGATCTGACAATGCATCAGGACGAACAGCACTGCCGACAGCCCGGCCGCCGCAAGCAGGGTTCGGGGCGCTGCACCAGCCAAGTCAAGCGCCCAAAGGCCTAAACCCAGCGCCAGCATCGCGGGTGCCCATGCGCCAAGGCCTGCGGGTGGCGCTCGTGTGGCGAGGTGTGATTTGGCTTGGCTCAACGTCGACATCTCAATGACAATGCCATTTGACACGGAAATTCCCGTCAACGTTCACCTCACCGCGTATCCTCGACCATAACCTCAGAAGCGATTAGGAAACCTTGCTCATGACGCTCACCGCCAGGGCCTTCTGGGTCCGCGAGCCCGGCCAGGGCGAAATCTTCGAACAAGAGGTCCTCGAGCCCGGCGCGGATGAAGTGCGGGTGCGCACGCTATTCAGCGGGATCAGCCGCGGCACCGAGTCACTGGTTTTTAAGGGCCAGGTGCCGCCCAGTCAGTATGCAGCCATGCGCGCCCCTTTCCAGGAAGGCGACTTCCCCGGACCGGTGAAGTACGGTTACGCCAGCGTTGGGCGGGTCGAACAGGGGCCTGTAGAACTGCAGGATCAATCCGTCTTCTGCTTGTTTCCTCATCAGGACTATTACGTCGTCCCCGCAGTCGCCGTGCTGCCGCTGCCCAAAGGACTGCCGCCGGAGCGGGCGATTTTGGCTGCCAACGCCGAAACGGCGATCAACGTGGTCTGGGACGCCGAACTTGGACCGGGCGATCGGGTCTGCGTGATCGGCGGCGGCGTGGTTGGCTGCCTGGTCGCCTGGCTGGCTGCCCGGATTCCAGGAACCTGTGTCACGCTGGTCGACGTGCAGGCGGACCGAGCCGCGCTGGCCACCGCGTTTGGCGCGGACTTTGCCCTACCCGACCAGGCGCCCCGAAATCAGGACGTGGTCATTCACACCAGCGCCAGCGAGGCGGGACTGGCCACCGCACTGGGCTGCGCCGGCAACGAGGCCTGCGTGGTCGAAGCCAGCTGGTACGGGACTTCGCAGCCCAACGCCCCCTTCGGCGAAGCCTTCCATGCCCGTCGTCTGACCCTGCGCTCCAGCCAGGTCGGTCAGCTACCGCCAGCCCGGCGACCGCGCTGGGACCACCGCCGCCGGCTCGCGTTGGCTCTGAGTCTTCTCAACGATCCACGCCTCGACACCCTGATCAGCGGCCAAAGCCACTTTGATGAGCTGCCGCAGGTTTTCCCTCGCCTGGCCGAGAGTGCTGGCCAAGTGCTGTGCCATCGCATTGTTTATCCCTGACCCCACGAAACCCCAAGGACTCAAGATGTACGAACTGACCGTTCGCGACCATTTCATGATCGCCCACAGCTTCCGCGGCGAGATATTCGGCCCGGCCCAGAACATGCACGGCGCAACCTACGTGGTTGATGCCAGCTTTCAGCGTTCGACGCTCGATGACGATGACCTGATCGTCGATATCGGCCTGGCTTCGAAAGTGCTGGCGGAGATCCTCGCCGATTACAACTTCCGTAACCTGGACGAAATCGAAGCCTTTCGCGGGCGTAACACCACCACCGAATTCATGGCGCGGGTGATCTTCGATCGACTGGCCGAAGCGGTCAATGCCGGCCGGCTTGGGCCGGCCGCAGATGGATTGAGCGGCCTCAAAGTGAGCCTGAAGGAATCGCACCTGGCCTGGGCCAGCTACCAGGGCGCACTTTGAGCCACGCGCTGCACTTCATCGTTCCGGGTGACCCCGCGCAGCGAACCGGCGGCTACCTGTTTGATGCCCGTATCGTTAATGAACTGCGGGCTTTAGGCTGGACCGTCGAGGTAACCGGACTGGAGGGCCGTTTCCCGCTGGCCGATGAAACCGCTCGTGGCAGCATGCGCGCGACCCTTGCCGCCCTGGCCGATCAATCGCTGGTGGTGATCGACGGGCTTGCCCTGGGCGCCGTTCCCGACGCGATCGCCGAACAGGCGCGGCGACTCAAGCTGGTCGCGCTGGTCCATCATCCGCTGGCCGATGAAACCGGCCTCGACGAGGACCAACAAGCCCATCTGCTGGCCGGCGAACGCCAGGCCCTCGCCTACTGCCAGGCAGTTCTGGTCACCAGCGCATTCACCGCCCGCCGCCTGCAGGCCCTGGGGCTGACCCGACAGATGCCGATGGTGATCGAGCCGGGCGTCGATCGCAGCGAGCCGGCCCCGGCTGCGCGGGCGCGCCGGGAAACAGGCACCGAGCCCGATTCGGAAAACCTGCTTTGCGTGGCCAGTCTGACCCCGCGCAAAGGCCAGGATCTGCTCCTTTCGGCCCTGGCCGACCTCTGCCATCTGCCTTGGCGCTGTTGTCTGAGCGGCTCGGACCAGCGCGCGCCAGCCTTTGCGGCGGCCTTGCGCCATCAGGTCGCGCGACTGGACTTGGCCGCGCGGGTGGAGATGCCCGGCGAGCGAGACCCCGCTGAGCTAGAGGCTGACTATCGTTGGGCTTCGGTCTGCGTCCTGCCATCGCACTACGAGGGCTACGGCATGGTCGTGACCGAGGCGCTGGCACGGGGCCTGCCGGTGATCTCCACCACCGGCGGCGCCCTGGCCGACACCGTGCCCGAAGAAACGGGGCTGCGGGTGCCACCTGGCAACCGCGAGGCTTTGGCCAAAGCACTGCACACGTGGCTGACCGACCGCGCCCTGCGCCAGCGCTGCACCCGGGCCGCCCTGGCCCGGCGCGAGCGCCTGCCCACCTGGCGCGACAGCGCGCACCGCTTTGCCCAAGCACTGCAGTCGACATGAAGACCAGCGCCACCTTCGCCGCCGACTGGCTGAGCCTGCGCGAGCCCGCAGATCATGCCGCGCGCAGCGGGCTACTGGCTGAGCACTTGAAAAAAGTCCTGAAGGATCGCGGGTTTCTGCGCATTGTCGACCTGGGCTGCGGCCACGGCAGCAACCTGCGCTGGCTCGCCCCCCGACTGACAGCTCGGCAGCGCTGGCTGCTGGTTGATCGCGATCCCGACCTGCTTGAGATCGCGCGGGCGCGCAGCGAGCTCCATCCACCGGCCGCCGCGCTGGAGATCGAAACCCGCCGAATCGACCTGGCTGACAGCACTCTGGATTTTCTGGTCGACCAAGACCTGGTCACCGCGTCAGCCCTGTTCGACCTGGTCTCCGGAGCCTGGCTCAGGCGCCTGGCCCATGCCTGTCGGGCGCACCGTCTTGGCGCTTTGCTGGCCTTGAGCGTAAACGGACGTTGGGCTCTTTTGGATTCTTTTGGCAGCGATATCACTGATGATGACGACCGGTTTGTCCGAGAGCAGTTCAACTTGCACCAACGACGCGACAAGGGGCTCGGGGCCGCCCTGGGGCCGACTGCCGCGGAGCTGCTGCCTGGCATCTTTGGAGAACATGGCTTTGATGTGCAGACACAGCCGAGCGACTGGGAGCTGCCAGCCGGCGATGCGCTGACCCGCCACTTAGGCCGGTCACTGCTGCAAGGCTGGCGCAACGCCGCTGCCGAGCAGGCACCCGAGGCGCAAGGCCGGATCGAGCAGTGGTACAACAAACGACAGCGGGCGCTGGCCTCAGGCGAGCTGGGAGTGCGGGTTGGCCATGTTGACGTGCTGGCCCTTCCAGCTTTATGAGACTCAGGCCTGGGCTCCGCTGGCTCATCAGCCTGGTCTGTATGGCCGGTCTGGCGCTATGGCTGGATCCGGCCCAAATTGCGGCCGAGATCGGCGCGCTGGATTCCGGCTGGCTGCTGTTCGCGCTGCTGATCAGTCTTGCCCAGACAGCCCTGTCGGCCTGGCGCTGGCGCTTCACTGCGGCTCGGCTGGGCCTGACGCTGGCCCCAGGTCGAGCCCTGGCCGACTACTACCTGGGCGGATTCGTCAACCAGGTTCTGCCCGGCGGCGTGGTCGGCGATGCCTGGCGTGCCCAGCGCCACGCCCAGCGCTGTGGACAAACCGGCGTGGCCTGGCGCGCGGTGATCCTGGAACGAGCGTCCGGCCAGCTGGTGGTCGTGGTGCTGACCGCGCTTGGCGTCAGCCTTTATCCACCTTGGCGCGAAGGCTTTGCGCCGACCCTGCTGGCCATCGCTCTCGGAACCTTGCTGCTCAGTCTGTTTGGCGCCCTGCTGTGGCGACGGCTCCGGGGCCAGGCGCGCTGGCTTGCAGAGATCGGACCGGATCTGCACCGCGCGCTGCTGGCCCCTGGGGCCTGGCCCATGCAGCTGGCCAGTTCAATCCTCATCGTCCTGAGCTACCTGCTGGTCTTTGCTGCCGGGGCCCGCGGCATCGGTGTGGATTTACCGGTCCCGCAGCTGATGATGATGGCGCTCCCGGTGCTGCTGGCCATGCTGATCCCGGTGTCCGTGGCCGGCTGGGGATTGCGTGAGGGGGCAGCGGGTGCAGTCTGGCTGATCAGCGGCCTGCCGCCCGAGCAGGGCGTGGCCGTAGCAATCACCTATGGCCTGCTGGTACTGCTCGCCAGCCTGCCAGGTGCTCTGGTCCTCGTCGGCACGTCTTCACCTAAGCCGCAGATCGACCAATAGCTCATCACCGAGCGGAAAACTCCGCATCGGTGGTCGGCGCGCAGCACTCAGTTGTTGTATCGGCGGCAGCACCAGCCCGGGTCTGCCGGAGCCGATGAGCAGCGGGGCAATCAGCAGATGCAGGTGATCCAGACAGTCGGCGTCAACAAAGCGCGAGACCGTGAGTCCGCCACCCTCAACCAACACCCTGCGCAGACCGCGCTCGGCCAGGGCTTGAATGACCCACTGCGGAGCGACCTGCCCATCGTTGCTGGTGGGCACGACCAGACGCTCGACGCCGAAGGGTGCGGGCGGCAAATCGCACGCCGGCCCAACCAAATGCAACACCGGAGGCTGGCCGGAACTGCGCTCAAAGAGCGGACCGGTTGTCGCTACCCGCCCGCGCGGGTCGAGGATCACCGGCACCGGATCCGGCCCAAAAACGTGCCGCACGGTCAGCGCCGGTCGGTCCTCGGAGGCCGTCCCCGCCCCGACCAGGACCGCGTCGACCAAGGCGCGCAGCCGATGAAGGTGTGCGCGCGCCGGCTCGCCGTTGATGTACCAGGAATCCCCGCCTTCAGTGGCAATCCGTCCGTCCAGGCTCTGCCCGAGCTGGCCGATGACGAGTCCGCCTGGGCGCACCACCAGCGGCAGCAGAACGTCCAGCAGGGCAGCTTCCTCGCGCGGCAAGCGGCGCTCGACGCGCCACTCGCCCCCGGCCGCGATTTCAATAGTTGTGCCACAGAGCTCGGCGCGGAAGCCTTCCATCGTCGACCAGTCGAGCGCGCGCAGGTCCAGCAAAAGGTTCCAGGCGGTTGAATATGCCATCATGGATTCACAATTCGACCTCGGCTGTCACACTACCGTAAAGATGTCCAAAAAGAACGATGTCATCCACATGCACCAGACTGAACGGGCCATTTTCGACCTTCGCCGCGGCGTGGCCGTTGTCATCGACGATGACGCGTCCAGCGCCAGTGGGCGCGCTCCCAGCGTTCTCGTTCAGCCGGTCGAAGGACTGCCGGAAGAAGAGTTGGCGGGCTTTTACAGAAACCGTTCCGCCCGTCTGGTGGTCACCCGTCACCGACTACGAAGCCTGGGCGTCAACATTCGCGCACAGGCTGCGAGCCTGCCCTTGCGAACTGGCGCCTCGGCCGTATCGGTTGGTACGGTTTTGGGGGCAGCCTGCGCTGATGAGCCCCTGGATAGAACATTGTTCGACGATCCGCAGCCGGCCACGGTGACCGAGCGCGCGGCGCTTGCCCTGATGCGCCGCGCCTTGCTGATCCCGGCGGCACTGACCGTGCGGCTGAACGAGCGCCAACGGCGCGCTATTCAGACCCAGATCGATCGTGGTGAGCTGCTCACGGTGCCCGCGCGTGCTGCCGAGCATTGCTTCGAGTTGGCCTCAGGGCTGCTCAAGCGAGTCAGCGAAGCGCGCGTCCCACTCAGTGACGTCGCCGAATCGAGATTCGTGCTGTTTCGCGAACCCGACGGACTGCGCGAGCACGTCGCCGTCGTCATTGGTGACCCCGAAGAATGGCCGGACGCCGTTCCAGTGCGTCTGCACTCGGCCTGCCTGACCGGCGATTTGTTCGCAAGCCTGCGCTGTGACTGCGGCGAACAGCTGCGCTCAGGCGTGAAAATGATCGAAGAAATGGGCGGCGGTGTACTGCTCTACCTGGCTCAGGAAGGGCGCGGAATCGGGCTGGCGAACAAGCTGCGCGCTTACACGCTGCAGGACCAGGGCCACGATACGGTCGATGCCGATCAGATCCTGGGTTTTGGCGAAGACGAGCGGCGATATTGCGTGGCCGTCGACATGCTTGCGGCGCTTGGCATTCGCAAAGTTCGCCTGCTGACGAATAACCCTTCAAAGTTGCGCGCGCTGGCCGAAGGCGGGATTGAGGTAGCAGGCCGCAAGAAGCTCTACGGGCATGTCACCGACGAAAATCGCCGCTACCTCAGCGCCAAGGCCAATCGCTCGGGCCATCTGCTGGGTGAAGTGCTGGATGCAGCCAAGTAGACGCTCCATCCAGCGTGGCAAAGACGAGTCGAGTCTGCGGGTGCTCCTTCAGTCCGACCAGCACGACAGGCGCGTCGTAGCCGCCTCACGCAGAACCTGGGTCAATCTGGCGGCGTAGAACTCCACAAGTTTTTCCCCCAGGGCCGCGTCGGCTCTGGCTGCGTTGCCGACCACACCCCGACCATTGAGATCCTCGGCCAGCCACGCCCAGGCCGCTTCGGCCTCCGGACCCAGCGCTGCATCAGGCTCGGAACCCCCGGCACAGGACGTGAAATTTTCCAGTTGCGCGGTCCGCACCCGCTCAGGATGCAGATGCATCATCATCGCGGTCTCGGCTTGCCCGCCATGCAGCCCCAGGCGCAGTTCATCGGCACCCAGCAGATGCGTCGGTGCCTGAAAGGCCATGTAGCTCGCCTTGACCACCAGCATCTCGTATCGCCGCCGCAACGTCAGCGCAGACGCCCCCAGCCAGCCGATATTGCCGCCATGCCCGTTGACCAGGATCAGGCGGCGAATGCCGACGCCGGCCACGGCCGCGCCAAGGCGCTCAAGCTGGCGACTCATCTGGCCGGCCGACAGCGACAGCGTGCCGGCAAATCCAGCGTGCTCGTCGCTGGCCCCCAGCGCTAGCGCGGGCAGCACCAGGACATCGGGTCCGTCATCAAGCGCTGCCAGGGCCCGCTCCATCAGGCCCGTGGCGATATCCAGATCGGTCGACAGCGGCAGATGGGGCCCGTGCTGCTCGATCGCGCCGAGCACCATCACCGCCAGTGCGTCGGGGCCGGCTCGTTCAGACAGTTCGGGAGAGGTCAGATGTTGCCAGTAGTGGATCATTTCGGACCTTTGGGAAAACCGGACGACACCTGCTGATGCCATGACAGCTTGAGGATGATACACATCAGGGTGTGTGAACGGAGAATCCGATCAGGACCAATGTCCTGCTCGACGATGAACGGGCGCAAGAGGCCATTCGCCTGACCGGCATTGCCACCCAACGTGAACGGGTCGACTCGGCGCTGGAGCGGATGGAAAAACACCCCGGCAACGATTCAACGCGCTCGCCTCACTCACAGCGACGCGCATAAAGGTCCCCCGAGGCCAGGCCGTCGGCGCCCCGATTCAGCCAGGCGCGAGCGGCGTCGGCGTCCATCCACTCAGCCAGGAAAAACTCCCGGCGCTCGCCCCTGACCACCTGGTAGCGATAAACCGCCAGCTGCTCCAGCCGCTCGACGCAGGCCAGGGTCTGGTCCAGCGCACCGGCCACAAACTCCACCGATAAAGCGCCCAGCGGCCGCGACAGCCCGGCCAGCACCTCCGGCTCGAATCCCTCGACGTCGATCTTGCAGAAAGCCGGCTCGCCAAAGCGTTCGATCAGCTCGTCCAGGGTGGTGACCTCGACCTGCAACCGCGTATCCCAGTCCACGCCGGCAAAACCCGGCTGCGCCTGCACGACGCGCGCGCGCCACTCCGGCGACAGACTCGCCACCGTTGGGTTGGTCCTGCTGGAGGCCAGTTCCAGGACACCCGACTCAGACCCGACCGCCAGCTGCAGACAGGTCACTCCTTCGTGACGCCCGACCAGCCGCTGGAGCCAGCCGAACAGTCGAGGCTGAGGTTCAAGCGCCAACACCTGCGCACCCAGCGCAGCGAAGGCGGTCGTCCGATCGCCAAGATGGGCGCCAATATCGAACACCCGGTCGCCGGGTCGGACGAAAAGGCGGTAGAACCTTCGCAAGGCGCGCTGCCGGCCTGGGCGGCGGTAAATCAGCAGCGAGCGCAGCAGGCCCAGGGCGCTCTTCAGCCGATCAAACACCGATTCTCCCGAAGCGGCGCTTGCGACGATCCGGTCTACGATCACTCAACCGCTGAATCGGCATGGAGTTCGGACACTCCGGCGGTGGCGCCGCCGGTCTCGACAGCCCAGGGCCAGCGCCACGGATGGTTGCTCGGCGCTCAAGCACCCCGACCGATCGAACTTCTTCCGGGCTCAGCAACAAGCCAGCGGTGCGGGCGGCGAGGCCAAGGCGACGGTGGCTCGATGCCCAGGTCAGCAACGGGGCCAGCAACAACCCCAGCCAGACCGGGCTCATCCACCAGAGGTACTGAGGCGCCAGCACTGCGGCAAGAAGCAGCCAGCCCAGCCCCAGCAGGCTCGCAGCCCCGGTTCGGGCCAGCGCTTCGTTGACGCTCAGGCCGCGCGCACCCCGGGGCGGCGATAGCCATCCGACGCTGGAGCCAATAAGGATTTCCAGCCCGAAGCGCACGTGAAACAGCATCATCACCGGCGCCAGAAGGACGCCGGCAATCGCCTCAGCCAGGCCGCTGGCCAGCAGGCACATCCGACCACCAAAGGCCTTCGGACGTTGGAGCAAGGCCAGCAGCAGGCCCAGCAGGCGCGGGCCAAACAGCAGGGTGAGGGTCGCCAGCAGCATGGCCAGGCTCCAGAATTCCCAGCCCGCAGCCGCGTCGACCGGCGCGGTCGGGTGCTGCAGGATCGTCGCCAGACCCATGGCAATCAGCCCCAGCCAGGCGACCGACGACAGGTAAGCGAAGGCCCCAAAGAGAAAGTGCAGCCGGCTGGCGGGGTGCAGACCCGGCAGGCCCAGCAGCCGCAGATGCTGCAGATTGCCCTGCATCCAGCGCCGATCCCGCGCCAGGTAATCGACCAGGTTTCCCGGTACCTCCTCGTAGCTTGCCAAAGACGCCGTATCCAGCACCACCGACCAGCCGGCGCGAACCAGCAACGCCGATTCGACAAAATCATGACTGAGGATCTCGCCGCCCAGCGGGGGTCTGCCCGGCAATTCAGGCAGTCCACAACTGGCCGTGAACGCCGAGATCCGAATCAGGGCGTTATGGCCCCAGTAGTTTCCGGTTCGCCCCTGCCAGAAGGCCTGACCCGCAGCCAGCATGGGCGAGTACAACGCCGCGGCAAACTGCATCAGGCGCGCGAACAGGCTGTGCTGACCCGCCGGGAGCGGCACCGTCTGGATCAGGCCCAGCCTCTGGTCAGTCTGCATGGTCGCCACCAGCCTCTGCATGCTGGCCGCATCCATCCGGCTGTCGGCATCAAGCACGAGCATGAACTCGTAGCAGCGCCCCCAGCGGCGACAGAAATCAGCCAGGTTGCCGGCCTTGCGGCCGATGTTGGCACGGCGATGGCGGTAGTGCAGGGGCAGTCGATCGCCAAGCTCGCGCTGCAGGCCAGCCACGGCACCCTGCTCAGAGTCGAGAATGTCAGCATCGCGAGTATCGCTCAACACGAAGAACTCGAAACCCGCTGCTTGCCCGGACTTCAGCAGCGATTGGGCCATCGCTGCCAGACCCGCGCACACCGAGTCCGGATCTTCGTTGTAGATCGGCATGACCAGCGCCGTTCGGTGCGGCTTCAAGTCAGGCGCGCACGGAGACGTCGACAAGCGGGACTTCAGGCTGAACGGGTCTCTTTGGAGCAGAGTCAGGGCGAAACCCATGACCGCGTGCCAGAACGACACAGCGATCCAGGTAAACGTCAGGGCAAACAACAGCGCCAGCGGAACCCGCGCCCAAAGAGCCACACCCGCCGCAGCCAGGGCCTGAAACAGGCCGACCAGGCCCAGCACGCCGGTGCCCAGCACCAGCGCCAGGAACAGGCGTCGGCGATGATCAAAGTTTGCGATCCAGCTCATCCGGGTACCATACATAAGTCCATACTTCCGACACCGCGCGTCCGTCATCGTGCAGGAAAACGCGCAGATCGGATGGGCCGCCGTTTTCGTCCGGCGACACAGTGATGGCAGCTCGAAGCGCGCCACGACCGGGCACATCCTCCAGCCGGGACTCCAACAGTCGGCCACCGCGGGTCTCGGCGCTAAGGGCCAGATCCGTGGTGCTTGTCAGCACGCTGGTGTCGAACTCGATGACGAAGCGGCGCAGGGCACGATCCTGCCAGCTGGCTTGTCCGGGAATGCCGCCCCGCCCCGTATGCGTGGCCCGGACGCGGGCCAGCCCAGCGGTCGACGTGACCCGGTCCACGGCGCTCAGACGGTACCGATAGCGTCGCGACTGGCCGGCCAGAATAGGCTTTTCCGGGACCCAGAAGGCGACGATATTGTCGAAGGTTTCGTCAGCGGTCGGGATTTCGACCAGTTCCACCCGACCTGCGCCCCAGTCACCGTTCAGCGGCTCGACCCACTTCCCAGGGCGCAAGTCATAGCGCGCTTCCAAATCCTGAAAACCCTCAAATTCGCGCCGCCGCTGCATCAGGCCAAAGCCGGCCGGTGCCGCATCATCCTCAAACCCGCTCAAACGCACCCGCGCCCGGTTCGAAAGGGGCCGCCATTGCGCTTGCCCCCGACTGCTCAGCACCAACAAGCCGTCGGAATCGTGCACTCGCGGGCGAAAGTCGTCAACCAGAACCGGGCCGGTAGCACCGTGCTTGAACATACTGGTCAGCGGCGCAATGCCAGGACGGACCAGGTCGCGGCGTGCAAACAGCCGGGCATCAACCACCATGCTGCTCGGATCTCCCGGCTCGATGTCAAATGCGAAAGCGCCGGTCACCGACGGGCTGTCCAAAAGGGCCAGCAGGCGCAAACGGGTCGCATTCGCTGGCGGCCTGTCAAACCAGAACTGGCGAAACACCGGAAACTCCTCCGAACCGCTGCCGCCGCTGTCCAGCGCCAGACCTCGCGCCGACACCCCGTAAACCTGGCCGGCGCTGATCAGGCGGAAATAGGAAGCCCCGAGAAACACAAGGAACTCGTCATGGACCTCAGGTCGGTTGATCGGATAGTGAACCCTAAATCCGGCGTACCCGGCCGCAGCAGCCACCGGCGGGCCGTCCAGCGGCGGATCGAAGCGAAAACGTCCCGGCGCGAACGGGACCTCCTGCGCAACACCCGATTGGATTTCATGGATGCGGACGGTCTCGTTGAACAGAAAGCCGGGGTGGAAGAACTGGATCTGAAACCCTGAGTCAGCCGCCCACAAGGCGCGATCAGGAACAAAGCGAATGGCCCGATACTGATCATAGTCCAGGGCCGCCAGGGCCGGATCCGGTGACCTCGGCGGCTCCCAGTCCCGACCTGCCAGGGCCTGCGCCTTGTCGGCGAGCGCGTCCAGATCCATGGCCAAGCCCGGGGTGGCGCAGGTCAGGGCGGCGACCGCGAGGATACAGCCAAGCGCACCGGCGCCAAAGCTGAACCGGAGCCACCACGCGAATGTGTCACGATAAGCGCGTTTCATCCTGTCAATGGTCTTTCACCACCGTGAAATCCTCCCTCACCGCCCTCGCGCGGCACCCGCTGACTCAACTGCTCGGAGCCGGGCTGCTGCTGAACCTGCTCCTGATCAGCCCGCTGTGGCTGCGTTTCGGTTTCGAGGAATCACGCTGGCTGGCCTGGGAAGCTTGGCTGCTGGTCGCAGGGTTTGCGCTGCTGCCCAGCCGATTGATCACCCGATTGCTCCGCTGGCTGGCACTTGCAGTGGTCATGGCGGCCATGATTCTGGGATTGAGTGACGGCATCATTCATCAGGTTCTCAGTCGTCCGCTCAATCTATATTTCGACATCAACCTGCTCAGCGCCAGCTTTCACCTGCTCGACGGCAACCTCGGAAAGTTCGGTGCAATGCTGGTTTTCGCTGCCGCTCTGGCGCTTTTGCTTGTGCTGGCGTGGATGATTTCAAAAACGCTGGTGCTCGAGCGCGCCAGCCAAGGCAACGTCAGGCTTGTCGCGGGCCTGCTGGCCCTTTCAGCCCTGTTTCTGGGCAGCATGGAAACTCAGGGCCTGCGCCTGATGCCAATGGCACGGACTCCGGCCTGGGATACGCTCAGGTTCCAGCTGGAGCAGGTGCACAGCACCCACCAAGCCCGAATTGCGTTTGTCGAAGCAGCCCCGGCCGTTCCGCGACCCGCCGAAGCGCTCAACAGGCTGGCCGACACGGACGTGCTGATGGTGTTCATTGAATCATACGGGGCCACGATGTTCGAGCTGGACCGCTACAGCGCGGTCCTGACCCCGACCCTGGAGCGGATGCAGGAGGAACTGGCCCAGGCCGGGCTATCGGTGGTCAGCGGGCTGATGAATTCGCCGATTCGCGGCGGGCAGTCCTGGCTGTCTCATGCCACTGTACTCAGCGGCCGCTGGATCGACAATCAGCTCTGGTACCGGCTTCTGCTCGAGTCGCACTACAACACTCTGATCGACGATTTCAGTGCCACCGGTCACGAGACCATGGCGGTCATGCCGGCCATCATCATGCCTTGGCCGGAAGGTCGGCAGCTGGGCTTCGACCGGATTTTCGAAGCGCGCGACCTGGGCTATGCCGGTCCACCACTGAACTGGGTCACCATGCCCGACCAATACACGCTGCATCATTTTCAGACCCGGCTGCGACCCCAGGCCAGGCGCCCGCTATTTGCAAAGATCGCCCTGATCAGCAGCCACGCGCCGTGGACGCCCATCATCGATTTGCTCGACTGGGACGACATCGGAGACGGTGAGATTTTCGAGCGCTGGCGCGATGCCGGCGAGCCACCGCAGTTGCTATGGCAGGACGTGGAGCGGGTCCGCGAACACTTCGCCCGAAGCGTTGAGTATTCAGTCCGCGTCAGTCTGGACTTTGCGAGCCGCTTCGTGGACGACGACACCCTGATGATCGTTCTCGGCGATCACCAGCCGGCGACCCTGATCACCGGTCATGAGGCCGGCGCCGCGATCCCGATCCACGTGATCGCGCGCAGCCCGGAACACCTGCAGCCCTTCCGCGAACGAGGCTTTACCGACGGTCTCGTTCCGGATCGTGCTCAACCAATGCCGGGTTTGGACCAGCTCCGCGACTGGCTGCATGAAGGTTTCCGGCCGTGATGCGCCGCAGACCCGTTATCGGGGAAGGTCTGGAGCAGGCTCGATCAAGTCGGGCGCGTTACAATGGCGCAGGAGCACCGGAGCGCGAGAATGGCACGATTCTCAGTTCCTTACCGTTACAACTAAGGTGGACGCTCGCGCGCCGCTTAACCTTTCCAATTGAAGGAGCACCGTCTTGAATGCTATGACCCGAAGCCTTGTTTCTGCCAGCCTGGCCCTTGGCCTGATTTCAATGGCACAGGCCGAAACGCCCAACATTGAGCCCGGCCAGTGGGAGTACCAAACCCGCATGAGCGTGGAAGCCCCGTTCCCGTTTCCGGAGCAAAACGACACCACCACCGACTGCGTGACCGAAGAAGACATCAGCAAGGCCGATACCTTCATGGGTGACATGGACGTGGAAGAATGCGAAGTCACGCGCGAGGAAGTGCGCAGCGACGGTGCCAGCTACGAGATGGTCTGTCAGGCCGACGGCATGACCATGAACATGACCATGGAGCTGACTTTCATGGGCGATCGCAGCGAGGGGCTGATCATCAGCCAGGCCGAAACGCCGATGGGCCCGATGAAGAGCACCATCGAAATGTCCGGCCGCCGCATCGGCGATTGCGAATGATCCGTCGATGAGCCGATCCATCGTCCAGACCGATCGCGCGCCGGCCGCGATCGGTCCTTACTCGCAAGCAGTGCGAGCCGGCAATACGGTTTATCTCTCGGGTCAGATTCCGCTGGTGCCAACCACCGGCGAGATTCTTGAGGGGGACTTTCAGGCCCTGACCCGGCAGGTCTTCGACAATCTTTCGGCCGTAGCCGAAGCGGCCGGTGGCGACCTCAACGACCTGGTCAAGCTCAACATCTTTCTGACCGACCTGGGTCACTTTCAGACCGTCAACTCGATCATGGCCGAGTACTTCTCCGAACCTTACCCGGCCCGTGCAGCAGTCCAGGTCGCCGCGCTGCCCCGAGGCGTCCCGGTAGAGATGGACGCTGTCATGGTGCTGCCCGCAGCAGGCTGAGTCCGCCCGGAACGATGGGTGCCGACCGTGCGCTGAGCGAACTGGCCGGCGTCGGTCCACAGCTGGCCGGTCGCCTGGCCGGCCTTGGACTGGTCCGGGAAAGTGACCTGCTGTTTCATCTGCCGCTGCGCTTTGAAGACCGGACCCGGCTGACACCGCTCAACCGAGTGCGGCCGGCCACGGGCGTGCAGGTGGAAGGCCGCATCGTCCACCGCGACATCCGCTATGGACGCACGCGAATGCTGGTCGCCACGCTGGCTGACGAATCTGGCCAGATCACCCTGCGGCTTTTTCGCTTCTACCCGTCGCAACTCAAGCTGTTCAGCGAAGGCCAGCGCCTGCGCTGCTTCGGCGACGTTCGACTCGGACCAGGCGGCATGGAGATGGCCCACCCGCAGTGCCTGGCCCTGGCGGACGAATCGTCGCCTCCGCTGCCCGAATCGCTGACACCCGTCTACCCCACCGCGCAAGGAATCGGCCAGGCCCGACTGGCCGGCATGATCGCCGAGGCCCTGCAGCGTCTGGTTAGCGGCGACCTGTCCCTGGCCGAGCTGCTGCCCGACGCGCAAGCCGATATCAGCCTGCGCACGGCCCTCAGCGTCATTCATGCCCCGGCGCCAGGCGAGGATCTGGCGGCGCTCAGCGAAGGCCGCCACCCGGCCGTACAGCGGCTGGCGCTGGAGGAACTGCTGGCCCACCACCTGGCGCTGGCCCGGGTCAATCGAGCGCGCTCGCAGCAGCGAGCGCCGGCGCTCGCCGACTCTGAAGGAAAGGTGCCTCAACTGATCGCCGCCCTGCCCTTTAAACCGACCGCCGCGCAGCTACGCGTGATCGACGAAATTCGATCCGATCTGGCCCAACAGATGCCCATGCGTCGGCTACTCCAGGGCGATGTGGGTTCGGGCAAGACCGTGGTCGCCGCCGCCGCACTGGTCACGGCCACCGCCGCCGGCCACCAGGCCGCGATCGTGGCGCCGACCGAAATCCTGGCCGAGCAGCATTACCGAACGCTGTGTGACTACCTCGCGCCGCTGGGCATCGAGCCGGTCTGGCTGGCCGGCAAGGTCCAGGGTCGGGCCCGAACCGAGGCGCTGGAGCGCCTGGCTGGAGACGCGGCCGTGGCAATCGGCACCCACGCGCTATTCCAGAAAGCCGTGGCTTTTCGTGACCTCGCCCTCGTGATCGTCGATGAGCAGCATCGCTTCGGCGTGCACCAGCGACTGGCGCTGGCCGACAAGGGCCGCAAAGGCACGCTCCAGCCGCACCAGCTGGTCATGACCGCCACCCCGATCCCGCGCACGCTGGCCATGACCGCCTATGCCGGCCTGGACATCTCGGTGATCGATGAACTGCCACCCGGGCGCAAGCCGGTCACGACCGTCGCCGCCAGCCAACAGCGCCGCGGCGAAGTGATCGAACGGCTGGTCCGCGCCCTGCGCGAAAAGCGCCAGGCCTACTGGGTCTGTCCACTGATCGAAGAGTCGGAAGTCCTCGAGGCCGAGGCCGCCGAAACGCGGTCGCAGGAGCTGGCCCGTCAGCTCACAGAGTTTCGCGTCGGGCTGATTCACGGCCGGATGAAGCCGGCCGAGAAGCAGGCGGTCATGGCCGATTTCAGCGCTGGCGAGATTCACCTGCTGGTCGCCACCACCGTCATTGAAGTGGGCGTGGACGTACCCAACGCCAGCCTGATGATCATCGAAAATGCCGAGCGCCTGGGCTTGAGCCAGCTCCATCAGCTCCGTGGCCGGGTCGGGCGCGGCAGCGACCAGGCCGCCTGCGTGCTGCTCTATAAGCCACCGCTGGGAGAGACCGCGCGCGCCCGACTGGAAGTGATGCGTGAAACCACCGATGGCTTCGTAATCGCTGAAAAGGACCTCGAGCTGCGCGGTCCCGGCGAAGTGCTTGGCACTCGCCAGACCGGCATGCTGCGCTTCCGCATCGCCGACCTGGCCCGCGATGAAGTCTTGCTTGACCGGGTTCAGACGCTGGCTGCGCGCGTGAGCCCAGACCAGGCCCGGGCACTTATCGAGCGCTGGATCGGCCCGGCCGAGCAGTTCGTCGAGGTATAAGCCGTTGCGCTTCGAAATAATGCTCAGACGCCTGCAATGTTGACTTATGCGCCGGCGCTGTGCTCGACTGTCAGCCATGAGCCACGCCCAGCCGCCACCTGAACCATTGCCGATGCTCGCGCCTTGCCGTCAGGTCACTTCCGGTGCGCCGCTTCGCTGGCTGGCCAAGGGCTGGGGCGACCTGAGAGCAGCGCCCCGCCAAAGCCTGGCATTCGGCCTGATTATGGTCGCTCTGAGCTACCTGATCAGTGGCGCAGCATGGATCTGGGGCAACCTGGGGCTTTACCTCGGTCTGGTTTCGGGATTTGTATTCGTGGGTCCCTGGCTGGCCATGACCCTGTACGCCATCAGCCAGCAGTTGGAGCATGGCGAACAACCCACTCTGGGCCGCAGCGTGGCCGAGGCGGCCCAATCGGTGCGTCGCTCATTGGTCTTCGCCGTGATCCTGATCGTCGTGCTCCTGATCTGGGCAAGGGCGGCCAACACGCTCTACATCTTCTTCCCCCAGACCAGCAATCCGGACTGGCGGGATCTGGCCTGGTTCCTGGGCATCGGCAGCGCCGTCGGCGCCCTGTTCTGCCTGGTGATTTTCACCGCCAGCGCCTTTTCCCTGCCGATGCTGATGGATCGAAAAGTCGATGCCGTGACCGCCGTCATCACCAGCGCCAACGCAGTGCTCCGCAACAAGCCGGCCATGGCGGTCTGGGCCGCAATCATCGTCAGCGGTGTGATCATCGGCATCGCGACCGCATGGCTGGCCTTCGCGGTGGTCTTGCCAATCATCGGACATGCAACCTGGCACGGCTACCGGGAAACCATCGACGCCGGGCAGTGGCCCCGAGTTCAAGCCGCTGCCGCTTGATGCAGTGCGCAATCCGCCTGTGAGATACTAGGACTTCTGGATTAGCGGCGCGGCACCTGCCCCGATGTCCGCCCTGCAGAACCCCCAATGGCTTGAGGAGAAACCGGTGACCGACCGCAAACTGACCCTGACCGACCCTGAGTCCGGACAATCCCTGGCGCTGCCCGTGGTAGCCGGCAGTGAGGGTGATCCGACCATCGACATCACCCGACTCAACCGGGAAATGGGCTATTTCACCTATGATCCGGGGTACGGCACCACGGCCAACTGCAAAAGCGATATCACCTTCATCGACGGCACCGAGGGGATCCTGCGCTATCGCGGCTATCCGATCGAGCAGCTGGCTGAGCGCTCCAGCTTCCTGGAGGTCGCCTACCTGCTGCTTTACGGAGAGCTGCCGGCAGGACCCGAACTGACGGCCTTTGAACGTGACATCACCTATCACACGATGGTCCATGAGCAGGTCAATACGTTTATTGGCGGCTTCCACTATGACGCTCATCCGATGGCCATTCTGTCGGGCGTGATCGCCTCCATGGCCGGCTTTTACCAGGCCAACCTAGACGTCAACGACCCGGAGCATCGCGAACTCGCGGCCAAGCGCATGATTGCGAAGATGCCGACTGTTGCCGCGGCAGCCTACCGTCATCACATGGGCTGGCCCAGCGCCTATCCGCGTAACTCCTTAGGCTATGCCGAACGCTTTTTGCACATGATGTTCTCTGTGCCGGCCGAAGCCTACGAAGTCAACCCGGTGGCCGCGCGCGCCCTGGATCTGCTGTTCATCCTGCATGCAGATCACGAACAGAACGCCTCGACTTCGACCGTGCGCCTGGTGGGCTCGACCGGTGCCAACCCGTACGCCTGCGTTGCAGCCGGCATCGCGGCACTGTGGGGTCCTGCCCACGGCGGCGCGAACGAAGCCGTGCTCAGAATGCTCAACGAAATCGGCGATGTCAGCCGGGTTGGTGAGTACGTCAAAAAGGCCAAGGACAAGAACGATCCTTTCAGGCTGATGGGCTTCGGCCATCGGGTCTACAAGAACTTCGACCCCCGCGCGCGCATCATTCGCAAGGCCTGCCACGATGTGCTGGCCGACCTGGGCAAGACCGATCCGCTGCTGGACCTGGCGATGGAGCTGGAGAAAATCGCGCTTGAAGACGAGTACTTTGTCGAGCGCAAGCTCTATCCCAACGTCGACTTCTACTCCGGCATCATCTACAAGGCTCTCGGTATTCCGACCAGCATGTTCACCCCCATGTTTGCCATCGGCCGAACCGTGGGCTGGGTCGCGCAATGGCTGGAGCAGTCGGCCACCCCGCATCGCATCGGCCGTCCCCGGCAGATTTACACCGGCCATGGCGAGCGCGACTACGTTGCCCTGGACCAGCGCGACTGAAGCGCGCCCGCCTCGGGCTACATATTGAGCAAGCGACCGCCGTCAACGGCCAAGATCTGACCGGTGACGTAGGGTGCATCCAGGGCCAGGAAAGCAACCGCCCCGGCAATGTCTTCGGGGGTTCCCTGACGCTGCAGGGGGACCTTGTCAAGAATCTCGCGCTGGGCCTTTTCGTCGGCATCGGCGTCTCCCTCAGGCCACAAGATAGAACCCGGCGCCACGCCATTGACCCGTACCATGGGCGCCAGGTCCTTGGCCAGCGCCCGGGTCTGCATCACCAGCGCCGCCTTGGCCATGGAGTACACGCTGTTGTCCTTGAGCGGAACCAGACCGTGAATATCGACCAGGTTGACGATCGCTCCAGGCCGGCGAGCCAGCTCCGGGGCGCAAGTCCGAGCCAGGAAAAACGGCCCGCGCGCATTGCTGGCGAAAAGATCATCCCAGTGCTCCTGGCGGGCCTGCTTGATCGGCGTCGGGTAGAAGGCCGAGGCGTTGTTGATCAGCACATCAATTCGACCGAAAGCCGCCAGCGCGGCATCGTGGATGATCTGCGGCGCGGCAGGGTCGGCAAGATCGGCGCAGACCAGCGCCGCCGATCCGCTGCGCTCGGTGTTAAGCGCGTCGACCAAATCCCGGGCCGGCTGCTCCGAGCCGCGGTAATGCAGGCAGACGCTGAGTCCGCGCTGATGCAGGGTGCGGGCGATTTCGGCGCCAATGCGGCGGGCACCGCCGGTGATGATGGCGCAGGGCGCGGAAGACGAAAACTGGGGCACGGCGAAATGTTCCGGATCACGGGTCAGGTTTTCCAGTTTACTCCGAGAACGTGGAGAGCAATTCCGCAGACCGGCGTATGGCTAGAATCCTTCAAGGTCTTCGCACAGGAAACCGGACTCGCATGAGCCGCACGCAAACCGGCCTGCAGCTGCCGCCTCCGCCGGCAGAACTCGCCTCGCTGAGCCAGCGACTGGGTGAGCGCATCGCCGAACAGATCCGGCGCGAGGGGCCCATGCCTTTCGACCGCTACATGGCCATGGCCCTCTACGAGCCAGGCCTGGGCTATTACGTCAACGGACTGCACAAGTTCGGCTCGGCAGGGGACTTCGTGACCGCCCCGGAACAGGGCCGCCTATTTGCCACCGCCCTGGCTCGCCAGATCGAGCAGATTGGCACCGCTGTCGGCGATCACTACACCGTCATGGAGCCGGGCGCCGGCTCAGGGGCGCTGGCGCGCGACCTGCTGCAAACGCTCAAGGTGCCGCCACGGCGCTATCTGATTCTCGAACCAAGCGCCGCCTTGCGCCAGGTTCAGCGAGCAACTCTGGCCGGGCTGCCCGCCGAGCTGACTGGTCGAGTCGAATGGCTGGCTACCCCGCCGAAGGAGCCCTTCAGCGGCGTGATCGTGGCCAACGAGGTCGCAGACGCGCTGCCGGTCAGCATTTTCGAGGTCACCGCTCAGGGCCTGCGCGAGCGCTGCGTCCAGCCGGGTCAGACGCGTCTGGAATGGACCCTGGCCAAGCCACGGCCGCGCCTGCAAGCGGCCTTCGCGCGGCTCGCGCAAGACCTCGATTCACCCGTGTCCGAAGGCTATGTCAGCGAAATCTGTCTGGACCTGCCGGGCTGGCTGGAGACCGTTACCCGACCTTTGCAAAAGGGCGCCGTGTTGTTGTTCGACTACGGATACCCGCGGCGCGAGTATTACCTGCCCGAGCGCAGCAGCGGCACCCTGGTCTGTCACTATCGTCACCGCGCCCATTTCGACCCCTTCGTCTGGCCGGGCTTGACCGACATCTCGGCGTTCGTCGATTTCAGCGCCCTGGCCGCCGGCGGCGTGCGATGTGGTCTGGAGCTGGCGGGATTCACGACCCAGGCTGACTTCCTGCTCGCCATGGGGGCACATGAGATGATCGAACGTCAGAACCATGAGCGAGAGCGCCTGCGCCTGGCCGGCGAACTCAAGCGCCTCATTTTACCGGGCGAAATGGGTGAGAAGTTCAAGCTGCTGGCACTGACTCGAGCGCTTGAGTGCGAACTCGGCGGCCTGACCGAGGCCGATCATAGCAACCGACTCTGATCGGGACCGGGCGACGTCCCGGCTAGACTGCTGGCTCTAATTCCCGAGACTATGCTGGACGGTGAGATAGACTATTTTCAAAAGCTTCGGACGCAGATTCCATGGCCAAGACTTATGACTACATCATTGTCGGCGCCGGTTCGGCCGGCTGCGTTCTAGCCCATCGGCTGAGCGCCGACCCGGCCTGCCGGGTGCTCTTGCTCGAGGCCGGACCGCGTGACTGGAACCCGTTCATCCACATGCCCGCCGGTTTGGCCAAGCTGGTCAACTTCACCTCGCTGAACTGGAATTATTCGACCGAGCCGGAACCCGCCCTGAACAATCGCCGCCTCTACTGGCCCAGGGGGCGAGTGCTGGGTGGGTCGAGCTCGATCAACGCGATGTGCTTTATCCGCGGTCACCGCACCGACTACGACGACTGGGCCGAAGCAGGCAACCCGGGCTGGAGCTGGGACGAGGTCCTGCCGTATTTCATTCGCTCCCAGAACCAGTCGCGCGGTGCGTCCGAGCTGCACGGCGTCGGCGGCCCCTTGAGCGTCGAGGACCTGTCCTACTTCAACCCCTTGAGTGAAGTATTCATCCAGGCCGCCGAACAGGCCGGATTCGCGGTCAACCGCGACTTCAACGGCCCGGCCCAGCGGGGTTTCGGTCTCTACCAGGTCACCCAACGCGGCGGCCGACGCTGCTCGACCGCGGTCGGCTACCTGCGCCCGGCCCGCTCGCGTCCCAACCTGACCGTGCTGACCGGCGCGCTGACCCTGAACCTCGAGCTCGAGGGCCAGCGGGTTCGCGGCGTGCGCTATCAGCGCCGCGGGCTGACCCAGGTTGCCCATGCCGACTCCGAGGTCCTGCTCGCCGGCGGCGCGATCAATTCACCCCAACTGCTGATGCTCTCGGGGATTGGGCCGGCCAATGAACTCGAGACCGCCGGGATACGCGTTCGACACGCCCTGGACGGGGTCGGCGCCAACCTGCAGGATCATCTCGACATCTGTACCCTGACCCGCTGCTCGCAGCCAATCACCTACGACCAGTTGAGCGAGCTGCGAGTCGGCTTGAAGTACTTTCTTTACCACGAGGGCGAAGGCACGTCGAACATCGCCGAGGGTGGCGGCTTTCTGGTCAGCGGACGCGGGCGCGATGACCGGCCCGATATCCAGATGCACTTTGTCCCGGCCCTGCTCGACGATCACGGGCGCAACCGGCTACCCGGCGACGGCTACACCGTGCACGCCTGCCCGCTGCGGCCGGCCAGTCGCGGAAGCATCGGCCTGCACTCCAGCGATCCGCGCCTAGCTCCGGCCATCCGGCCGAACTATCTGAGCGAGCCGGAGGACCTGGAAATGATGCTCGAGTGCGTGCGCCTGTCGCGCGAAATTTTGAATCAACCAGCCTTCAAGCCGTTCCGCGGTCATGAAATCTATCCCGGGAACGAAGTCACCACGCGCGCTGGCCTGATCGATTTCATCCGCGCCAAGGCCGAGTCCATCTATCATCCGGTCGGTACCTGTCGCATGGGCAGCGACGAACAGGCGGTGGTGGACCCGGACCTGCGCGTGCGCGGCATTGAGGGCCTGCGGGTCATCGATGCCTCGATCATGCCGAGTCTGATTGGCGGCAACACCAACGCCCCGACCATCATGATCGCTGAAAAGGCTTCTGACCTGATCCGGGGTGAAGCCCTGGCCAAGCCGGTGCCCAGAGCCGCAGAAGCGGCTTAACTGCCGGTGCTTCCGAATCAAGCGCCGACGCCGCATCACCGACCGTGAAGCCGCTGTTCGCCACCGCCCCGCGCGGTCTGGAAGAACTGCTGGCCGAGGAGCTGCGCGGACTCGGTCTGGCCGGGGTCCGCGTGCGCCGCGGTGGGGTTGAATTCCGAGCCGATCTCGCCGGTGCCTACCGGGCCTGCCTTTGGTCGCGCCTGGCCAATCGGGTGCTGCTGCCCGTCATTCAGTTTGATGCTGCTGACGAGCGAGCCCTCTATGAGGGCGTTGGACGGCTCGACTGGTCCGCCCATCTTGGACCCGAGCAGACCCTGGCGGTGGACTTCACCGGCATCCGCGCCGCGCTGGGACACAGCCGCTTCGCCGAGCAGCGGGTCAAGGACGCCGTGGTCGACCAGATCCGCGAGCGCACCGGCGCCCGCCCCTCGGTCGACATCCAGGACCCGGACCTGCGCATCAATGTCCACATGGCAGGCACCGACACCACGGTCGCCATCGACCTGGCCGGCGACAGTCTGCACCGGCGCGACTACCGGCGAGCCGGCCGGATCGCACCGCTCAAGGAAAACCTGGCCGCGGCGATGCTGGTGCGCGGCGGCTGGGGCGAATTGGCAACAGCAGGTGGCGCCTTCATCGACCCCATGTGCGGCTCAGGCACCTTGCTGATCGAGGCGGCCTGGATAGCCACCGATACCGCTCCTGGGCTGCTTCGGACTCGGTTCGGTTTTTTTGGCTGGCGCGGCCACGACGAGAATGCCTGGAAGGAACTACTCGAAGAGGCGCTGGAGCGCCAGGAGCGCGGACAGGCATCCCTGCCCGACATCATCGGCTTCGACCACGATGCCGAATCAGTGGCCGCGAGCCGGGATCATCTGCGCCGGACCGGCCTGGCTGACCGGATCAGCGTCGAGCAGCGCGAAATCGCCCAGGCGCGGCCACCAGCCGACGCCGCTCGCGGCCTGGTCGCGACCAACCCGCCCTACGGCGAACGCCTGGCCGAACGCCACGAACTCATTCCCCTCTACCTGCGCCTGGGCGAAACCCTCAAGCGCCATTTTCCGGGCTGGCGGGCGATGATCCTCAACGGCGCCGACGGCCGGCTCGGCCTGAAACCCGAGCAGAGCTGGCACTTCTTCAACGGTCCGCTGGAATGTCGCCTGGAGCACTTCGAGATCGGCGAGCGACGCGAAGGAGACCGCAGCGAAGCCGCCCCCGACCTGGTCAACCGGATCACCAAGAACCAGCGCCAGCTCGCCCGCTGGCTGCGCCGCGAAGGCGTCAGCTGCTATCGCGTCTATGACGCCGACATCCCCGAGTACGCCCTGGCCGTGGATGTCTATGAAACCACCGAAGGCCGCTGGCTGCACGTACAGGAATACGCGCCACCAGCCAGCATCGACCCGGCACGCGCTCAGGCACGACTGCGCCAAGCCTTGAGCGTGCTGCCCGAGGTGCTGGAGATTGAACCGCAGCGACTGGTGTTCAAGGTCCGCGAGCGTCAGCGCGGCGAGCGCCAGTACACCCGGCAAGGCGAGCGCGAGGAATTCCTTGAAGTGCGCGAAGGGCCGTGCCGGCTGCTCATCAACCTGACCGACTACCTGGATACCGGACTGTTCCTGGATCATCGCCCGGTCCGCGGCTGGATTGGAGCGCACGCTCGCGGCAAGGATTTCCTGAACCTGTTCTGCTACACCGGCGCGGCCTCGGTACACGCCGGACTGGGCGGCGCGGCAAGCACGACCAGTGTGGACCTGTCGGCCACCTACCTGGACTGGACGCGCCGCAACCTGCACCTCAACCAGCTCAACAGCCCGGTCCATCACCTCGTACGCGCCGACTGCACGCGCTGGCTGAAAGACTGCCGCCAGCGCTTTGATCTGATCTTTCTCGACCCGCCGAGTTTCTCCAATTCCAAGCGTATGGACGACAGCCTCGACATTCAGCGCGATCATGTCGAGCTCATCAGCGATGCGATGAAACTGCTCAAGCCCGAGGGCACGCTGATCTTTTCGACCAACTTGCGCAGGTTCCGGCTCGATCAAGAGCTGGGCACGTCATTTACCATCGAAGATCGCACGAGCTGGTCTGTTCCGAAAGACTTCCAGCGCAATCAGCGTATCCACCAGTGCTGGCTGATCCGGCCGGCCTGAACGTCCGCCCCGGCAGGCCAAGTCGAAATGGCGTTCCGCTAGCTCCGTGACTCCTTGACCAGCTTGGCAAGCGAGCTTGGCAAAGTCTCGATCTCCTTGTCCAGGCGGGGAAGCACGCGACCGAAGAACAGCTCGTTTTCGGTCGCGTCGCCGAGACCGATCGCCTTGAGATAATCGTCGACAAAGATTCCCGGATCCGGGGACGATGCTTTCTTGAGTGCTTGGTGCATGCGCCGCGCCAGGTAAAGCAAGGCGACCCCGGCACGGGCCTCCTCCGGGACATTTTCGGGTGACGAAAATTCGGGATAGTGCTGGTACTGCAGCGTTTCGCACAAGTTATCCGGCAGTTTCCAGGTGCGCAACAGCTCAGCGCCCATTTCCGCCGAATCAACGAAGTCGAACAGCGGACCGAGCTGGGGGTTGGAGTTCTTCAGCAACTCGACAACGACCAGTCCGATTTGGGCCAGCAAGCCAATAGTGGCAATTTCTGAGGACTTGACTCGAGACTGGATCTTCGCCATGACGAAAGCGATGCGAGAAACATCGACTGAACGCTCATGAATCTCGGCAAAGGCAGGGGTGTCGGGGAGGCTTTTCCGCATGCTTTCCGACATCACGATCTGATAAACCTGCTCATGCCCCATCAAGAGCATGGCCTGATTAATGTTCGTCACCTTCGTCTTTAGCCCGTAGGCTGGAGAATTGACGGCCTTGAGCAGGGTGCTGGTCAGTGAATAGTCCTGCGCCACCATATCGACGATCTCCTGGCGCGTCGTGCGATCGTCGAGCATCTTGTTCAGCAGATCCATTGAGGAGACCGGCAGGCTGGGCACCTTGGCAAAGAGCTTCTTCGCCAGCGGGGACTGACCGAAGCCCGCACCGCGCTCGGTACGTAATCGATACATCTGCTCCAGCAACTGCGCCCGGCTATCCTCCAAGGCAATCGCCCGCTTTCGCTGCTGAACAAGGCGCCTGCGAAGGTCGCCTCGCATGCGTTGCAATAGATAGAGCTGAACAGGTTGATCCAACAGCTCGAAGGTTTTCGAATCGATCAGTAAAGCCGATCCGCCATTACGGGCGCGCGCCGACCATGGTCCCTGATCGCCCTCAAGCGAATCCAGGCCGGACCGCCAAATGCACTCTCCCGTCTCAAAGATCTCCATCTCGGGCAAGGGCTTGTGATCGGCATGAAGCTCGAGAGTACCGCTGAGTACGATAATGAGGTCCGAGGCCAGCTGTTCGGGAGTAAATGGGCGATCTCCGGCCGAGAACTTGATCGGGTTGGCGGCGTTGTAAAGGCCGACCAGCGCGGCTTCGCCCAGACCCGGAAACGCAAGCGTCATATCCAGTGGTTTCGATGGCCGCGATGGCGGCGGCGCCTTCGGCGGGATGTTCCTGTTCCAAAAGCCAGCCATCAACACACCCCTTGGTAGCGAACAGACTCCAGTATAAAACGCGGCCCTAGATTTCCCAACCGGAAATAACCAGGATCGCCTCAGCGCTTGCTTGCATGACGGGACGATGCGCCTCTCAGGGCGCTTGCGGCTGGCGAAATGCTGGACGCCCCGACCGGACTCGGGTAGCCTCTCGGCCTGGTGTTTCTCTTTCCCAAGGTCGGTCATGCGCGACTTACTTGCTGCTCTGATACTGGCCTTGGCGACACTGAGCGCGCTGGCCCAGGAAGCGCTCGAAGATCCAAACGAAACCAGTCCGTTGGGCCATGAGTGGGAATGGCTGCGCGATGGGCAAGTCGACACGCTGGTCTGCCCGTTTCGGGGCCGCATCGACTATGAACCCGGCGAGATCGAATGCGGCTTGATCCGGGTCCCGGAAAACCGTGAGGCGCCCGACAGCCGAACCATCGAGCTGCACTACGTTCGCATCAAGGCCACCGGCACCGATCACGAAGACCATGATGTCGAGATTCGGCCCGATCCCGTGATCTACCTGACCGGCGGGCCCGGTGTGACGGTCGAGCCCTACGTGGGCCGACTCAAGGACCATCGCCTGGTATCCCGGCGCGATCTCTACATTCTCGAGCAACGCGGCATCGGCTACTCCGGTGATTTCTGCCCGTTCTTCGACAGCCGCAACCGGGCCGAGCAGATCCATGCCGACCGGGAAGCCAGCGAGCGTGCGCTCCTTGCGCAGGCCCAGGCCTGCATCGAGGGTGCCCGTGCCCAGGGCGTGGACGTGACCGGCTACAACACCTTCGAAAACGCCCGTGACTTGAAGGCGTTGCGCCTGGCGCTGGGTCTCGATGCGTGGAACGTCTGGGGCATTTCCTATGGCTCGGTCCTCGGCCAGGCCTACATGAAGATCGACCCGGAAGGCATCCGCTCAGCCGTGATCGATGCCATCGTGCCGCTGGATATCGGCGAGCTGATGCGCCTGCCCTATTGGCACGATGCCAACCTGGGCCGTCTGTTCGAGGCCTGCTCGGCGCAGCCGGACTGCGCCCGCGCATACGCGGGTCTGGCCGAGCGCTACCTGGCCGCCATCCAGGCCATGAACGACTCACCAGTCTCGGTCGAGGTCGAGCCCAATGAGATCTTTCCCCAGGGACGGGCTCACTTTTTCGCCGACCTGATCGCCGGGCTGCCGTTCAGCCTGATGTACGAACAAGCAAGCCATCCGGCTCTGCCGGCCATCATCGATGGCCTGACTCGGACCGTGGAGTCCGGGGACGACACCCTGTTTCGTGCCCTGGCGGTCATGGCCGGCGAAGGTGGTGGCATGGGCGTGGAGGTGTCGATGGGCATGTCGGTCGCCGTGCGCTGCATGGACGGGTATGTAGACGCCCACGCTCGGGTCTCGCCGGAGGACTTCCGACTGTTCCCGGAGCTGGCCCAAGCCTTCGGTCACCCCGACGTGATCCGGGAAGCGCCTGAGGCCTGCCGCGCCGTGGGCCTGGCAGCACGCGACCCGGCCCAGTACGCGCCAGTCCAGACCGAGCTGCCGGTGGTTGTGGTCAACGGCCGCTGGGATCCGGTCACACCGGTCGCCCTGGCCGAATACATCATGCCCGGCTTCGAAAACGGCCAGCTGGTGATCTTTCCGCACGCCGGCCACGGACCGACCCGCTCGGTCGAATGCGCCGGCGACTGGCTCAATAGCTGGTTCGATGACCCGGGCGCGCCGGTTGATCGCGAGTGCGTGGAACAGGGCGAGGAGGCCGCCGAATTCATCGCACCGTATTTCCCAAGCTCCGTCGTGATCGACGCCCTGGCGCTGAAAGGTGAGGACGAAGACCGGCTCAAGGCGCACGGGATCTGGGCCGGTGTCTCCGCCGCGGTCCCCCTGCTGGCCACCCTGGTCTTGCCGCTGGCCTGGGTGGGCCGACGCCTGAACGGCCGCAGAATCAAGGGCGCCGGCGGCAGCCGTCTGACGGTGTTCATCGCCGCGCTGCTGGCTTCGGGCTGGCTGACCGGTTTGGCGTTCGCCGCCTGGCAGACCCGCGAAATTGCCGAGCCCATGTTGCTGTTCGGCCTGGTGCCCTGGGCCCTGTGGTTCGCCTGGCTGGGGCCGCTGAGCGTGCTGGTCGCCATAGCCGCCCTGCCTCGGACCTGGAAACGGCGCCGTGATCTGCCTTTGGCCAGTCGCCTGGGTCTGTTCATTGCCGCGCTGGCCGTCATCAGTCTCGGTGCAGCCGGCCAGGTCTGGTCGCTGTGGCCCTTCTGAATTCGCGCGTCAGGTCCCACGAGCACGGTTGCAGTTTTCTCAACCGGCGATCAATCTCCGACGCGCCCCGAGCTCAATCGCGCCCGCCGCGCTCTGCTTCAAGCATTCCAAAGCTTGAGGCCGATCCAGCCGTGGGTGGCCAGATAGGCGCAGGCCACCAGCGCCATGACCGTATAGCCTGACGCCAGAGCAACCGCCCCCCGCCCTGCCCCCGGCCGACGCAGCCAAAGACTGGCAGCGGCAAGCCCGACCACTACGGGTGCAAGGACCGACCAGGCAAACAAGCCCCAAGCCGCGATCGTAGGACGGCCGAGAAACTCCAGGTCCCCGGTCTGCAAGAGTGCGAGCGCATAGATCACGATTCCCGCCACGGCGTAGAGCGCCAGCAACGGCCAGAGCCGCAGCGCTATCCCGCCGCGATCGGCAAACCCTCTCCGGACTCCGCTCCAGGCGACCAGGACTGCGTGCGGGATGCCAATCACCATGAGGCTGGCATAGCCGGCCAGTCCAAGAAGCTTGGCCCACATCTCCGGCGCCGGTACCCGACGATACGCCGCAAGGCCGGTTTGAATGTCAAGATCGCCGTCGCGCTTGATCAGCACCAGCTCAGGAACGACCGCGTCACTGTGCTGCCACAGGCCTTCGCCCAGGCCAACCCAGTTCCCGCCGCGAAAGCGCAAGTTGCCGTCGATGACCCTTGCGCCTTCCCACTGGGTCAGACCGATCAGCCCGGCCAGCAGACTCCGGCGCGGCGTGAGCACCTGGTATTGCCCAGCCCAGGCTTGGGCGTGGGCCGCAGCCTGCAGCGACGGCACGACCACCGGCGCCGGCAAACCGCGCTCCAGGTAGCCGCGCACCTGGGCGGCGACCTCGAAGATGGCATCCGAAGTGGCGTTGGCCATCAGGACATAGCCGGCCCCAAGCTCGGGCGCGTAGGCATAGGTGGCCACGAACCCATCGATGCTGCCATCGTGACCCTGGAAGACCGCCCGGCCGCGCGGCATCACGACGTTGCCCAGTCCGTAGCCATGGCGCAACCCGGCTCGCGCAGCATCCGAACTGTTCGGCGTTTCGATGCGCGCGACCGATTCAGGTGACAGCAGCGTTTGCCCGTCCAGCGTGCCGCGCCCCAGCATCAGCAAGGGCAGCCGGGCAAGATCTCGCGCCGTCACGTTAAGCCCGCCGCTGGGCCATCCCGGCGTATCGATGAAGCGCTCCTGGGTCACCCCGTCCGGGCGATAACTGGTGGCCAGCCGCGTCATCAGTCCGTCCGAGCCGCGCCAGCTTGCACTGTTCATCCCCATCGGCTCGGTCACGCTTGTACGCATGAAGTCCTCGAACGGCGCCCCGGCGGCGATTTCCAGCATCCTCGCCGCCACGATCGGCCCCTGGTTGGAATAGCTCGTGAGCGTGCCCGGCCGCCAGCGGCTGATGTACGGGCCGAAGGGTTCTACGACCTCGGCCAGCGGCAGCCCACCGCCTTCGAGCAGATAGTGGCGAAACGCGATGTCGTTGAACCCGGCCGTGTGTTCAAGCAGGTGAACCAGGCGGACCGGATCGCTTGGGGCCCAGGGATTGCGAAGATCAAGCTCGGGCACGAACTCTCGGACCTGCGCATCCAGCGTCAGCGCGCCGCCTTCGACCAGCATCATCGCCGCGATCGATGTCAGGCTCTTGCTGATCGATCCGGCGCGGAACACGGTGTCGTCGGTCACCGCGCGACCGCTTTCGCGGTCCATCACGCCGTAATGCTGCACCCAGGCGATCGCCCCATTCTCGATCACGACCATGCTTGCGCCGGGAATGGTCGATGACTCAAGAATTTCAGTGACCGCCCGCTCCAGCTCTACCCGCGTTTGCGGCGACGCCGATTCGTCCGCCTCAAGCGCTTGCGCGCCCGCCGGCAACGCGCCGGCAAAGTAGAAAAACCAGGCCAGTAGAAAAGCCCTGCATCGGATCGTGTTCATCGGTTCCGGAAAACGACGGGCGTTGGGCGATCATAGTTCAGGCCAGTGCGGCCCGATAGCGACGCGAGCACGGTATGACGGCGCCGCTCATCAATTTCAGCCTTGCGTCGCCACCGTCCAGCGGCTCTATCTCGGTCACCTGATCGATCCGCACCAGGTAGCTGCGGTGCACCCGGCGGAATCGCTCAGGGTCGAGTCGCTCCAGCAGGTCCTTCATGGTGCTGCGCAGCGGGTACTCGCGCCTGCCAACGACCAGGTTGACGTAGTTACCCGCAGCCTGGGCGTATTCGATATCCGCTGCCGGGACCAGAAATTCGCGGCCCAGCATTTTGACCAGGAAGCGGTCGGGATAGGACGGCTCATCGACCTGGGGTGCGTCGCGCTGCGCGTCCGGCGGCGCATCCAGCCAGCGCGCCTCGCCGTTCAGCCGGCGGACGATGAACCGATAGCCCTCGATGAAAAGAACAACGCCCACATAGGAGCGACCGTCTTTGAGGTACTCGTAGAACAACTCGCTGGGCCAATGCCCGAAATCGTAGTCGCCACCGGCGAGCCGGTAGGCCAGCTCACGCATCGCGACCATCATCACCACATGGGCCAGCGAGTAGACGATGCTGGCCAGCGCGTGGCCGGCCAGCCAGCGAAACGGGTGCTGCCAGCTCCAGGCCCAGTGGCGGGTCAACACCACGACCGGCCAGACCAGCAGCAGAAACGACAGCGCGCTTGAACACTCCCAGACCACGGGCTCCCAGCCAGCCGTGGCATCGGATGGATCCATCTCGAGCACGCGCACCACGCTGTTGGCCGCGCCGTTGACCAGATACAACGCCATCCAGAAGCCGCACTCGAATCGACTTCGACGGGGCTTGTACCAGCGCCACAGCGCCCGGGTATCGATGCTCATCAAACGATGGTAGCGGAAGCTCGTTCCGGGTTGCGACCACTTATCCCTGGCAGCCGACGGTTCGTCCCAAAGCGCTTGTCCGGTCGTAATTGACCGACGAACATCGCTTCGAACCCACCCGTCATCGAAACATGATCGAGCAAGGTCCAGGTCAGCGACGCTACGACATCGACGCCCTGCGGGTCGGCGCCTTTGGCTTGCTGATTCTCTATCACGTCGGCATGGTCTACGTCGCCGACTGGGGTTTCCACATCAAGAGCCCGGCCGCGTCAGACTGGCTACAGTGGCCGATGGTGGCCCTGAACCGCTGGCGCATGCCTCTGATCTTCCTGATCTCGGGCATTGCGCTGGGTCTGAGCCGCGGCGCCGACCAGCCGGGAAGGCTGGCGATTCGCCGCAGCAGCCTGCTGCTGGTGCCGCTGATCTTCGGCATGCTCGCCATCGTGCCGATCCAGGCCTGGGTGGAAGCCCGCGCCAACGGCGCTTTCGAGGCCGGCTTCGGCGCCTTCTTGCTGCGCTACTGGCAGCTGCAGCCCTGGCCCGACGGCGGTTTTGCCGGTGCCGAGTTCGGCATGACCTGGAACCACCTGTGGTACCTGGCTTATCTGTGGGCGTACACGATGGTGCTGGCGGCGGGACTGGCCCTCTTGCGGCTTGGAAAACCGCGCTGCCGGAATGTTCGACCCGGTGGCCTGAGTCTGACAGCGCTTTTGTTGCTGCCGGTCGCCTGGTGGTTTGTGGTTTTGTATTTCCTCGAGCCCCGCTTTGGTGACACCAAGGCGCTGACCGACGATTGGGCCAACCATGCGAACTACCTGCCCGTGTTTATGTTCGGGTTCTGGCTCGCGCGACAGCGCAGGGTCTGGGACGCGCTGTGTGATCAGCGCCGCCTGATGCTGCTGCTCGCGCTGGTCGGGCTGATCCTCTACATGGCCCTGCGCGTGGCCGGCCGCGCACTGCCGGCCGAAGACATTGCCGCGCTGCCGGATCTGAACTGGCGGGCCATTTCGGACGGCGCCCATGCGCTCTATGCCTGGAACGCTCTGCTGGCCATCCTCGGCTATGCCGGGGCCTGGCTGAATCGGCCCAGACGCTGGATGGCGTATGCCAACCGAGCGGTCTATCCCTGGTACATCCTGCATCAGAGCCTGATCGTGCCGCTGGCCGCGCTGCTGATCCCGCTCGCCCTTCCCGGCCCGGTCGAGGCCACGCTGGTGCTGACCGGCACGGTCGTCGGCTGCGCCCTGATCCATCACTGGATCGTGCTGCGCATCCGTTGGTTGCAACCCTTGTTTGGCGTCAGGATCAGCTCGAGCCCAATGACGTCAGTTCAGAAACACAACGCCGGCGTCTGAAAAAATCGACCAGGCTTTCTGCTGCGAAGACACCCAGCTGGCCAGATGAACATCAATTGTTCGAGTTCCTTGCCAGCTTTGAGCCGCTTTGAGCCGATCTTGCCCCTTGGACATCGCGGGTGTAGCATGTATTGCATATGTAATGCATCGTGAGTCACCTATGAAAACCGCCACCATTCCACCGCTGCGCGTCACCCCTGAACTGCGCCGGGACGCGGAAAGCGTCCTGAGGGAAGGGGAGTCGCTGAGCAACTTCTCCGAAGAAGCCTTGCGCAAACAGATCGAACGGCGAAAGATGCAGAAGGCTTTCATAGACCGCGGACTGGAGGCCGCTGAGTTGGCCAAATCCACCGGACGGTACTCGTCTAAAGATGAGGTCATGGATTCGCTGCAAGCGATCCTCAATGAATCCAAACGGGAGAAATGAGCTACCACATTCGCTTTACACCGGAAGCGAAATCGGATGTCGAACGGTTGTATCGTCTCTTGGTGAAGCGCGATCCACGGGCAGCAGAACGAGCGTTGGAGATTATTGAACGGGGCTGGTCATGTTTGGAAGAGTTTCACTTCTCCTGCCGACAGGCAGACCATGAGCATCGCCTGCTGCGCGAACTGATCATTCCTTTTGGAGGGGCAGGCTACGTCGCCCTGTTTGAGATCAATGACCATCAAACAGTCACCATCCTCGCAATCCGGCACCAGCGCGAAGACGACTATCCATAATCGAATTGCCGATTTCAATGTTATGGGTGAAGCTTTAAGGCGCAGAAAGATTGATCTACTCAGTGATGGATCCGTTAAAGTGGGTAACGTCATGGCTAGCGGTGGCGCTCCTCAAATTTATGGGCCGGTTCGAGAAATCAAGCCCTCAAGCGCAAACATCAGATTGCAGCGCATCAAACCATGAGACTTGCGGCGGTGCCAGGCATCCGGAATACTGGTCTACATGACTCATTCGCCAACGCTACATGAACAAACACCGCCGTTCTCACTGCAGTTTTCCAGGCACTTTGAGAGCTGGCTGTCCAGTTTCAACGCCAGCATTGCCTTTACCACCTACCAGGCCGGCAAGGTGTTCATGCTGGGAATAGGCGAGTCCGGTATCAGCGTGGCTGAACGGACCTATGCACGCTGCATGGGGCTGGCGGCCCAGGCCGATCGGCTGTACCTGGCCAGCCT
>JAZBOC010000194.1:0-2245 GCA_036353315.1 Wenzhouxiangella sp. | reverse complement strand
GGTGGCGGCAAGCCGAAACGTCCCTTCAAAACAAAAAGCAAAATAGCGGGTGCCAAATTCAAAAAGAATGCCAAGGAAGAAAGCAAAAAGCCTGCCCGGCGTTTTAAGCGTCCCGAATAGTATTTTATCAAATAGGTTTTTCATTCCGCATAGGGTTTGTAGCCGAAGGCCTTCGCGTTCAGAACGATGGCCTCGCGGGTTAGTATGGGCCAGTCACCGAAGCGAAGGAGCTCCAGCTACGTAGAGCTTGTCCCAAATGAGTCGATTTTGGAAACGCTGATTTTCCGCAAAAAGTTATAACCTTTTGACATTTACGTTACCTCACGTCTCCTGCCTCAAATTCAGGCGTTTCGGGAGATTTTCGTGCAAAATTGCCAAGTTTTCCGGATTTGAGTCGCTGGGGTTCCCGGTGGGCCTCGCGCTTCGGAAGTCCTGACTGATTACTTATGGAGCTGAGTGCCGCTTAGGCAGCTTTGGGAACCTGCTCCGGCACTTTGGCCTGCTCGAGTCGGGCCAGCTTCCATAGATTGTGACTGAGCACGGCCCACCCGACCATCATCTCGCGGTTCTCAAATCCTTTGGCCCGTGCGGGGACTCCCATAAAATTCCGGATGACGATACTGATGCGAGCCTCAGTACCTGCGCGGCGCTTGAGGCCCTCGCGCAATTGCGGCTCATTCCCGAGTCGTTCACTCAGTTCGTTGACATCACGCGGACACAGGCCGCTGTAAATCCCGTGGGTTTTCAAAGTCGCTTCGTTCTCTGCGCTGTGCAAGCCGCGGTCGCCCCAAACACTCCTTATCGGCAATGATTGCTCTTGGACTAGTCGAGTTATTGCCGGCTCGATCTGCTTGGCGTCACTGGTCTTTTCTTTCTCTAAGCGATAATCGACAATGAACCCGTCGTTGTTTTCGCCGAGCCAGAGGTTGTTGCCGAACTCGATCTCGCCATTACTTTTGCCACGCTTGAGCACTTGCACATCCCGGTCATATAAACTTAGGACCTTATCTTTATTGGCCAGCTTGCGTCCACCAATGATGCGCTCATGGGCCTGCTTGATAATCGCAGGCACCTGTTCGATGACGTTTTCCATACCGGCAATAATACACTGGATCTGCCCGAGGCTAAGGTCGGTGTTTTCTCCCAGCTCTTTGAGCAGATTCAAGTGGCTTTGCGCATGCCTTTGGATACGGCGCAGCAGCGCTTTCATTTCACGCAAAACCTTCTTCCGGTGTTTCTTGCCCTCACTTGTGCGATGCTTGGCACTCATGGCCATACACAGCGTGTTCATCTCGCTTAAAAACAATAGCGGTGCTTTGGGCATGCGCACGAGCAGTCCTTTTTTGCGGATGCGATCCACCGCTTTCATCAGCGTGCGGGTGGCATCGCGCAGCAATACCCAATCCACCGGATGGTGGACTGGTGCCTTCAGGCAAGTGCTGTCGAAAAATAGGTCCTCAAAATTGATTGCTTGCTCTAAGCCAAAAGCGCGTTGCGTATCCCCGTGGAGCATCCCGATCAACTTAGCGTTCAATACTTGCAACGAATCCGCATCAATAAAGTGAGCGAAACGATCACTGGTGCTTTTCGCAAACGTGCTCACCCCATCGACACGCCCGACTTGAAGCAACCACTGCAATAAGGAACTATCGGCGAGCCGGATACAAAAATCGCGGTGATCCAAACCTGTTATCTGCCGGGCAATGTTACTACGCAGTGCCAGCGTGCAACGCTTGCTCAGCGACCGGGCCTGCGCCACGCTGCAATCGCTCAACTCAATGCCCCGATGCGCCAGACTCATGGCCAGGAACTCTCGCTCTAATCCGGTCTGACCGAGCAAATCGTCTAATCGTAAAAATAAGGCCCTTTGATCCCGGTATTCTTTTGGCCCATCTACTAAAGGAAGTTCTGGACGTAGGTCCGGTTGAAAGCTTATTGTCTGCATCGTTCGAGTTCTGTGGTTTTTGTTCGCACAAAAATTTATAGACTACGAATTTGAGGCATGAGAGGCAAATTTGCCTCTTATGCCTCTTTATTTTTTAAGCTCTACACTCCAGCAATACTACAGGAAGTGATATCTGGGACGGGCTCTAAGCTAGGCTCTAGCCAATAGCTTCTTTGCCCGCCTCCGGGGCTTCTGCCTTAACGCTGGCTCCCGCAACTCAATGACCAGTTCCTTGCCAAGCGCCTGCGCCACTTTGCGTAGTGTTGAGACACGGGCGTCACTCGCCTGATTCTCCAACCG
>JAZBOC010000004.1:0-6108 GCA_036353315.1 Wenzhouxiangella sp. | reverse complement strand
GCGCGCCGGGGGTGTAACCCCGGCCTACGATTCGCCCGACCGGGCCCGGTCGGGCGCATGATCCATCCACGCATCGACAGGCCCGATCGGGTGCATGGCCCAACCAACGATCCATCCACGCATCGATGGACCCGTAGGTCGGCCTTACACGGCCGACGTCCTGCGCCGATCCGGCCATCAAAATCATCGCTTGGCACCTTCGGCAGGCCTTGGCTGCCAGGTCATTCTTCGGCTGAAGAACAGGTCGCTGGTGACCTGCTGATGACCGCTGAAGAAGGTCACCGCCATGGCCGCTCCGAAAGCCAGACCGGTCACCAGACCGACGATGACGGACCCGAGGCCGGGGGAGGCTACGGCTTGGACGCGACGCCCTGCCAGGCCCAACAGCCACCAGGCCAGAACGGGCAGCAGCACGCCGCCGAACCAGTCCGATATTCGCGGCAAGTCCGGATTGTGCAGAAGATGATGGGCGGGGACCCCGCCGTGAAAACGCCGCCAGGCGAGCAGGCTCCAGATGGCAATTGTGACGAACACGGTCAAGTCGACCCTTAGCCGGTCGCTTGGATGGCTCGTCATGGGCGCTTGCTCCGTTGATGTCACCCCAGCTTGAGTGATCGGAATGGCCAGCGCCTGTGCCAGGAGTCACGCGGTGTTCTGGTTCGCCGCACTACCGCCATTGAGCTTCGTTTGCATCCTCGCCAAGCCAGCGACGCCAAAATCACATGCGTCGTCCCGTGGCGGTAGGGGGTTCCAGCGTCAAGCCGATCTCGGCGCAAACCACTCGGACACCCAGAGTATATGTCGACATAAATTATTGCTGTCGACATAAATGATTGACATGTCGATCGGATCGACACTATGCGGCACCCTAAATACTATGTGTCGATAGTTTTCGGAAAAGCGTACATGAGCTGGCGAGCCGAGCAACCTCACAACAACCTACCCCTGCTGCCTCCAGAGCTTGATCAGATAGAGACCAAGGCAACGCTCAAGGCCTGCATCCCGGCGCGGGCTGCCCTGGCGGCGCTTCGTCAGGCGGGAGAACTGCTGCCCAATCCGAGCCTGCTCACCAACCTGCTCACAATCCTGGAGGCCCGTGACAGCTCCGAGATCGAGAACGTCGTGACCACGACCGACAAGCTGTTTCGCCATGCGACTCGGGATGACCATGCAGACCCCGCCACGAGGGAGGCGCTGCGCTACCGCACCGCGCTATTTGACGGGTTTCAGCAGCTAGGTGCCCGCCCCTTGTGTACGGCGACCGCGATCGAAGTCTGCAGCACCATCAAAAACCGGCCCATGCAGATCCGGTCGGTGCCGGGCACACTCATCGGCAACGAAGCCACCGGTGCGGTCATCTACACACCGCCCGAGGCCGAACCTCGCCTGCGCGATCTACTGGACAACTGGGAGCGGTTTCTGCACGCCCAAGACGACCTGGACCCGCTCATCAAGATGGCCGTCGCTCACTAGCAGTTCGAGGCCATCCACCCCTTCACGGACGGCAACGGGCGCACGGGTCGCATTCTCAACGCTCTATACCTGATCGAGCGCGATCTCCTGACCTTGCCGATCCTCTACTTGAGCCGGTATATCGTCGAGCGCAAGAGCGACTACTACCGCCTGCTCTTGGAGGTAACGCGCGACGGCAGCTGGGAGGCCTGGATTGTCTACATGCTCGCGGGGGTCGAGCAGGTCTCGCGCTGGACTTGCGCAAAGATTGCCGCCATTCGGGAGCTAATGACCGAGACCTCCCGCTACACCCGCCAGCAGCTGCCGAAAATGTACAGCCACGAGCTGATACAGGTCATTTTCGAGCAGCCCTACTGCCGCATCGGCTCGCTGGTCGAGCGTGATATCGCCAAGCGGCAGACGGCCTCGGTCTACCTTAAGGAACTGGCCCGGATCGGGATCCTTGAAGAGCGGCAGGAGGGGCGTGAAAAGCTCTTCGTTCAGCGCAAGCTGATGCAGCTGATGACCAACGATCACAACGAGATTTCACCCTACCCTGCGGCCTGAGTTTATCGCGCCCCAGCCGGCTCAATCGGTCGATCAGAGAAGATTGCTTGCAGTAAGCTACCGCCAGGACGGCTTGTGACCAGCCGCCCGCCAACATCAGCGCGGGCTTTGCTGAGTATCGAGCGACAAGCAACTACTTCTGGCTCAACCTGCAGGCAGCGCACGACCTATCGAAGGCGCGGGTCGAGGGGGATTACAGTGAGATTCGGCCGCGAGATGCGGCGTGAGGATGCCGCTGGCGACTCGACTCGGCCGCCGTCCCCCACAAAGTCATGCGTACATGAGCCGGCGGCCCTTAGGTTCTGGAATTGGGTCCCCGAATTCCAAGGCGGTATCTAACCAGAGGGTCATCGCCTCTTGGGCATTGGCGAGTGCGTCTTCGGGACTGTCGCCATGGGCTTTGCAGCCGGGTAGCTCGGGTACATCGGCAACGAACACTTGGTCTTCGGCGCTCCAGAAAATGATGATTTCATAGCGATGCATCGTCTTACTCCGCGAGTTGGTACTTGATCAGAACATCCCTGACCTGTTTGACCTGATAGGGCTTGGCCGGGCTGCCGGACTCTTGGATGTTGATCTTCTCTTCGATTCCGCTTTTCCGAAATACGTGGTGCGAGCCTTTGGTTCGTTCCTCAAAACCCAATCTTGTCAGCAGACGACGGAGCGCGTCAAATTCGACGTTTGCATCGGACCTGCCGGACAGGATCAGCCGCAGTAGCTTTTCGTGCTTACCCATTCTCGATGACCGCTCTCTTATGCCGTAGCGGCCGGATCTCTGATCTGCCAGAAGCTAAGAGTAAGTATCCCCCGGCAAAGCCGGGGGATACTTACTAATCATTTTTGATGTATAATCTGTCCTATTCGCTCATGGTATTTCATTTGTGATCTTTTCGTCGTGGACTCCAGCTTACCGTCTCACCTGTCTTTGCATACACCCGCGGAAATCCAGACTCGCCTGAGCGCGCGTCTGCGCGCTTGGCGCCTTCGGCTGGGCTGGAAGCAGGTTACGCTCGCAGAACGATCTGGCGTTTCATTACCCACAGTGCGGCGATTTGAGAGCGGCGGACAGATCACGCTGGCCAACTTCCTGCGCCTAGTCCATGCACTGGGCCGGCTGGAAGAACTTGCAGATGCATTCAAGCCACCGCCGGTACGCTCAATCGACGAGCTTGAGTCCGAGCAAGCGCCGAGGCAGCGAGGGCACAGATGAAGCAAGTGGAAGTCCGGCTGAGTTTCGCGCCTGATCGCGACTTCCTGGTCGGACGCCTGGCCGAAGCCAAGCGCCGGCTTTACTTCGAGTACGACTCGGCATTTGTTGACGGCGGGCTGCAGATTTCCCCTTTCAAACTTCCCCTGCAGGTTGGCGCTATCGAACACCGCGATCGCACTTTCGGCCCGCTGCCCGGGGTCTTCGACGACTCGCTGCCTGATGGCTGGGGCCGCCTGCTGATGGATCGTCATTTCCGCCAGCAAGCCCTTGACCCACGGATAGTCTCGGTGCTGGATCGTTTGCTGTGGCTGGGTACGCGCACGCTGGGCGCGCTGAGCTATCACCCGGCCTCGGAATCCCCGCCGACCCAGGCGCTGGACTTGCAGGCCCTGCTCGGCCATGCGACCGATGTGCTCTCCGGTGAGGCGCGCGAAGTGCTGCCGCAACTGCTGCGCGCTGGCGGATCGCCGGGCGGCGCCCGGCCAAAGGTATTGGTCGGCCTGCGGGGAGACGAAGTGCTGTCAGGCGAAGACGAACTGCCGGCCGGCTTTGAGCACTGGCTGGTGAAGTTCGCCGCGCGTCAGGAACTGGCCGATGCCGGACCGGTCGAGTACGCCTATGCCCTGATGGCGCGCGCGGCAGGCATCGAAATGCCAGCGGTTCGCTTGCTTGCGCTCAGTCCGCAAACCCGTTGCTTCGCCGTGCAGCGATTTGATCGGCTGCCAGGCACCCGCCGCTTGCACTTGCACAGTTTCGCCAACCTGCTTCATGCCGACTTCCGTGTGCCCAGCCTCGACTATGCCGATCTGTTTCGCGTTACCCAGGCACTGACGCGTAACCACCAGGAGTTGCTGCACGCCTTTCGTCTGATGCTGTTCAACATCGCCGCCCACAACCGCGATGACCACGGCAAGAACGTGGCTTTTCTCATGGATGATCAAGGCGCCTGGCGTCTGGCGCCAGCCTTCGACCTCACTTTCAGCCTCGGCCCTGGTGGCGAGCACAGCACCACCGTTGCCGGCGAGGGCCGCGCCCCTGGCCTGAAACAGATTCAGACCCTGGCCCGCCAGTTCGGCCTGCGCCCCCGCGAGCTCGATGCACAGCGAGAAAGCGTCAACGCCGCCATCGGGCGCTGGGCCGATTTCGCCGAGCAATCCGAATGCAGGCGTAGCGTGACTACAGAAATTGCAGGGCGTCTGCGTACCGTTTAAAAATAGTGATCGGCGGCGTGGCCGCGAAATCCAAAGGCTCTGACCCGCTGGCGCGGCAAGCACCGCCGTTCAGGGCGGGGAAGGATAGCGCCGGTGTTCTCAGTTTTTGAGAATTTGGCGCTGCAGAAGGAACCCACTGAAGCGACTCAGGCATGGCTCCATGGCTTGCTTGAGCGCAGCAGGCATCCCCTCATCTTCAGGGAGGAAAGGATGTCAACCCATCTTTTTCAGACCATCATCATGGACGCGGAACAATACTCTGGACTTCGTTGCTTTCGCCACCGACTGGGTCGACGTACTTCAGACGGTATCTCAGGACAGTATTCGGAGTTCCCCAGCAATACCCAGACTGGAAGATGACCGAACCCGTTTGGGCGGTGACGCCCGAGAAAACCTGGTAGTTGCCCGGGGGGCCGGGATCAAAGACGCCGGTATTGTCGTTGTCGACGTCGGTTGCGAACGCGATGGTCGCGCCTTCCTCCATCGTGCCCGAGTATGAAAGGGTCACCATCATGGCCGCACTGTCGTCAAACCCGGGACAGACCTCTCCCACATCGAAGGGCGCGCCGAGCGAGAAGCCCGACAAGGTCACCGGATCAGGAGCAAACTCCGCGCGCACGGTCGTGCTGCCTGTCACGACGAACGTGCAACTGGACGACGTGTTTTCGGGTGGATCGGCACATTCCGATGGTGATGTCCATTTCTCAAAGGACCAGCCCTGCGCGGCAGAGGCGGTCACGGTGACCTGCTCTCCTGACTGAAAACCCGCCGAGCACGTCTCCCCACAGCTGATACCGGCAGGACTCGAGCTGATGAACCCTCCGGGGATGTCGAGCCCCGTATTGGTGCTCGCTCGCTGCGCGGTGATCGCAACGCCTTCCCGGAAGACGGCCACGGCCGTCGTGTTGTCCACCACGGTAAAGGTGCAGACCGCGCTGGTGCTGCCCGCGCAGACCGGGCTGTCGTTTGACCATCGCTCGAACGTCGCGCCCGCCGTGTCCGAGGCGGTCAGGCTGAGTTGCGTCCCTTCGACGAATTGCTCGGCACAGTCCGCGCCGCAATCGATCCCCGGCTCGCTCGAGGTGACGCGGCCGCCACCAGTGACGCCGCCGTCCGTCAATCGCTTGGCGACGGCAACCTGATAGTTCGGGAGCGGTTCGTATTGGGCGGATACGAACAGGTCGCTGGACATCGTGACCGTACAGGTGTTGCCCTCGGCTTCGGCACAGGCATCGCTGGCCCAACCCGTGAACGTGTAGCCATCCACGTCGGCCGCATTCAACGCCACCTCAGTGCCGTTTTCATACTCGGCGGTGCAGTTCTGCGGATAGGTCGACCAGCTGCAGGCGATGCCTTCCGGCGCGCTGCTGACCTCGCCAGCCTGCCCCTCGAGCAAGACGTTCAGTTTCCAGGTCTGCTCCACCGGAATCTGCTGCCCGCCGGCTCCGGCCGGATAGGGGAAATACCGACCGATATCGATCAGGCCGGATTCCCAGAGCATGCCGCGCACATTCCATGTGCCGATGTCGTCCGTCGATGGATACCATTTTTCGCCAATACCGGAAATCGGGCTGGGCTGAGAGTCGGTGGACAGGATCAGGGCGTCAGCCGCACCGTCTTTCCAGCCGACAAGGTCCGCCTTTCCTCCGTTGAATTCATAATCTTCGG
>JAZBOC010000062.1:0-7388 GCA_036353315.1 Wenzhouxiangella sp. | reverse complement strand
CTGGACCGCGCCGAAGAACAGCGGCTTTTTGTTCTTCATTACATGCTGAGTGTTGACGCACAGCTCCCGTAAATCGTCCCGGGTGGCCACCAGCTTGGTGGCGTAAGGCGCCATGATCTTGCGTAGCTCGCTGAAAACGGGTTTCAGGTCAGGCATCAACGGGTTTGATGTAATTCATTGTCCAACGTCTTAGCTAAGCGGCGCGGGCTTTATCCGCGTCCGAGTGGAGGCGAAGCCGGAGCGACTTGAGCGTATCGTTATGCGGCACTTACCTGAATGGTCTCGATGCTAGAGTGCGGCTGGGGAATGGGATCGCCGTCCTCCTTGAGCCCCTCAAGGTGAAACTCAATGGCCTCTCGGATTAACTCCAGTGCTTCAGCTTTAGTCTCGCCCGCAACGACACAGCCGGGAAGATCCGGGACGTACGCACCCCAACTCTTTGGGCCTTCTTCAAGAATGACTACGTATTCCATAAACCCACCGATTACTTGAGGCCAGTCTGCTTCAGGATAGCATTGAGTGTGCCGGGTGGCATATCAACGCCGGGCTTGCCGGCAACCGTTACGGTTCCTGATTTTGCAGGATGGCGGAATTATCGATGACTACCCCGTTGGCGAACTTGGGTCCAACCGTCATTCTCCAGCAGTTTAATAAGCTTTCGAATCTTCATTTCGGCGTAAAATCGTCAGCTTGCAGCCGTCCGAGTTGAATGCATTTTTATGCGGCTATTCCGTCTACTTGCAGGTGGTTGACGTCTGTACGTTTACTGGCATGCTCGAAGGTAATTGCGCACACATTGCCTTCCGAACCCAGGTCGAGAATCGTGTTTTCGTCCAGATCTCGGGTTTCCGAAATTTCTCGGCCCTGGAACTCAATGTACAGGGTGTCCGTGTCCTCGAAATACTGTACTTTCATGGCCTGAAACCTCTGTCGAAAAAAGCATTATGGACCGTCTCTCGGTCCGGAAGCAAAACCACCCGAAGGTACCGATCCTCAGCCTCCGGAATTCGGGCCCAGCGCCGGACGCGCTGATCAGCTTGGACATGCTCGTGCTCAGGATGTTCTATGACCCGCAAAATCCAATCGTCATCGATTCCGGCCCTGTCAGGACGGGACCGGGTTGAATCGAAGTATTTGGTTGTTTTCATGACTCGGATTCTACGGCCGCATAACTAATAAATAGGTAGCGAAAAGTTACCGTATGGAATACGCGACGTTATAGGCGAGCCTTCTGCTGCATAGCATGCTGACCATAGCTAACGGGGTCGCACATCCTTTCAGGACTTGTGCTGAGTTTGATTTGTTCCACTGCGATGTTCCATCCATACCGCATGCCGCCAAGGCTTGTCGAAAGCCTAGCCTGTTCAATCTGCTCTTTCCAGCACGCTCGTCGCTGAGCCGAATGCGCTTGTTAACCCGCATGCACATGCCGATGTTCGGTGCCGTCGGCGTGGACGTGACGATGGGCATGAGCGCGGTTTTGCGCGCTGCGGCCTCACTATGCTGCTGGTACGAGATTGTCTCGAATGATTCCTGGATGACGCGCTGCAATCTTGAGCAAGGCCAGCGCCGGTCCGTCCGGCTTGCGCCGGCCTTGCTCCCAGTTACGCAGCGTGTGCACACTGATTTCCATAGCGCGCGCGAAGTCCGTCTGGCTCAAGCCCACGAAGTGCCTGAGTGCTGCAATATCTTCTCCTGAAGATATCTCTCCGCGTTTGAGTTTGGCCCGAAGCCGAGCTGAAATCGAGCGGCTGAATTGGATGTCTGAAATTTCTGCAATGTCGCTCATCTGTGTTGGTCCATATTCTGACGGTATTGTTCCTGTTCCCTCTTTGTAGCGAACCGGGCGCCAATGATTCGAATCAGATCATCGTCGCGTTCCGTGTAGACGACCACCGCGATCCCCCGATCCAGCTGGCCGAGTCGCTTGCAAAGAGGAGGGAAGCTTCCGAGAAAGACAAGCCGTGCTTCTTCTGATTGCTCCGATCCTTGGCAGCGTCCCAATCGAATCTCATGGACCGAAGTATAAGCCAATGGCATAGTGCGTCAATGGCTTATACGATGTTGCTTTTGGCTTCACCCCCAATCCCCATGCGCATGCACGTGCCGATGTTCGGTGCCGTCGGCGTGGACGTGGCGGTGGGCGTGGGCGAGGTTGGCGCGCCAGAGCAGGTCGGTATCGGCGAGTGCGGTAGCCAGCGACCCGTCATAGAGCAGGTGGCCGTCTTCGCCGAGGATCAGCGCGCGCTGGCCGAGTTCGGCGGCCAGCGACAGGTTCTGGGTGGTGACCAGGGTGGTCAGGCCCTTTTGATCCAGCAGGAAGTCGACCAGCCAGCCGGTGGCGCGAGGGTCCAGGTTGGCGGTGGGTTCGTCGAGCAACAGCAGCCGGGGTTGGCAGGCCAGCACGCAGGCCAGGGCCAGGCGTTGCTTTTCCCCACCCGATAAACGATAGGGCGGAGTGTCGAGGTATTTTTCCAGCTGCAGGCGCTCGGCCCAGCGCCTGGCGACGGCGTCCGGCTCGGGCATGCCGAGGCGCTCGGGGCCGTAGGCGATTTCTTCGGCCACAGTGGCGTTGAACAGCATGGCCTCCGGCGACTGGAAGACCATGCCGACATCGCGCCGAAAGCGCAGCGCGAACTCGCGCTGGCGCAGGCGGCTGGCCGACAGGGTCTCGCCCTGGTAGCGGATCTCGCCGCCTGTGGGGTCAAGCAGGCCGTCGATGAGTTTGAGCAGCGAGGATTTGCCGCAGCCGTTGGCGCCGAGCAGCACGACGCGCTCTTCCGGCTCGAGCCGGAAGCTCACCTTATCAAGGATTATGCGGCCTTCCGGATAGTGGAAGCTGACCTGCTCAATTTCGATCATCGAAAAATCCTCGCGAGCGCATCCCCAGGTTCACTTCGGTGGCCTGCAGTTCGGCCTTTTCCAGCAGGGCCCCGGCCTGGCGTCCGGCGCTGCGGGCGCGGGTCTTGAGATCGGGCCGGCCGAGGCTGCGGCTGCGAAAGGCCATGCGGTAGTCGGTGAGCATGCGCTGGAAGGTCTTGATCTGGCCCAGCGCCAGCACCACCACGAACTGAAGCGAGCGCGAGAAGTCGACCGCGCGGACCAGATCCAGGTGGCGCGCCAGCCACAGGGTCAGGAAGGTCAGCAGCAGCACGCGCAGGTTCAGGCGCAGCACGAACAGGGCCCAGGGTTCACCGGCCAGGCTGGCGCTCAGGATAAACCCCAGACTTACGGCGATGTTGACCACGGCGATGGCGATCAGGGCGCGCTTGAGCAGGGCCGGTGTGGCGCGTCCGGCCAGCAGCAGGGCGGCCATCAACAGACTGCCCAGCCACAGCGGGTCGTGGATGAAGGTGATGCCGACCACCGCGGCCAGCCAGGTTGCCAGCAGGGCGCGGTCTTTCATGCCGGCACCCGGCGGCGTTCGACCACGCTCAAGACCATCCAGGTCAGGAGGCCTTCGCCCAGGCCGATGATCAGGTGCGGGCCGACCACCACCGGCAGGGTCACGGCCGGTCCGAACGGAAAGAACAGCGGCTGGCCGCCCGCATCGCTTCCCATCAGCGGCTGTATGCCCAGCACCAGGGCGACCAGCGTGGCCGCGACCACCACCCCCAGCCAGACTCCGAACACGGCCGCGGCCGGGCGGTGGACTTTGGCCAGCAGCCGAAACACGCCAACGGTGACGGCCGCCCCGGTCAGGCCCATGGCCAGGGCGTTGATCGCCAGCACGGTGATGCCACCGGCGCCCAGCAGCAGCGACTGCAGCACCAGCACCAGGCTGTAGGCCAAAAACGCCGGCCAGATGCCGAAGGCCAGGGCCAGCAGGCCGACCCCGACCAGATGGCCCGAGGTGCCGCCGGGCAGGGGCACCATCACCGTGGTCAGCACGAAGGCCAGCGCGGTCAGCACGGCCAGGCGCGGGATCATCGCATCGTCGAACTCGCGCGCAACCTTGCGCACCGCATACGCCCAGGCCGGGGCGGCCACGGCATAGGCGGCCAGGTAGACTTGCGGCGCGATCAGGCCGTCAGGGATGTGCATCGTCTTTCTTGCGCTTCCGCCACAGGATCAGCAGACCGGCCAGACCGAGCAGGTAGCCGACGCCGGCGAGAATATTGACCAGGCTGCCCCGGGCCGGACCCTCGATTTCTGCCACGGCCAGCGCCTCGTCGACCCGCACGCGCACCTCCAGCCCGTGTCCGTCCTCGGTGGTCACCACCACCCGCCAGCGCCCGGGGCGGTCGGGCAGAAAGCTGATCCGGCCCAGGGCGTCGGTGCGCCCGTTCTGGAATGCGACCTCTGAGTCCGGCGCGAAGATCTGGTAGGGCACGAACACCGGCTGCTGCCCGAAAGGGTGGGACAGGCTCAGCACCTGGGCCTCGGCGGTGGCAATGTCGTGGTCCATGCTGTGCCCGAAGGCCACTGAGCTGGCCGCGACCAGCACGAGAGCCGCGAGCAGGCGGCAGGAGGTCTTGAACGGTCGACAGAACATGGTGTGGATACGGGCGTTCTTATGGGTTGTGGGTTAGCGCAGTGATGCTTAGCGAGGCGTAAAAACTCTCCACATCGCAGACCGACGGGTCAGGATAATCGATCTCGCCGTGGGCGAGCAGCAGCCAGGGGCCTTGACCCTCAAGGACCACTTCAGCCCGGCCGTCGGCACCGGTTTCCAGTAGCGCGTAAGGGTCCTCGCCCGATGCGCTGTGAAAGGCCAGCAGTGGACCGATGTGGGGCTGGCCCTCGAACAGGACTTGAACGGGCAGGGTGTCGCCGGCCACTAGCGCCGTGGGCTCGCCGTGCAGGACGATTTCCAGGCGATGGCCTAGCAGGCTTGCTGCCGCAGATGGGCCGCCATCGCCGGCGGCGACCAGGGTTTTCGAGCCGTTGTCGGAGTAGCTGCAGCGCACGGCGTTGGCCACTTCGGATTTTGGTAAGCGCTGGCCGCCCTCGGTGGTCTGGGTCCAGTAGCCGCGCACCTGGCGTAGGGCCACGACATGAACGCCATTGGCCAAGGCCGGCGTACTCATGGTCGCCCGGTTGATGTCGATCTGCTCGCTGTCGCCACTCAGCAGTACCAGTTCGGCGATGCGTTCCGGGTGCATCGGATCGTCGATAGGGAACTCGTGTCCGAAAAAGGGCAGAACCTGCACGCTGGTGCCGACCTTGGTCTGGCCGGGATCCGTCAGCACCCAGGGATGGTGAGCCAGGGCAGTGCCGGCCAGACTGGTGCCCAGGACGAGGGCAATGGCGCTGGTTTTCAATCGGGTTTGCATACCTTGCTTGTTCCTTGATTAAAGGCTTTGAACCGCAGATGAACGCGGATGAACTCGGATAAAAAGCCTGGAGGCCTTAGTCGTTGCAGCTTTGAATTCCATCATCTGCGTTTATCTGCGTTCATCTGCGGTTAAAAACATAGCTGGCCTGCAGCTTGAGGCTGCGGCCGGGTTGGTTGATCAGGGTCAGGTGGCGGCGGTAAGTCTCATCAAAGAGGTTGTCGATGCGCGCGCTGATGCGCAGATCGGACGTGGCCTGCCAGGTTGCGTACAGGTCGATCAGGGTGTGCGACGGGGTGGGCTGGGCGCGGTGCATGCCGCCCAGGACGCGATCCTGCTCGAAGCTGTGGACGATCTGGCCGCCCAATAGCAGATTGGCCAGACGACGCTCCAGGCGCAGGCCGATCTCGTCGCCCGGGATGCTCTCCAGCGGAATGCCCAGCTCGCGGTCGTCGCCGCGCAGGCGGGCGCCGAACAGGCTGGCGCTGTAGTCGCCGATCCGCCAGTCCAGCTCGACTTCCAGACCTTCGACGCGCGCCTGGCCAACGTTGTCGAAGCGGGTGGTGTTGGTCAGCGGCGCGGGCGCATGGCTGCCGCGCACGCGCTGCTCGATGAAGTTGTCGATGTCGTTGCGAAATACCGCCAGACGCGCCTTCAGCCGGTCGTCGCTCAGCAACACGCCGCGCTGGTCGAAGCGCAGGCCCAGTTCATAGTTGCGCGCGGACTCCGGCTGCAGGTCGGGGTTGGGGACGTAGAAATTGCCAGGAAAATGCTGACCGCCGATGAACAGCTCGCGCAGGGCCGGGGCGCGGAACGCTTCGTTGAACGAGGCGGTCAGGGTCCAGTTGCTCGCCAGGTCGAACAGCAGGCCGGCCTGGTAGGAGGTTTGGGAGAACGAGGTCGCGACCAGCTCGGCCTGGTCGGGCCGGGAATCGATGTCATCGTGGCGCAGGCCCAGCAGCAGGTCCAGGCGCGCGGTCAACTCGGCGCGGTTCTGGGCGAACAGGCCCAGGGTGTCGCGTTCGGAACCGCGAAACTGCGGCGCCGGCCGGCCGTCGCGCAGCCCGCGCTGGGTGTCACGGTAGAGCTCGATGCCGTAAGTCAGGGTGTGGGCGATGGCGCCAGTCTGCAGGCGGCTGCTGCTGGCGATGTCCACGCCCACGGTGCTCAGGCTGTTCTCGACCCGGGTCTGCCCAGTTGCCACCGGGCGCTCGTCGAGCATCAGGTCGCTCCAGTAGACCACCGCGTCCAGCGCCAGCAAGTCGCTGTCGGGATAGAGCTGGTAGCGCAGGCTGGTCGACTGCTGGCGGCTGGAGCGGTCGACGATCTCTCCGCTGGCGCGGTCGGCGGTGCCCAGGCTAGGGCTGTCGTCGACGTAGCCCAGGTAGGTCAGGCTCAGGCGCTGGGACTCGTCGGGCCGCCAGCTGCCCTTGACCAGGCCGCTGAGGACATCGCTTTCGGTCAAGCCGATGGTATTGCCGTCGCCGTCGACGAAGTCACTGGAGTTGCGGCGGCTGACGCTGGTGATCAGGCCGGCATCGCCGGCTTGGGCGGCCAGGGTCGCGCTGCCGATCCAGGCGTCGTTGTTGCTCTGGTAGCCCAGCCGGGCCTGGCCGCCGAAACCGGTCCCGGGATCCAGAAAGCCCTCGGCGTCCAGGGTCTCGAACAGGATCACCCCACCGGTGGCGCCACTGCCGTAGAGCGAAGAAGCCGGGCCGCGCAGGATCTCGACGCGCTCGAGCAGGGCCGGGTCGAGCAGGCTCTGGGCGCGGTGGCGGATGGCCATGTTCTGGCGCGCCCCGTCGATGCGCATCACCACCCGGCCTTCGCCCAGGCCGCGGATGTTGGGCACCAGCGCTTCCGGGCGCGGTCCCTGCGCGGACTGAACCCCCGGGATGGCCGACAGCAGATCCGACAGGTCAGCGGCCTGGCGCAGTTCGATCTCTTCGCGGCTCAGCACGCTGACCGGGGCAATGACCTGCTGCTCGGGCTGAACGACCCGGCCGATAGTGACCAGGATGGTGTCATCCGGTCGTGCAACTTCGGCTGCGGCCGACTCGCTGTCTGGGGTGGCCAGAGCAGGAACCGACGCTGCCAGCAGCAGCCCGGCCG
>JAZBOC010000061.1:0-5343 GCA_036353315.1 Wenzhouxiangella sp. | reverse complement strand
GTGGCTCAGGCTCATGGCAATCTGGCTCCGTTTTATTTTGGGATGGGTGGCAGCGCCGACGTCGCGCAAACGGGATGCGGCTGCATTCCTTTACAATGTCGCGCTTTGTTGTGACGCATTAATAGAGGAATGATACCCGTGAGCGAGGATCAGGAATTCAAAAGCTGGATGTGCATCGTCTGCGGCTGGATCTACCACGAGGAAGAAGGCGCGCCCGACGACGGCATCCCGCCCGGCACGCATTGGGAAGACGTGCCCGAATCCTGGGTCTGTCCGGACTGCGGCGCAGGCAAGGAAGATTTCGAGATGGTGGAGATCTAAAAACTCCGCCTCTAGCCGGCACTCACGATGCCGCTGAACCAGCGGCCATCCGGCCACAGCCGGAACCAGCGCGCCTTCGGGCCGGTCGGATCGAGGGTGAAGCGCGCCATGCCGGGCTGGCTGTTGGCCACGGTCGAGGGCGCGGACAGGCAGGCAATGCCGTTTTTCTCACCGCTGAAGGCCTGATGGACGTGGCCGAAAGCGACTGCTCTGACGGTTTCCGGGTTCATTCGGGCCCACAGCTGCTCGGGTTCGATGAGCGGGTACTTGTCGATCCAGGGCGAATCCACCGCGACCGGCTGGTGATGGACGAAGACCAGCGCCGGGCCATCGGCCAGCAGACTTGCCAGCGGTGCCAGGCGTTCTTCGTCGAGATGGCCCTCGGGCCGGTTCGGGACGGCCGAATTCAGCAGCGCGATCCGCCAGCCGCCCCACTCCAGCACCGGCCCGGCCTCGAAACCGGCCCCGCCAAGAACCTCGGCCATCCGGCCGCGATCATCGTGGTTGCCGGGGATCCAGGCCGTACGCGGGGCCAGCCCGGCGATCATCTCTACAGCCCGGCGGTAGGCCTCGGCCGATCCGTCCTCGGCCACGTCCCCAGTCAGAACCACCCCGTCCGGGGCTAGCAGGCGGCAGGCCGGCAGCAGGCTGAGCAAGCTGGCATCCGCGTTCTGACCGCGGTACTGGGCGGCCGAATCGGCCGAGAGGTGCGAGTCGGACAGCTGCAGCAGGGTGAAGGCCTGGGACATGGTCGGGGGCTCAAGCGTCGGTCGAGGGCTGATTTTCGCAGAACTTCGCATCGGGGCATAATGGGGTCTGGCCCCGGACCCGGAGAGTTGGCAATGCATTTCTCCACGCCCGACCTGTGCGATGCCCATCCTGACCTGGTTGAGGTCGTCACCGGGCTGCACTGGCAAAGCTACGGCGGAAAGGCCGCCTTCTGCGGACCGATTGAGACGGTCCGATGCTTCGAGGACAACTCACGGGTCAAGGAATGCCTGGCCGAGCCGGGTCGGGGCCGGGTCCTGGTGGTCGACGGCGGCGGCTCCCTGCGCCATGCCCTGATCGGCGACCAGATCGCGGCCATGGCGGCCGACAACGGTTGGTCCGGCATCGTCATTCACGGCGCATGCCGCGACGTGGACGTGCTGCCGGGCATCGATTTCGGCGTCCTGGCCCTTGGCGCCGTGCCCCTGAAGAGCGTGCGCCGCGGCGAGGGCAAGGTTGGGGTCTCGGTATCGTTCGGGCGGGTGCTGTTCAAGCCCGGCGACTGGCTGTATGCCGATGTCAACGGCATCATCTGCGCGGGTCGCAAATTGAGCTGAGAAGAGAGCCTATTCGCGCCGCTTCTCGACATCCGTCTGGGCCTGATCCTGCCGGCGGGGTTTGCTGTAGCGGCGAATGAAAAGGATCAGGAAAAAAGCAAAAACGCCCAGAATAATGGGGCCGATCCACACTTCCAGGCTGGAATTTGCCGGGTTGAGCGCCGCCAATGGAGAACGATCGTCAGGATCCATGTATCCGGAAGGTTCAGAGTCCTCCGATGGCGTTTCGACTTGGGCAGAGGAATCGGCCGGCAGCGCCGGCCCAAGGGTCAATAGCAGTAAAGTGGTCGCGATGAATCGCATGGCGCTCCTTGCAGTTACTTGACGAATCACCGTAACAAATTGCCCGCACGGTTTTCCAAAATTCCCGGTCAGCCGGCCCAACATCGGGCCGAACCGGCTTCAGGCGCGGCGCGACAACCCGATTACCGCCAACAGGACCAGCGCGAAGCCCACCCACTGGATGCGCCCCAGCGAAAGGCCCAGAAAGCCGATTTCTCCCATCAGCGTCAGCAGGGGTGCCAGGGCGATCAAACTGGCCGCGACCGTAGCGAATGTCCGATCAAAGACCTGGTATAGCGCCACCGTAAACACTGCCATGCACAAGCCCGACAGGAGCAGCCAGGGCCACGCCTGCACCAGTGCATCGCCAGCATCACCCGCCGCCCAGGGCAGCGCCAGGATCAGGATCAGCGCGCCACCGAAAGCACGGCCCGCTGCGACCACTTCCGGCTCCTGATCACTCAGGGAGCGTTTGGCGATCACATCTGCCAGGCCGATCATCGGCAGCGTCGACAGCAACAGCCAAAACGGCCAGCCGGTCAGCGAAAGGGCCCCGTTGCGCTCCATATTCATCATCAGCAGGCCGGCGCAGACCAGACCGATCCATGCGTAGATTCGCGGATTGAGGCGCTCGCCCAACAGCATTCGGGCCGCCAGCGCGGTCGCGGCCGGGTAAGCGGACTGGAACAAGGCGCGGTTTGACGCGCTGGTCTCAGTCATGGCGAGAATCCCGAAAACCGACACCAGGCCGCTGCCCAGGACTCCGATCAGCAATAGCCAGAAAGCTTGCCGGGCGCCGATCAAGCGCAGCCGGTCGGCCCGACCGCGCGCCACCAGCCAGCCGAATACCGCAACGGCGGTGATCAGCGCGCTGGTCGAAGCCACCAGCAACGCCGAGGCGCCTCGTGTGAGTGCCAGTTTGTGCGCAAGTGGCGCCGTGCCCAGGGCAAGGACGGCAATCAGCAACCACACCCAAAGATGTGCAGACCGATTGAGCAGGGTTTAATCTCCGATGATTAGTACGCAGCCTACGCTAGCCCGACTGGATGAGGATCGCGCCAAAATGTGCACCAACCGTTGTTTGCACTTCAAGCACGCCGCCACTACGCTAGCTGGGTCATGATGATGGATCATCGGACTCCGACCGTGGCTGCGCCGAGCGAACTCGCGGTCCTGGATTGTGCAATCCCATCCTAGGGAAGTCAGACATTGACTGATTCGGCAAAGAAGTCGGTATGGCACCAGCTGAGCGGTTTTCTGGCCGAATTGCAGCGGCGAAAAGTGGTCCAGACGACGGTCTTCTACCTGCTGGCGGCCTGGGGTCTATCCGCCGGCGCCGCTGATATTTTCGGCGCGCTGGGCCTGCCGGAGATAGCAGCGCGCTATGCCGTGATCGGGATTTTCGCCATGACGCCGGTTGTGGCTGTCATTTCCTGGCTCTATGACGTCAACACCCGGGGCATCCACCGCGACCATGGTCCACCGGATCAGCAAATATCCAGCGATACCGAGGTGGCAAAGCGCGATAACCGGGTGCCGCTCACGCTGCGTTACGGCGACCAGGTCGAGACCTTTTACCGCGACGTCATTGTCGGTCGCGACGATACCTGCGCATTTCAGATCATCGAACCGCTGATTTCGCGGCGCCACGTGAAGTTCGAGTTCATCGGCGGTCGCTGGCGCGCCAGCGATCTGGGAAGCGCCAATGGAACGCTGCTGGACGGGCGTGAGATCGACAAGGAGTGGCTGACCAGCGACGCCTCCTTGTTGCTGTACCCGGACGGTCCAACGCTTGAAGTGACGGTCGCCGGTCCGGGCGAATCCGCCAACGATGAGCATGCGCCGATCGGGTGATTGGGCCGTCATCAGGCCGTTGCCTCCGGCCCGTCATCCGAACCGTGACACTCTCTCTGGTGCGGCATGACGGAGAACGGCGCGGCCGTCCCCTATCGACTCGGTCTGCCGGCCTGGGGCTTTGCCGGCTGGAAGGGTCGGTATTTTCACGTGCAGGGGTCGCTTCTGCCGGACTATGCGCGGGTGTTCAACGCTGTTGAAGGGAACACGAGCTTCTACCGCATACCGGAAGCGGCCACCGTGAGCCGCTGGGTCAAGGCGGTGGCCGGCTGCGACTTCGAGTTCTGCTGGAAGTTGCCGCGGGAGGTCACCCATGAGACCAGGCCCGATCTGGATTTGCTCGATACGTTTCTTGCCCGTATCGCCCCGTTGGGCCGACACAATGGACCGCTGCTGGTCCAGTTTTCCGACCGAACCGGACCGAATGAGCTTGATACGATGCGGCGTATTCTGGCCCGTCTGCCGGCCGACCGGCGGCACGTGATCGAGGTTCGTCACCCCGCCTTTTTCGACCAGCCCGAACGGCTGGAAGCTGTCTTGGCCGAGTTTGGTCTGGGTCGGGTGTGCATGGACACCCGCTCACTCTATCAGGGTGACCCGAACCATCCGGATATCCAGCGCGCCCGCCATGAAAAACCGGACGTGCCCGTGCTGCCTCCTCTATCCAACGGCCTGGAGTTCATCCGCCTGGTCCTGCACCCGGACCCCAAAAGCAACGAGCGCTGGATCGACTTGAGCGCTCAGCGCGCTGCCCAGGCGATCAAGCGCGGGGAGGCGGTCTACGTGATGATCCACTGTCCCAACAACCAGCATTGCCCGGAGTTGGCGACAGCTTTCCACGGTCAGCTCGGCCAGGCGCTGGACCGACTTGACTGGCCGCCGCTGCCGCCCTGGCCCGTCGCCCAGCAGTCACTATTTTGACTTGACCGGCATTTGGCCTGTGGATTCAATCTGCTATGATCAGCGAATGCGTAATTTTGTAACGGCCAGTGGACTGGCTCTGCTGGTCTTGTTACTGGGCGCCTGCGGCGCCGAATCGGACAAGGATTCAGCCGAACCGGCCGCACGCTGGAACCTGCCCGAGGTGGTCTACACGGAAGACGGCCTGCCCGATCCTTCCATTCTGGCGCCCGTGCAGATCCTGCACCGCGGCAACGGCACCCAACCGCAGGGACTCGACCCACACATCACCGAGGGCGTGCCCAGCACCCACGTTCAGCGCGACCTGTTTGAATCGCTGGTGGTGCGCTCGGCCGACGGCCGCATTATTCCGGGCGCGGCCGAGCGCTGGGAAGTCAGCGAGGACGGCCTGACCTGGACGTTCTACCTGCGCCAGGACGCGCGCTGGTCCAACGGCGATGCCCTGACCGCGCAAGACTGGCTGTTCAGCCTGCGCCGGGCGGTCGACCCGACCACCGGCTCGCGCACGTCCATTCTGCTAAAACCCATTCGCAACGCCGAACCGATCATTTCCGCGCAGATGGCTCCGGAAGAGCTGGGCGTCAGGGTCATCGACGACTACACCCTGGAGCTGACCCTGGAAGCACCCAATCCGCTGCTG
>JAZBOC010000060.1:0-9645 GCA_036353315.1 Wenzhouxiangella sp. | reverse complement strand
CAAATATATGTGCATATATTTTAAAGATGCAGACACACGCTGTCAATTTGCCATTGGGCCTTTCTCGGCGATGTCTAAGGCGGAATGCTCGCCCTCAACAATCTGCACCATGTCCTGAACCAGCTGGGTGATTCCTGAATTTGCGCGATTCGTTGCGCCGAGCCGCACAACGATCAGCGAGTGGCTCGGGATGATGACTACCGACTGGCCTTGAAAACCGTTCATCTCGAAAACCTGCGGCAGTTCTTGAGCTCGGCGATACAGCCAAGAACCTATGCCGGCAAGGTGGTTCGTCTGTCGTTTGAATAGTCAGGCCAGGTGACCGGTCTTGACCCGGATAAGGGTTCCTGAGCTTGCCCAGCTGGCCCGACAGGGTTACTGTTTGGGCGTATTGCTTCATTTATATGGGCGCCCATATGAAAACCACGGTTGAAATCTCTGATGCTGTTCTCAGCGCCGCCCGTGATCTTGCAAGACGCGAACGAACCTCCGTCAAAGCTCTGATCGAGCGTGGCCTTCGGCACGAGTTGACGGAAGCCGAAAAAAGGGCTGAATTCCAGCTTCGGCGAGCAACGTTTGGCGGTAACGGGCTGCGAACGGATAGCCCGGATCTGGACTGGGGTCGCCTGCGAGATTTGGCCTACGAGGACTCAACCGCTTGATCTTTGAACACCAGCAACCCGCTGGTTGGCTGAATCCCGGCAAGGCAAGCGCATAACCGCCGAGCTCTTCGCAAACTTTGGAGCCCCTGGAGCGGTCAATGCGAACTCTGGCGACGGAGTCGGCGAATCGGGGCCTGCCCCGACCGAATCAGTCCAGCACTATGCAGCTTTGCCTGATCCGGAAGCGTCAGGCGAGTGAACTCGATCTCGCCGCTGCCCAGCACCACCGTGTCATACCTGAATACGCCCGTGCGGCAGTCGTTGAAGCGCACGGTCACGCTGCCCCATGTCTCGAAGGCTTCGAATTCCGGCGGGTTGTGAAAATCCACAGCCTCTCCGGGCGCATCAACCGAGATCAACTCGACCGTGACTTCCGAGGCGCGGTAGTCGAAGCGCTCGAGGCCCGTGGCCCAGATCAGGCGGCCATCACGAAAGTCATACCAGTAAACGAGCAGCAGCGGCCCTTGTTCGTTCGAGGCGTCGTTGGCCACTTCGATGTTAAAGCCAGTGCCGTTGGTCGCCGGGTCAAACCATGACCCGGTGTGCAGCGGCATGATCGGGAAGCCGCGCGTTTCGACCGCTCGGCGAACCAGCGGCGGGCGCACCGGCACATCGTCGAAGCGACTGGCTCCGACGAGCTTACTGAGCACTCGGTCGGCGTTCGCGTTGCGCAGAACTTGCAGCCCACTGACCACCCGACCGAACACGGTGAACTCGGCGTCCAGGAAATCGTTGCGCGCCAGGTTGATGAAAAACTGGTTCTGGCCGGAGTCGATGTTATTGGGAGGCAAGGCTAGAGCGACGGTGCCAATTTCATTGTCCAGGCCATTGTTGGGCGCACCCGCAATCGGGTCACGGGTTGGCTGGCGTTGACGGAACTCACCATCATAGCCACCACCTTGAACGACAAAGCCCTCGATACTGCGGTGAAATATCAGCCCATCGTAAAAACCTTCGTTGACGTAGGCCAGGAAATTCTCGACATGGCCCGGCGCGCTCTCGGGATCGAGCTCGAGCAGGATGGGACCGCGGTCTGTGTCCATTCATACCCGCGGGTTGTCGGCCAGGGCAGGCAGGCCAGCTGAAAGGGCAGCCAAGAGCAGTACCAAGCGTTGGATCATCAAGGAGGGTTCCGTATCGGTTCGACAAAGCGCTATTGCACGGGCTGGCATGCGGCGGATATCAACCGCGCACCATTGCCGCAATTGACCAGTCCTTTTCAGGATGAATGACCGGACTCGTCTATTCCCGTATCATCACCGTACGCACTCTCAGGCAAGCCACATGCAGCAGGCATGATGACATTTCGGTGGTTGGTTTTCCTCGCGCTGGCCTCTAGTAGCGCGCTCAGCCAGGCCCTGCCGCCACCGCCAGGCAAACCGCCCGTGCGCTCTTACGGGATGGACGAATACGGTGGTCATCTGACCAACTGGGTGGTCCGCCAGGCACCGGATCAGCGCATCGTGGTCGGCGGTGGCGACGGGCTGGTGATCTTCGACGGCGCCAACTGGCAAAGCATTGGCTCGCGCCACCGCAATCGTATCCGGGTGATGGAGATCGATCCATCGGGACGGATCTGGATCGGCTCGTCGGACGAATTCGGCTACTTCGATCCCGGCCAGGACGGCGGCCTGGTCTACCATTCCTTAAGCGATCGACTGCCCGAGAAACTGCGCGATTTCGGAGAGATTCGCGGTCTCCATCAGATCGGTGATGCCGTCTATTTCCATGCCTTGCGCCACCTGTTTCGCTGGCAGGATGACGCTCTCGACGTCGTTCAGGCCAGTGATGGAGTGTTTCGCATCACCGTCAATCACCAGCGCCGTTTCCTGGTGCTGATTCGCGACCGCTTCCACGACTACACCGAGTTCCCCGCCGACGGCCAGGCTCCGCCCCCCGAGAACGGCTGGTCGTTGCCCGAGGGTCCGCGCCTGAGCATGCTCGCCTCCTGGCCGGACGGGAGAGTTCTGATGGGCAGCGTCGACGATGGCCTGTTCTGGTTGTCCGAAGACGCGCCGGTGGCGATCGAGACCGACTTCAGCCTGGCAGACACCTGGCCCTACCAGGCCATTCCCGCGCCCGATGGCGGCATCTTGCTGGCCACCCAGCAGGCCGGGCTGTTTCACCTGGGCACCAACGGCGAGGCGCTGGAGCAGATCACGCACCGCAACGGCCTGGCCGTCAACAGCATTTACGACTTGATCATGGATCACGAAAACGGCGTGTGGCTGGCCCAGGGCGGGGCGATCGCAAGAGTCGATCTATTCGCGGGCCGGCGGGTCTATGACGCCGATTTTGGCTTGGCAACCATCAATGCCCTGGTCCCGTTTCAGGAGCGCTGGGTGGTGGGCGGTGACGCGGGTTTGAGCGTACTGGCTGCCGACGGCACCGATGCCAGCCGGCTCGATACCCTCGATGCGCCGATCCTGGAGGTATTCGGCATCCTCGCCGACGGCGACGGGCTGCTAGTGGCCGGCTCCGAAGGCGTCCACAGGATGGTCCCCGACCTGGACCGTCTGGGCCTAAGCGAACATGAAAGGTTGCTGGCCGATACTTATTCCTACGGCCTGGTGCGCTCCCGCCTGCGCGATGCGGTGTACGCCGAGCTGGAGACCGGCCTGGGTGCCTTGATTCGAACCGACCAGGGCTGGCGCTCGCTGGGCCGCATCGAGGGCGTGGATCATCGCGCCCATACCATCGCCGAAGACCGGCTGGGCCGGGTCTGGGTCGGAACCGTGGTCGGGCGCTACTACCGCCTGGCCTGGCAAGACGATACGCTGGTGGTGGAAGCCGAGCTAGGTGCCGACGACGGCGTGCCGGACGGCTATGCCTGGGCCTTCAATCTGGGTGAACGCCTGGTCCTGGGCACCAGCAACGGCGGCTATCGGCCGGTCGAGCCCGAAGCCACACGCATCGAACCCGATCCCGATTTCGGCAACGAGACTCTGGGCGAACCACGCGGCATCTACCGCCTCTACCAGGCCGGCGATGGGCAGCTGATCGGCGGCATCGGACCCGGCGGCGCGCTGTGGCGAGGCCGGCTGTCGGACGACGGCCGCTTCGACTGGCAGCGCCGCTGGCTGAGCGAACTGGCGCCGGCGGTCAACTGGTTCATCGGCGAGCGCGGCGATCATCTTTGGATCGGGCGCCATCCGGGCCTGCTCAGACTGGACTGGCCGCCGGTCGACATCGACGTCGAGCCCAGTCGTCTGCAGGTGATCCGGGCCGGGTTTCCCGACAGCGACCAGTGGTTGATCCAGGGGCCGGGCATTCGCTCTCTTACAAAAGCACTGCCGGCCGGGGCAGATTCGCTACGCTTCGAGTACGCGTTAAGTAGTTATGTCGCCCCCGACCTGACCGAGTACCGGGTTCGTTTGGAGGGACTGGAAAGCGACTGGTCGCGCTGGAGCGATGAGACCCGACGGGATTACACCAACCTGGCCGGCGGTGATTACTTCTTCCGGGTTCAGGCCCGCAACGCGGCCGGGCAGTTATTTGAATCAGATCCTTTAGGGTTTCAAGTGCTGCCGCCGTTCTACTCAAGCCCGCTGGCCTGGGGGATGTATGTGCTGGCGGGCTTGATCTTGCTTGCCTTGGCCGCGCGCTTCGGTCAGCGCGCCCGCGAAACCAGGTTAATCGCCCGGCAGCGCGTTCTTTCCGAGCAGGTCGCCGAGCGCACCGCCGAGTTGCGCGCCCGATCGCGCGAAATCCGCCAGATCAGCGATGCCCGTGCACGCTTCTTCGCCAACGTCTCGCATGAATTGCGCACCCCGCTGACCCTGACCCGAGGGCCGCTTCAGGAGCTGGCCCGGATCAGCGGCGCGCAACTCGATGCTGAATCGAAACAGTATCTGGACGTGGCGCTGCGCAACAGCGAAGCCATGCAATCTTTGATCGGTCAGATTCTCGACCTGCAGCGTCTGGATGCCGGGCGAATGCCACTGAGGCTGATCAAGGCCGATCTGGGCCAGATCGTGCGCGGCATCGTCGATCGCTTTGCCGTGCAAGCCCGCCTGCGCCAGGTTGAGCTGGTTTGCGAGGGGACTGACCAGCCACGGCAATGGGTCTGCGATCAGGCCCATATCGACACCATGCTGAGCAACCTGTTGTCCAACGCGCTCAAGTTCACCCCGGCCGCCGGCCGCATCACGGTTGAGCTGAAGACCAGCGACAAGAACGTGGAGGTGACGGTCAGCGACACCGGGCCGGGCATCGACCCGGCCGATCAGCAGACCATCTTCGAGCGCTACCGCCAGGGCGAAGCCAGCTCGGCCAGCCACCCGGGGACGGGAATCGGCCTGGCCCTGGTCCGCGAGCTGGCCGAGCTGCACGGCGGCCAAGTCGAAGTGGCCTCGAGGCCGGGTCATGGGGCCCGTTTCCGCCTGGTTCTTCCGGCCGATCTGAAGGCCAATGCGGCGCGGAGTGAACCAACAGACAACGGGGCGATGGAGTCGCGCGACGATGATGCGCCCATGCACGCAGTGATCGAAGATCTGACTGCCGAAGACGTGCCCTGCGTGCTGCTGGTCGACGACAACGCTGAGCTTAGAGCGTTCCTGCGCCTGCGGCTGGGCCGCAGCTATCGTATTGAAGAGGCCGCCGACGGTGCCGAAGGCCTGGCAAAAGCGCGCGCGATCACGCCTGATGTCATCATCACCGACGGGTTGATGCCGGTCATGGACGGGCTGGCCATGACTCGAGAAATCAAGTCTGACCCCGAGTTAGCCTTCATACCCGTGCTCATGCTGACCTCGCGCGCGGGGCCCGAAGACACCGTTCGCGGTCTGGAATCGGGGGCCGACGACTACTTGTCCAAGCCCTTCGACAGCGCCGAACTGGCCGCCCGCGTGGCGGGCCTCATCGCCTCGCGCCGACGCCTCAAGGCGCGCCTAGAAAAAGCTGGCCCGAACACAGCACAGGTCAGCGAATCGCCGTTCATGGCCAGGGTCAACGAACTGCTTGAGGCCAACCTCCCCGACGCGGGGTTCTCGGTCCGAGACTGGGCCGAACTGCTGCACATGGACCGCTCCACCCTGTTCCGACGACTCAAGAACGAAACCGGCCAGTCACCGGAAGAGTACTTGCGCGAGATGCGCCTGCAGAACGCCGCCCACCTGCTTGCCGAGCGCGCCGGCAATGTCGCCGAAGTGGCCGAAGCGGTCGGCTTTGCCAGCGTTTCACACTTCTCGCGCCGGTTCAGAGAGCGCTTCCAATCAACGCCAGCGACCTACAGCCGCGGCCATCCCAGTTGACAGCAATCAGGCCTCGGCGATGCTTAGCAATCGGCGAGCTTCAACCCCATCGAAAAAAATGGCTCAAAGTCCCGCTTGTTCAAGGTCACGAGTTCAGCCTGGGCACGAATGGCGACCGCCGCGATCATGGCATCAGTCTTGAAGACACGCCGTCGGCCGACGTCATTGAAAATCGTAGCCGCAAGTTCAGCGTCAGCGATGGTAAGCGGCAGCACACGCCGCTGCAGGAAAGCCAAGGCAAGATCAGACTCGCCCGATGTGAGCGGCCCAATCTGAAACTCATACCAGACTAGGCTGCTGACCGCCGCCGGTTCACCACTGGTCACCCGCTGCAAAATCGGATGACCTGATCTGGCCCAGACCGGCAGAGCGATCAAGGCATTGGTGTCGAAGTGCAGCATCTGCGATTGTTTACTGAGGCTGGCGTCGCCGGTCCTCGGCCTGCCGCTCTTCCCGGAGCTGATGGGCGATGGCCTTGACGTCGGCCTCGGTGCGCACCGGCTCCTCAGAAGCGTAGTGCGCCACAACCTCAGCCGGTGTCATCACGGTCGAGCCTTCCTGCTCGGTCACGCGCCGGATCGAGCGGCGAATCACTTCGGACTGCGAAACGCCCCAGGCGCGGGCCAAACGCTTGATGTTCTCTGCGGTGCTGGAGTCCAGCGCATAGCTGGTTCTGATGTTCATCGTCGCCATGATGGCTCGCAACATTAAGGTATGTCGTTAGTGTATGTTGTTATGTGTGCTGACGCAAACAAGCTGCAACCTCCGGGCAAGAACCTGCAACCGTGGTTCATTCCCTCGCCGGCCGATCTGCCTCAGGATGGCAGGGGACTATTGACTGCTCTGGATTCCTGCCATGCGCTTGACGATTGCCGCGATCTTTTTGGGCCTGTTGCTGTTTCCTGTGCAGCCGAAGGCGACGGTCCGGGTGCTGGCCGGCGACGAAGTCCGTTCGTTCCGAAGCCTTGATCTGCTCGAACTCCAGGCCGATGCCACTCGCCTGGATTCACCCCTGGATGTCTTCACGCTCGACCAGGTTGCCATCGACCGGCGCAGCGTGGTGGTCGGTCAGCAGCAGCCCCTAAGGCTGCGGTTTTCCGAACCACAGGATCGGATGACAATTGGCGTGGAAGATCCTGCGGACCTGGCCATGCTGGCCCTGAGCCTTTACTTCGACGAGCACGAAATCGGTCGACAAGTCTTCGCACATCGAGCCGTCCGCGGAAGCCGCGTGGCGGTGATCGAAAGCGGTCGCATCGCGCTCGCCTCCGATCAGCCCTTCAATCGCATCGAGCTGCGCCGCATCGACCCCAATCCCGACGCCCCGCAGCTGCGCGTCCTCTCAATGGGTCTGCCCGAAACCAACTTTTCCCTGCGCACCAGCGCAATCGCGCGCAGCAACACCGGCGCACTGGCCTGCATCATTCCATTCGCCACGGCCTACAACCTGAGTTTCTTCATCAGCCTGACGCCCTTTCCCGCAGCGGTGGCCGCCGGTCGCGCGGCTTATGCCTCGAATCTGGCGCTGAAGTTCTGCAAACCCAGCCTCAATGCGCCCAACGACATCGAACGCCGCGTGTCGGCCGGCCAATGCGAGGTCGAATTCGAGCAGCCGCATATGGCCTTCAAGTATTCCGATGGGCTGGGCATCCCGCTCGAAACCCAGAGCGACTGGGGCGAGCTGGGCACGCCGCGCACGACCCACCACAACACCGATGTCGACGTGGTGCTGCTGGCCGGCAATCCGCGCCCGCCAGCAGCCCGATTCACCGATCTTGACTTTCTACTCTCCAGCGCCTCCTTCGATGCCAGCGACAAGATTTACGAGCGCTGCCGCGACGATGGCAGCGTGCGCTACAGCCAGTTCGAGGGCTCGGGTCCGCTCTACGAGTGCCCCTACAACGTCGGCAGGACCCTGTCCTTTCCGGTCGGTGACAACACCGTGGTGTGGCGGGCCAATCCGCGCGTCAGCCCTGTCGATCTGCTCGATATCGCGATTCCTGGCATTCCGCCAGGCGCCAAGACCGATCCCTGGGTGACCCTGCTGATCAACATCTGGCGCGAGACCTGGCTGCAGGTGCTGGATGTGCAGATCGACGGCTGGCGCCTGCCGAATGCCCAGGCGAGCCTGCAGCGGGTGCGGATCTTCGACGAGGTCCCGCCGACCATCGCGCTGGTGCCGGGCAGCAACGGCAATGCCTTGGCTGAGCTGGTCGGCGGAATCCTGCATGTGACCATCGAGGCCGATGAAGTGGGTGGGGTGTCGCGGCGGCGCTACGAGAACATCCTGCGTTCGTTCCTGAATGTGACGGATGCCTGCGACCGCGACACCACACTCGGCGTCAGCTTCCCGAATCCCGAGCTCAGAGCCTTCTGGCCGGTCAGCACCGACACGGAGGACAACGCCTTTTTCGTGACCTGGACTGCGCGCGATCCGGGCCCGAACCTGGCCGGCGACCCGAACGAGACCGCCACCACGATGCGCATCGAGGTGCTGGACCGCCAGCCGCCGACCCTGGTGCCGCCGCCGGATATCGTCGAGATCGATTCGACCCAGGTCAGCGATCTCGGCCAGCCGGCCCTATTTGACCTGGTCGACTTGAGCCCGCAGGTCAGCAACGACGCCGATCTGCCGCTGGGCTTAGGGCTGCATGAAGTGACCTGGACGGCGATCGATGCGGCCGGCAACAGCTCGCAGGCGGTCCAGATCGTCAACATCAAGGCCTCGAACGTCCCGCCCGTGGCCATCGCCCAGACCGGGCCTTCCCGGCCCGATGCGATCTCCTTCGAGCCCACCCCGATTCGCCTGAAGGGCAGTGATCCCGACGGCGATCCGCTGCGCTTCAAGATCGAGGACCGGCCCGAGAACGGCTTCTTCGTCGCGCCGCTGTATCCGTATTTCATCGAGGACTTCCGCGTCGAGCAGTCGATCAGTGATGCCGAACTGCTGGCCATCTGCACCAACGGCGAGGGCAACGATCGCAATTTCCACCTCGAGTTTCCGTCCGAACCGGAGTACCTGAGCGTGTCCGACGACGGCCGCACCTACGTGGTCGACAAGGGCTATATCGACTGTCGCGCCGGGTCGCCAGTCACGCTCGAACGCAAGGGCCGGATCGCGGTGTTCGGCAACGACGGTGCTCTGCTCAACGCCCGCAACATCGACGCCGATCAGTTGCGCGACGTGATCCTTGATTCCGGCCGGGAACGTCTCTTCCTTACCTCGCGGGCCAGCGGTGGCCAGTCGGGTTTGAGGGTCTATGACCTCGATCTGGATCTCCAGATCAGCTATAGCCTTCGAAATATCCGCAATCGCACAACAGGATCGACCTGCACACCGGGCGGCCTGCCGCAGACCGGCGGCGGCTGCACGGTGCTCGGGGCGGTCAGCGCGCTGGTCGATGACAACGACCTGATCTATGTCCTGAACAGTGCCGGCGCCATTCTTGTCCTTGACGGGACGCTGCCGCCGGACTTCGACTGCGCGGTCGCGCCCAACTGCTCACATCCGGCCACCTACATCGGCACCCTCAACCAGGACAGCAGCTTCAACGGCAACGGCAATGAGCTGGCCGTCGATCTCGATGGGCGCATCCTGGCCGGACGCAACAGCCGCCTGTATCGCTACACCCCGTCATTCATTGCCGGCGACGGCCTGGCCTATCCCGGCGAGCTGGAGGGCTGGCTGGGCCGCTGCGATATCGATTCGGCGCCGGGCGATCAGGCCGTTT
>JAZBOC010000059.1:0-10243 GCA_036353315.1 Wenzhouxiangella sp. | reverse complement strand
GAACAGGTGACGCAAGGCATGGAAATAGACCGCCTCACCGATCTGATGGAGACCGCGAATCTCGCCGAAGTCGCGCAGTTCCTCGGGCAGTCGGTCGCTCAAGGAATGGTAGACCAGTCCACCGTCCTGGCCTGGATCGAAGTAGCCGAATTCGTCCGATGAGCCGATCCAGATCCGGCCCGATGGATCGATCTCCATCACCCGGATTCGATTGCGGTGACGCGAGCGGATCGTCTGCCAGTTGGCCCCGTCGAAGATTACCAGCCCGTCGCCACCGCCGACCACGATGCGCTGATCCGGCGCCTGGCGGACCACCCAGTTGGTCAGATGACCACCGTATTCGTCCATCCCGTAAGAGCGCACGGGCGGCTTGCCCGGCGGTGGCGGCAGCGCCTGACCGATCGTCGCGGAAAAAGCCAGCGCAAGGAAGACCAAGCACCGAAATGTCAACATGCCTGCTGCATGCGGCTTGCCTGAGAATGCGTACGGTGATGATACGGGAATGGACGAGTCCGGTCATTCACCCGGTAGGGGTCATCCCTGACAAGCCGTGGGTCGTCCGGCCCCGCTCAAGCGCCTTCCAGATCGGTCATGAACTTGCGCAGCCAGAGCGTGGCCGTGCGCTGCTCGCGCCGCACGGTTGATTCGGAGATGTTCAGCAACCGGCCGATCGCGGGTTGAGTCAGCCCCCCGAAATAGTTCAGCTCCAGGATCTCGGCCTTGCGCGGATCGTGCTCACTGAGCCGGCTTAAGGCCGCGTCGAGCACCAGAAGGTCAGTTCCGGCGTCGGCGGCGAGCTGGTCCTCGTGCAAGGTGATGCACAAGGCACCACCGCCGCGTTTGGATGCTTTCCTGGCCTTTGCGTGATTGATCAGCAGGCGACGCATCAAGCGAGCCGCGAGGGCGAAAAAATGATCCCGGTTGCTGAGTTCGACATCCATGCCGATCAGGCGGACATAGGCTTCGTGGACCAGGGCGGTGGCCTGCAGGGTATGCTGGCCGCGCTCACGGGCAAAGATCTGAGTCGCGATCCGATGCAGTTCCTGGTAGAGCAACGGGGCGGCTTGGTCGAAAGCGGCCTGATCGCCTTGCACCCAGTCGTTCAAAAGACGAGTGAGGTCCTTGTTCTCGCTCACTTCGACTCCACCAGCGCCAGTGCTTGACTGAGCTTGCGAACGCGCAGCGTATCGCTGCCGATCTGCTCGGACAGCTCATCGATCAGGACACCAGCGCGACTGGCTTGCTCCGGACTCGGTTCAAGGTTGAACGGAGGAAGATCGATCGCCGCGCGCTTGATCCGAAGTCGCCAGTCGCTTTCGTCCAAACGCCCGCTGAGCCGATCGATGACTTCGCGCGCCAGCACCCGGCCTTCGGCCTGATTCTCCGAGGCCAGGGCGATCGCCAGGAGCCACTCGATCTGATTGATCGAGGTCCGTTCGAACTCGGCAACGGGCTTGGCCAGGCGTCGTGAACGTTCCAGTGCAGCGATGGCGTCTTCGAGCTGTCCGCGCTCCAGGGCCAGGCGCCCGCGCAACAGATCAATGTCGGCGTTGTCCAGGTGCTCGGGTCCGCGTTGGGCCTCGATGATCCGGGCCGAGGCCTCGATGTCGGTCTCGGCCTCGTCCAGAGCGCCGCGCTCAAGCTGCAGGCCGGCGCGCGCATTGAGCGTATAGGCCAGCCACCGATGCTCCGAGCCGAGCAAGCGCCTGTTCATGGCCACGGCTCGATTGCTGTGATCAAGGGCTTCGTCGAGTCGGCCCATCTCGGTCAATGCGACCGATAGCAGATGGTGAGCGCGCGCGACGCTGGGGTCTCCCGGTTCACCGAACATGTCTTGAAAGACTGCCAGTGCCCCTTCCAAGCCCTTGAGCGCTGCCTTGGGTTGGCCCAGGTCCCGCAGCAGCCCGGCGCGATTGCTGAGCGTCAAGGCGCGATCGAAAGGCGAATCCACGCCATCGAGCAGGGCGATTGATTCATCGTAGCGCTGCAAGGCCTCATCGTAGCGACCCAGGGCGTGCAGGCACCAGCCGTAGTTGTTCAGCAACCAGGCCAGCTCCGCCGGATCCGTCGCATCTCCCAGGTCCCGCATCGCGGTCTCGGCTTCGGCAAACATAGGCAGGGCGTCGAGGCGATGGCCGGCCTCATTGAGCGCGATTGCCATGTTGAGCAGCATGATCGTGCGCTCGGATGAGTTGTCAGTCTGGCGAATGAACTCGAAAGCCCGGCGACTCATTCGCAGGGCTTCATCAGGATCACCAAGGTTGTGTTGAAGCCGGGCCAGCAGACCCAGCGCCAGCCCTTGATCTCTTGCGCTCCCCGCGGCCTCGGCCAGAGCCAGGGCGGCCTCGGCCGATTCAACGCCATCCTGATTCTGGCCCCAACTCATGTAAGCCTCGCCCAGGGCGAGGTGCAGGGGCAACGCGACCAGCGGCTGCTCGACCAATTCCTCGGATACCCGCCGGCTGGCGGTGTCCAGCAGTTCGGTCACCGGCACCAGACGGTCGCCTCCCTGTTGTGCATTGGTACTGGATAACAGACTGGCGGCGAACTGTGCGGTCTGCACTGCGCGGGCTTCGGCGGCAAGGGCCTGGTCGCGTTCGGCAGCCAGCATCCAGGTAAACGCCGTGCCAGCGCCCAGCGCAACGACAAGGGCCAGTGCACTGACCGGTGCGGCCACAGGGTGGCGTTTGAGCAGCAGGCCCAGCCGGTAAGCCAGGTTGTCCGAGCGCGCCTGGATGGGTCGATTGTCGAGATGTCGCTGAAGATCGTCGGCCAGGGCGGCGACGTTGGCATAGCGCCGTTCGGGTTCCTTGCGCAGGGCCATCAGCAGGATCGTGTCCAGGTCTCCCTTCAGCGCGCGAACCTGATGGCGGCGCCAGTCCGGCGGTCGGGTCGAATCGCCGACACTGTCGCGACCGCGCAACGCATCGCTGGGTGCTTCGGCGGGTGTACCGAGAATCTGCCGTTCCATCGAGTGTGCATCGGTCGGCTCGGCCCGATAGGGGAGGCGGTCGGTCAGCAGCTTGTAGGCCAGCAGACCCAGGGCGTAGACATCCACTGCGGTGGTGATTTCGCGTCCCTCTACCTGTTCCGGGCTGGCATAGGCCGGGGTGAGCAGGCGCACGCCGGTGCGGGTCTGCTCACCGGTCTGGTCCGTGCCGGCGTCGAGCATCTTGGCGATGCCGAAGTCAAGCAGCTTGGGCGTGCCGCCGGCGTCAACCAGGACGTTGCCGGGCTTGATGTCGCGATGAACGATCAGATTGCGGTGGGCGAGCTGAACGGCGCTGCAGACCTTCAGGATCAGCTCGATGATGGCGCGATTCGACAGGGCCTGCTCACGACAGTATTCATCGATGCGCATCCCGTCGACATACTCCATGACGATATAGGGCATGCCGTCATCGAGCATGCCACCGTCGATCAACTGGGCGATATTGGGATGCTTGAGGCCGGCCAGAATGCGGCGCTCCATGGCAAAGCGCAGGCGCGCCTCTTCGTTCAGCCGATGGCCGGGCAGCAGCTTGATGGCGACCGTCTGCTCGAAATCGGCGTCTTGCCGACGGGCCTCGAAGACCTGGCCCATGCCGCCGCGTGCGATCTCGCGCATAAGCACGAAGGGTCCGATCTGCAGGCCGATCAGCGACGCTTTGTCGTCGATGCTCTTGATCATCGACTCGATCTCCCCGGCCAGACGGGGCGGGTCCAGCGCTTCGCTTCGATCATGGGCGAGCAGCTCCAATACGGCCTCAGCGATGGCTGGCGCCCCGGTCCTGCGAACGAAGTCTTCGCGCTCATCCACGGGTAGCTCCAGCGCATGCTCGAGCAGCGCGTTGACTTCCCGCCAGTGCTTCCCGGTGTCGGTCATCGGCCTGCGCTGCCCTTGGCTGTCTTCGCCGTTTTCGAGCATACCCGGTTCGGGTGGCGCAGAAAAGCAAGGCCGTCGTGACCGGTTTTGTGGTCGGCTGCTGCTAAACCGGATGGACAGTGCCGAATCGCGGCGCAGAGTCTTTGACCTGAGCGAACCTTGAGTGAACCTGCATGATCAAGTTACCGACCGGCAACCCGATCCTCCACCGCCCGTGGGCCTGTTTCGTGACGCTGCTGCTCTGGCTGGGCTTGTGCAGCCCGGCCGGCGCGCTGGATCTGGGCATCGAAAGCGAGGCCGATTACCAGTACGTCCTCGATGGAATCAGGGCCGCCGAGTACGTCCGCCAGCGCTATCTGGAGGGCGAGGCCAACCCGCGCGCACTGGTCAGCAGCGCCGCGCTGTGGGCGTTTGCCGAACGCAACCCGCTGGTCACACCCGACCAGCTGACGGCGTTTGTCAGTCGATTCGATGCCCGGATGGCCGTCACCGTGCCCGGCGATCCCGATCTGCTCAGCAATGGCGCGGTGCTGGCCGCGCTGAGTACCGGACGGATCGCGGACACCATCCCGCTGGAAGGTACCGATACCCGTGTCGGGGCCCGCGTACTGGAGCTTTTGGGTATGGAGCTCGGTGGATTGGGCGGTCTGGGGCAGTTCTCAAACTCGCGGCAACGTATGACTCGATTCGATCTGGCATCGGTTCAGAAGCTGATCCATCGCCGCGAAACGGCTGACATGCTGATCATGCTCCTGTCCGGCCGAACACCCGGCGGCGAGCCGCGCCCTATGCTCGCCGAAATCGCCGATGCCTACCTGGCCGGGCAAGGCCTGGACCCAATGCTGGGCCTGATCGACGAGGCCGACCTCAGCTTGGCCAATGTCAACCAGGGTCTGGCCGATCTACCGAGCTATGCCGACTATCTGGGGCTGCTGACCTCGGCCACGGAACTGAACGACCTCAAGGATGTGATCCTTGGCGACATTCGAGCGATCCAGGACGAAGGTGATCAGATCGTCATTCCCCTGGCCGTGCCCATGCTCGACCAGTTCAGCTCATCGCTGGCGGTGACCATGGCTGCAAGTGATCCCGATGCAGCCGATCACGACGCAGCGATCGAAGAACTCAACAGGATTAGGGACTCGATCAATCAGCGCTCACGCGATACTGCCGCCCGGCGAGCCTCTGTCTTTGCACGCACGCTGCTGCTGCAACAGGCCGATTTCGAAGAGATTCAGGCAGCAGCCTTCACCGCACGCAGTTATGCGGCGCTGCAATTGCAGACCAACAACAGCCTGGCGATCATGCAGGAAACGGCCGGCATTGCCGGTTCCCTGGTGGGTGTGGGCGTCGGCATCATCAAGGAAGATCCCTGGGAGACTTTCCAGTCATTGACCAATGTTGTCACCGGTGCACTGGGACTTGGCGCGCTGTTGGGTGAGCAAGCCCCCAGCGCTGAAGAACAGATTTTCGACCAGATCATCGAGCTTCGTGATCAGGTGCAAGCCATGCAGGTGCAGCTCAATGACCGCTTCGACGTGGTCGACCAGAAGCTCAATGCTGTGTTCAGCACGATGAGCGATGGCTTCATGGCGCTGGGCGAGGACATCAACAATTTACAGATCGACGTCGATGCGCTTTCCATCACGATCGCCCAAGCTCGGAGCAGCCTGGAGCGGATCGAGGATGCGCTGTTCGGGTTCTTCGCGGCGCTGGCGCAGACCGACTTCTTGATTCGATCCAACGAGGTACTGAACTACTATGCCAATAACGGCGTCAGTCTTCCGTACGACAGGAGCAACCCGAACTTCATCGTCGCCTCGAGCTACTTCTACACTTTCGCGACTTCGATTTCGAAGGACTACGCGGGAACACCGGACAACCAGGCACTGACCTTGACCGTCGACAATGCTGCCGAGCTGCTCGACAGCGACGTGGTCGCCCGCTATCTCAACGATCTGCGACGGGTGCCGGCCGGCCTGGGCGTTGCCGGACCCTTGATCGGCGGCCGGGTTGCCGCCCCTGCCTTCTGGGCCCAGGCTGCGGCGGCCTATATTCAGCTGGCGCAGGAGAATCCATGGTATTTCAATTTCCAGTTAGCCAGCCAGATGGGCTCGGGCGGCTCGATCCGGATCGATGAAATCATCCAGGAAGGCGATCGAATCATCGCGCTGGCTGACGCAGTGCGGGGTCATCGGCAACTGTTCGATGCGCTCCTGGATCGAGCGCGACAGCAGGCCGACAACGTGCAGGCTGCCATCGATTCCGCCATCGACGGGGTAAGAACGCCGCCATTGAGCAACGGCATCCAGCGGGTCGATCCATGGGCGGGGCTTGACCAGATCGTGACACCCCTGCTTGCGCCGATAGGAACGATCAGATGGTTCAGCGCGGAGGTCGGGACTCCGGTGCTGGGTTCCTGGTCCATCAACACGTTCAACTTCCCCCACCGTGGCCATGAAATTGCCGTTGCCGACAGGCATATCATCCAGCCGCCCGTTCCTCCAAGCACCTCGAGAGCCGAGAAGGCCGAGCGCAATGCCTTGACGTATCTGCTGGCCAACGGTCGCATACGGCCTGAAGTCGATATGTACATGATCAATCGCCGCCTGAACGGCACCCACAACAAACCGATCATGTGGCTGTGCTCGGATCGCCGATCGATCTATGGCACCTGTCGCCGGATCGATTTCCAGAAGGAGTACTTCCGAGACGGGCAATGGCGGCCGGTCGTTTCTGCTCCGACAACGCTCCCGGACTGGACATATGGGGATTCGATCTCGCGCGCCTGGCCGTCCATTTCCAATGCCCTGGCGAGCGGAAACCTTGAGGGTCAAACGTATTCGACGGGATCGCTCTTCTTTCCTTTTCCCTTTTCGTATCAAACCCGCCTCCGCGTGACCCAGGACTATTCGTGCTCAAGCTGTGCCTTCATGGAATGGTTGGGAGTCCCTGAAGATGAGTGGTGGTTGCAGGTGAATTTCCTCACGACCGAACTGGCCGCGCTGCGCGACGAAGCCCGTCAGGCTGTGCTTGATCAATTCACTACCCCTGGCTCGGTGCTTGAGCAGGCTGCTCAAGGCCTGGACAATACAGCAGCACTACTGGATGCCTACCTCTCGCTCGGAATGGGTGACGCGCTGACGCAAAGCGAAATCCTGCGCTCAGCGCTGCGTGGCGCGCCCGGGATCGCCGGCATGGGCTTTCGAAGTGACGATCTTCTGAGATTGATCGAGTTTGACCTGATCAATGATGACGGGTCTGCAGGCGGCAACAGCGGCCTCGCACTGACTGCCCTGAACACCCGCTTGAAGGAACGCATCGAGGGACTGGCGATCGAAATCGATCAGGCGCTGGGCACGAGTGCTCCTTCATTCCCTTACGTGGAAATGATTCTGGAGGATCTGCGCGCCCTGCGCAGCGAGGCCAGGCAGATGGCCATCGGCGATACCTTCGAGCTGGGCAACAGTGGCGACGGTGTCCTGGTCGTGGCAGCCGCCGACGGCCTGGTGCGCAATGACGAACTGCAGGATGGGACTGTCGGCGATCGGGTCGTCGTCGATCTGGACTTTTTCAACTCGCCCGAGGCTGTGCTGCCGACCAAGGGCCAGCTCAGCATCGCAGAGGACGGCAGCTTCAGCTACGTGGCCGACCCCGGCGCCAGCGGCATCGACCGCTTCAGCTATCGCCTCAGGGCGCCGATCGAGCAGGGCAGCGGGGCGACTGCCGACGCCTTCAGTGAACCGACGGTCGTCATCCTGCGTGTCGGTGATCCGGTTTCAACCGATCGAATCTTCCGGGATGGCTTCGAATAGGCGGGCCGGCTGTGTTGCGGATGGCGCCACTCACCTTTACGGGCCCGGACCCGGGTTCGTTATACCGGATAACGATCCGGTTGGTGCTAGCTCATCGATCGTTATTGACCACTCCGGGACAGTTCAGGACCTTGACCTGATCCTCGGCGGGATCAATCACACCTGGTTAGGTGATCTGATCATTGTCCTGACCCACGAGAACAGCGCCACGTCCTGGTTGATCACCAACCGTGCCGGTCAGCTCGAGGGTGGTAGCGAAACCTTTGGCTTCGATATCGACCTGGACGGCAGCTATACCATCGACGACGAGTCAACCAGCGGTAGCTTCCACGATCAGATCAACTTCGAAGGCGGCATACTGCCAGCCGGCGATTACAACAGCCTCGGAAGCCTTGCCAACTTCGACGGGCTGAATATCGCCGGGACCTGGACCCTGTCGATCAGCGACAGAGCCCCCGGCGACACGGGCGTGCTGCAGAACTGGTCGCTGTTGGCCCAGACGCAGCCTGATACGGGCCTCGTCTTCGCCTTTGAGGAAACCGCCAACGGGGTCACCGGAACCCTCTCAGGCTCACTTGACCTCGCCAATAGCGTGGCCGGAGACACATCTGGCGTGTCCGCCATCGGGGCACGCATCAATCCGCCGTTTCCCTTCATCTCGACCGGTTCGAATCCTTCGGGGGCGCGTGTCGACTCCTACCTGTTGTGGTCTGCGCGCCCCTTTGGTCCTGGCGAGGCATCCTTTGACACCTTGACCTTCGCCACCAGCGCTTCCGGGGATTTCTTCTCCCTGACCAGGGACATCATCCCGGCCGGCTCGGGCCCGTTTGTGGACTTTCCTGCGCTGCTCCTTCCAGACGGCTATGTCAGCGGCACGTCGCTCTCGGCCACCATGTTCTTCGAAGACGCCACGTTCGACAGTCTCGGAATCACGCCGGGCACTTATGTCTATGGGCTGCTGCAGGAGCCGGCCAATGTCCAGCCGCCGGAGGGCTCGTCGGTCTGCGCAAGCGGGTTAGCTCCGGAAAAAGTGATCACAGTGACTTTCGGTCAAGCCCCTGTGGCTCCTTTCGAAGATTGCATTTTTTCCTCGGGTTTCGAGCCATAGCCGCTGATCCGAAAGCGGCTTCGCGGCCCGCGAAGCAGTCTTCTTCAGTGCAATTGAGTGCGAGGAGCGAAAACAGGATAATTTCGATGGGTATACTTCCTCGACCCCGCGGCCGACGAACCGCGCGGACAACGGCTGGTTTCTTGGTGTAGGTCTATCGGAGGGCGTCATGAACCTGCGAGTCGTGTTCCTTTTTCTCGTCGCGGCCATTGCTCCTGCCTCGGGATGGGCGGCCATCACGGTCAATACCGAAAGCGTCAACGGCGTTGCGCTGTTCAGCCTTACCGGCTCCGATGTCTCCACCGCCGATACCTTGGGCGGAACAAGTGGGCTGTTTCAGGGCATTGCTCAGGCCCTGGACTGGAACATGCGTGTCATCATCCAGTCTGCGAATGACGCCGATGGCGTCGCCGTTTACCGATTCACGGTCTTTCAGGACGCCGAGATTCGCCTGACTTCAACCCAGAATCCTTTCGCCGGTCTCGATAACCTGACCCTGATGGTTCGGGTGGGCTCTGGCGTGCCGGTGTCAACCCAGTACGTGGACGGCGTCTTCGCCGAGATCGATGCGGTGCCGGTTGGCGCGTTCGAGACCTTTACCGTAACGGCCCAATGGACCTCATCCAATGGGCCGTTCACCGAAATTGATGTCGATTTCGTCCTGGTTGCCACCAATCCGCCCGAACCGGAATCGCTGAACGTCGCAGTCAACGGCAATGGCCGCGTGATCAGCCAGCCCGCCGGCATCGACTGTCCAGGCGACTGCACCGAAGCCTATCGACGCAACACTTCCGTGGCGCTTTCGGCAGCACCCGGACCCGGGCAGCAATTCGCCGAGTGGCTCGGAGATTGCTCTGGCTCGGGGTCGTGCACTGTCGTCATGGATCAGGCGCGCACGGTCAGTGCAAGGTTCGAACCGGCGAGGGCACCGGACCTGCAGCCGTCCAGCACGAGGATCGCGTTCGGTGAAGTACCGATCGGGCAATCCTCACCGGTGCAGCTGTTGTTGATCGAAAATGCAGGTGATGCGCCGCTCATGATCGGAACGCTTTCGCTCGAAGGCGAGATGCCGACCGATTACCTGTTCTCTCCGGGAGACTGCAGTCTGCAGACCCTCGATGCGGGCCAAAACTGCAGCGTCGGCGTGGTTTTCGCGCCGCAGGCGACGGGGTTTCGAACCGCACGATTACGAATTGAGTCGAACGACCCGGACGGGACCGTCTTTGTCGATCTCGTGGGCGGCGACGATGTGCTGTTCTTCAGCAGTTTCGAGTAACCGCGGCGCAGCCTGATCGGGGAGGCCGGCGCTAGGCCAGCGCGGGCCTTGGTTGCGCCATGCTTGCCCTTACAATATCGGTCCGCTCAACCGATCCGGAAACCTCATTGATGATCCGACGCATGCTGCTGCTCCTGGCTGCCCTTTTGGCCGGCCTGCCGGCCCTGGCCGACAACCCG
>JAZBOC010000058.1:0-85094 GCA_036353315.1 Wenzhouxiangella sp. | reverse complement strand
TCTCATGAATTTTTTCTACGGCAGTCAGCCCGACGCTCGCGATCATGCCGCTTGCGATCACCAGCCCGGCCCAGATGTAGCCAAAAGGACTGGCGATCGCCATCCAAGGCCTATCCGGCAAATCAAGTAGGCGGTGTAAAGCAGTAGTCAGGGCCACAAGAGAAATCCCGAAGACAACATAGATCACGATATTCCAGATCTGGAAGAGAGTGGCCCGCTCAAGGACGAACTCTAAGCGATTGACCGCAGTCCACCCTTCTGTACTTCCTGGGTTCATGGTCGTCGCTAGCAATAGAAATCCGAACAGGTAGCAAGCCGCTTGGATGAAGGCCGCGGTCGCAGCAATTCTTTTCATCGATTCAGAATTCCGACGTTGAACGTGTCAATCAATAATCAATCAGAACGTCGTTTGCCCGCATGTGCCAAAGGTCTTGCTTGTTGTTCTCAAGGGAAAATGTTCATCCTTCGAAGGATTCGTGCACGGTGATCTGATCCATGCTGGGGGAAAAATTGACGTGATTTGTCAGGGCTGTAGCTCAATCAGCCAGGGTCACAGTTCGATGCAAACAGTGGTCAACTTTCGGTGCAAATCAACACCGAGGCTCCAGTTTGTAAGGAACGCCTTCGAGATCGAACTTAAAACGCTCGCTGTTCAAATCGAACACTTTTGCGGCTCCATGGCTGGGTGGACTTTAATCGCATGGTTTGACTGCTTCTTTAATTTCCTCGAGAGTGGATTGCCTTCGATACTCCAACGTCTGTTCTAGCAGGGCCTGGAAGCGGTCCGCGTTTTTCAGTTCGGCGTTGAAACCCACCATGGTGGATTTTTCACGTCCATTTTGGTCGAGCCATTTCAGCCTGAAGGGCGCTCCAGCGACTGAGGGGAAGACCATGTACCGTTGCGACTCCGGCGCAAATCCGCTGACCTGGTTGAATGGTATGCGGGTCAATCCTCGCCAAGATTGAATGACGAAATCAGCTTCATTCACATGAATCTTGAAGAGTAGACTAGCTGCTGCCTTGGCGACCAGCCACAAGCCAACGACCGAAAGCATAACGTTGAAGGCAAAGCTTTCGGCGCCAAAAAGGCCAACACCCGCAAGGCCTAAAAGAGCTGTCAGACTGATGATGCCAAACAACACGATCATCGCCCAGCCGGCGACGATGCTTGATCGGGGTAAGGAAACAACGAATGAGGTGGTCTGCTCACTCGCATCATCTGAATCCGGCAGGCTCTGAGCATAACAAAAAGTCATACAAAAGCCCATAAACGTCCCGAAAAAAAAGGCGTTGAAGACGAACATACCGACTATGCCAGACCAGCTGACGTCAGTCATTTGGCTGCCAAAGTAGTTGATGATGAACATCCAAGTAGCGAAGCCCAAGCCGTAAAATGGTGCCGATCGTCCGAACTCAAGAAAGAGTTCACTACGCTGGCGGCGAGCAACATCGTCAGGCTTACCGAACGCTTCGGCCGCCGCAGCGATGGCCTGATCCTGTTTTTCGGTCGGGACGTTCTCAGCGGCTTCCAACAAGAAGTCCTTAGCCTCGAGCAAGGTCAGGCGGCGAACTGACTTGGATCCGACGAGACCACGGTCAAGAGACTTGAGATAGTTGTCGATGGATTCAATCCCGGTTGCTAAGTCGCTCTCCCAGCCAGGCGACGGCAACCGCAGCAATGTTCGGATCATTCCTGTTCTCCTTTTTTACACCTCGGCCGCAGCAGCGTGCGTTCCAGTAGCTTCGAGACTTGGTGCCATTCGTCGATCCTTAACTCAAGCAAAGCATGACCTTCAGGCGTCATTCGGTAGTACTTGCGCGGGCGGCCCCGAGCGCCGGGTTCAAGGTGCGAGCGCAGGTACTCGTTTTCTTCCAGCCGATGCAGGAGGGGATACAGCGTCGCCTCCTTGATCATCCCGGCGGCCTCGCCCAGTCGGTCTTCGAGCTGCTGCAGGATGCCGAAGCCATAGTTTGGCCCTTCACTCAAGACATCCAGCACCAGGCTGTCGAGGAGCCCGCGAAGAATTTGCTGATCAGGGCTTGGCTGGGTCATGCTATTACTTTATGAAACAAAGTAAAGAACGTCAAGTAATCAAATCGAAACCCATTGGAATGCTTCGGGTTCCGCGAGCATCCCCACACTTTGATCCAGGACGGGCGGATCAGGACTTCAGCCTTAGGTTCTAACAGCTACGACAGAAATTCTGAGAATGGCTAAGTAGCGCGCTCTAAACACGGAGGAATCGCCAGCTACTATCGGTACTTGTCGTCGTTCTTTTCCTGAATCACCGAACGGACCATCTTCCCGAAACTCTTGTCGCGACGTCGCCGCTGCGCCAGTGTCTCGCTGTTTCTCTGCTCTTCAGCGACCAGCTTTCGCCACCGATCCAGACGGGTTGAGTCGAGAGTGCCTTCCGTGATCGCGGCCTGGACGGCACAGCCGGGCTCAGATTGATGGGTGCAGTCGCTGAAACGACAGGAGTCCGCAAGGTTCTGGATCTGCTCAAAGACCTGACTGATTCCACCGGCCGCCTCGGTCAGCTGAATCTCCCGCATCCCCGGGGTGTCAACCAGCCATCCGCCTTCGCTTAGTCGGTAGAACGTCCGTCCTGTGGTCGTGTGTCTTCCCTTGGCATCATCCTCACGAACAGGCTGGGTCAGGGCTTTGCTGTGATCAGTCAGCGCGTTGACCAGGGTGGATTTCCCTACGCCTGAAGACCCCAAAAGCACAACGGTTTGACCGACACCACAGAACGGAGCGAGCTTGATGGCGCTAGAGGTGTCAAGGGCGTTGACCGTCTCGACGATCAGTGACGGGTCAAGCCGGCGGGTCCGGTTTGCATAGAATTCGGGTTCGTCGGTCGTGTCCGCCTTGGTCAAGACAATGACCGGAAAGACCAGCGCTTCTCTGGCCAGAACCAGATAGCGCTCCAGACGCGCCTCGTTAAAGTCCTGATTGCACGAAGAAACAATGAAAACCGTGTCGATGTTGGCAGCGATCAGCTGAGTCTTTCCAGAAGTCCCCGCGGCGCGACGCTTGAATAGACTCTCACGCTCGAGAAGATGGCCAAAGTGCAGTGATTTCTCGTCCAGTAGCACCCAGTCCCCCACCGTGGGCGTGGTTTCATCACCTGACGCATCCCTCAACACCGGAAGCGCGATGAGATCGTCAATCGCTTCTCCGGCCACGCGCAGGCGATCCCTGTGCACCTCCAGAACGCGGACGGGCACGAGGGCTGGATTTCCGCACTGCGCCAGCTGTTGAGCCAGCGATGTGCGCCAACCGAGTTCGTGAAGTGAAAGAGACATGAGGGAGGACCTTAGATTCCTCTAAAGACAGCGGACAAGAACCTGCTGAGTGGGGACGAGATTATATTCCTCGGCGGCTGTTTGATTGCATTCGGTGAGTATCACCGGCCCAACAGCAAATGTCCTTACACGAGAGAACAAACCAGAAGGCTGGTTGGAGCAGAGCAATTCTCCGCAGAGCGTGCCTTCCGGATTCGGAAGCCCCGTTTCCGAGGCTTCCTTCTGCGAAACGGCCACATCAGACAGATTAGTTGTGACGGTGTCATGCGGAACTTAGAACTCACGCATCAGGCCGCCAAAAATACCAAAGGATTCCTTGGAGTCGACGATAGGGCTTTGCTTGACATCACCTGTCAGTATCGTGAGTTGGCCTCCTGCGAGCACTTTCCAGCTGTCCGAAATCGGATACTCGGCGAGAAACTCAGCATAGGGAATGACCGTCGCATCCGCTGAGTAGGCTGGTCGACCATCAAGCACCTCTGTCGTACGAACGCCGAATCGGTAGTCGGAAAGGTCCTCACTCTGCCATGAGGCTCCGAGACCATAAACAATCGAGAGATCCCCAAAATCGCTTGTTCGCCAGATCTTGATGTCAAGTTCAAAGCCATCGTGTTCTCCGGTCACCTCGGCGACAGCTTTGGCAGAGAGATAGGCGCTTCCAAAGGTATAGTCCAGCCCGATTCCCACATCCAAGGTCGCCTTCCGATCGATTCCCTTAAGCTCGTCTGAGTCCGGACCGTCGAGAGTGGTATATCGGGGGACTGCCCGGATATTTAGTGACAAGTCATCCTGCTGGAAGAAATGGAAAGAAGCACCCTCCAACACACCAACGGAGAATCGATCGGTTTGGTAGGTGACCAAGGGCACAAGAAGTGTTTCGGCTCACACTGCAGCCCGGACATGAATCGGGACTTGCTCAAGGCGCTGTTCATCAGCTGCCTGTTCAAAGCTCGCGGGTCAAGTCACCAAGATCCTCAGCGAGCAAGCCGTGGGCGGCCAATTGTGCCCTGCATCGGTCGTCGATTACCGGAGCGAGCCCGACATATTCAATTGTCCAGTCGGCAAATCGCCGATGAGTGTTCAGGAATCGCTCGGCACTGCGCAACAGCGGCTGGATTGAAGCTGGCAGCTTGGCGGGATTACGTTTGCAAGTCCCGAATCGGATTTTTCGGTCATCTTCGCTGATGGCAACAAGATCGATTTCCACATCTGCGCGGTCCCAGTACCCTTGAACACGCTCACTGAGCATGAAGCTACCCAAGCCAAGGCGACTACGTTCGTGGTAAAGCTGTCCGATCAGATCTTCCAGGGCGAAACCTTCTACGTCTTTCAAGCGTGTGTCCGCCTGCTCGATCAGGGTATCCAGCGGTCGGAAAGCGGCTGCCGACACGGGCTTTTGCAGTGCAGAGAGCCAGGCCCGCAGGAAGTTGTCTCGAATGTAGTAGCGTCCTGATCGCGCCTTCGCCTTTGCCAGGATAGGCAGGCGGCGCTCGATCATCCGATAGCGTTCAGCCAACACCTTAAGATAGCCGCCCACCTGGCGTGCATCACCGGCGGTGGCGTATTGCTGCATGGTGGCTTCGATATCTGCATTGGTGCAGCCGGGGTGGGTTGCCAGAAAATGAAGGATCATATCGTAGCGTCCACGCAACTCCCGCAAAAACCAGTTGTCCGCTTCGGTCTTCAGCGGCGATGAGCTGGCGAAAAAAAGCCTCTCAAGTACTGCATCGCGATTGTCGCCGAGCACCCCTTGCTCAAAAGCGTCGCGGTAGAATTTCGGCACTCCCTCGAACAGATTCCAGAAAAACAGGAGTCGGTATGGCTCATCATCGGCATGTGTCCTGAGAATGTCGAGGATGGAAGCCGTGTCGAGATGCCCTAATTCAAGAGTGTCGGTGACCCGATTGAACAGCGGTGCATCCCGATCGTCGAGCAAGGCAGTCATTTCAGCGTGCAAAGAGCCCAGCACGATGAGACCGCCGCGCACCGTGTCCGACCTCGCGGCCAGTTGATCGACCTCCGCCTGCAGTAGCGAACAGAAATCGAAAAGCTGCTTGCGATGAAAATACTGAAACTCGTCGAGGGCGATGATGTAGCCGGCCTCGACCAGGCGGCTGACCAACCCCGCCAACTCAGCCAGATTGTGGACCCGCTCTTCCAGGCCAAAGGTTTCCAGGTAGCCGTTACACACAGCAGCCACACCCGCCGCATCCGAGTCCGGAATCTGGATATAGAGCGTTTTGTGAATGCCGGCCGCCTGAATAGCGCGCTGGATCAGCGTTGTCTTGCCGATGCGCCGCCGCCCCGATATTTGCAGAAAGAACCAGCGATGGCGCTCAAAAATCTGGCGCAGTTGATCCAGCTCCTGGCGCCGCCCATAGAATCCCCATCCCGTGTCGCTGGTCATTCGAGCGCTCCTCAATTAAGGTAAAACATTTTACCTTAACTATTTTGACGCCTCAAGGCATTGTAGGATATGGACTTTTGGTGTCAGATTATCGTTGAGAATCAACTCCGCGCCAGATAAGGTCCGCCTGTTGAGTTACGTCCGGAATTGACCCACTGTTTGCATCTCGTTTTGACCCGGGGCGGTTGAGCTAACAGACTGAACCATTGAGGTATTTTGTCTCGCGGCATGGATCAGACCGCCATGCAAAAATCGTCTGAAGGTGGACTAATTTGAGGCGCAAACCAACAGGTGTAGGTCTACGGTCAGGCTTTAGGTCTGGCTGCAAGTCAACATCAGGGTCGCTGATTGATCAGTCTGCGCGCGCGCTCGGCTTCGGTTTGTACAGCACGATGAATTTGTGAGTCTTCCGGAACCAGCGGCAGCATCTGCTCCCACCACGACAGTGCGGTTTCAAAGTTGCCAGATCTGAAGTCAGCGGTTGCGAGTAGCCAAAGAGCTTTGAGGTTGTCAGGCTCGAGCGAAATTGCACGCGTCAGAAGCCCTCGGGCTTCAGCCGGCATGTCGGGCAATTCGCTGCGCAAATGGAGGGTTTCAGCCAACTCCACGTGCAGAAAAGCGCTGTCGGGCCTGAGATACAGCGCCCGGCGCAGCGTATGCTCTGCGGGACCATAGTGTTGGAGATCCTTGTAGACCAGCCCCATTCTCTGCCATAGCTCTGGCTGGTTCGGGTTTCGCTCAAGCTCCCCGGCCATCTCGATCATCTCAGACCGCAGATGGGTCATCCGGGGGTCGTTGACCTCTGCGTCGCCATAGGTACCGACTTGCAGATATAAGGCGACGGACACCAGGGGAATCAGCATGACAAAACTGATGGCCAGGGGCCTTGGCAGAACGGCAATGGACCGGTCCCGAAACAGCTTCGCGCGCAGGTTTGGCCACAGAGCAAAAAGCAGTGTCAAACCGATAGCCAAGGCGGAACAGGCGATAAAGGTATTTGCATTCATCATCATCGCTTGAGCTTAAACCAACATTCTAATGACTGTTTATGGATGCCTCTCAGAACCCGATCCAGACACCAAATCGGGAACGCTAATAATTCTTATATTCTGTTAAATATTACTTTTTCCGGGTGGGCGTGTTGACATTAATTTCACCCCGCGCTACCTTCTAGGTATAAATGCATATTTGAAGTATCTATTAGTTCTAATATGCATGAGCCCTAAATTCATCGGCTCTGTGTCGTTTTGAGGAGGACGTATGCGCAAGGATGGAAGGTTCGTGGTTTTGCTTGTGGCACTGTGTTTGGGACTCGCCACCATGGCCGCGGTGTCGAGCAGTCCCTCGAATGGGGAAAAGCCGGAATTCGAAGGTTTTGACAGCCTTGACGAGGCCACCGTGACGGAAAACTGGAAACGCTATTTTCCGGCCCAGTACGAAGGCTGGACCCGCACGGCCGAGATGCAACAGACCATGTACGGTGGCGGAGGCCGCGCTGAAGCCGAAGGCATGGAGATTCACAAGATTGATTACCTGAAGAAATACCCGTTTCTGAAAGTCGCTTACGACGGTTTCGGGTTTTCGAAGGGCTTTTATCGCTCGCGCGGGCATTTCCATGCCTTGAATGACGTGATCGATACCGAACGTCTGCCTGACTGGGACAAGCGGCCGGCCACCTGTATAGGCTGCAAGACCACAGACGTAACGAAGCTCGATGCCGTTCATGGGGATGACTGGTATTCCATGCCATTTTCGAAGGTAGTGGGCACCAACACCATCGGCTGTCTGGACTGCCACTCGCCGGAGGATGCTTCGATACGCCACGCTCGGACATGGCTCGATGAGGGGATGGCGCACGGTACCTTTGCCAACATCGATCCGGAAGGACGGACCGATCTGGTCTGCGCGCAGTGCCATACCAACTATCACTTCAACGCAGAGACCCGCAAGGTCGAGTTGCCCTGGACGACGGGCTTGCACGTGGAGGCTCAACTGGAGCACTACGATGCGGCCCGGCGCTCGGATGAGTGGATTCACCCGCGAACCGGCGCCCTGGTGGCCAAGATGCAGCATCCTGAATATGAGCTGTATCACGAAGGCAAGGAAGTGAACATTCACTCGCGCATGGGTCTCCAGTGCACCGACTGTCATATGCCCAAGGCTGTGGATACCGAGGGCGAAGAGTACACCTACCATCACTGGACCAGCCCGTTGACCCACGTGGAGAACACCTGTCTGGGCTGCCATTCAGACTGGGGCGCGGCCGGTGTCATCGAGCGTGCTGAAGGCATCCAGGGTGATGTCTACGAGAAACAGAACCGAATTGGTGAAGACCTTGCCACATTCATTGATGCGGTTGCCGCCAAGCGAGAAAACGGTGCCGTTGACGAGGTAACGATGACGCGTCTTCAGCAAATCCATCGCGAAGCGCAGTTCTACTGGGATTTCATTTGGGTTGAAAACAGCGAAGGATTCCACAACTGGGCAGAAGCCCACCGCGTCCTGGACAAAGCCGATGCCTTGATCAAGGAAGGTATGGACGTTCTGGACAGCGTTTGATTGAAGTCGATTGACATCTGCGCCGTCCTGATTTTTTGGGGCGGCGCAATTTTTTAGCTGTCTGCAACTTTTTCTTCAAGGACGAACACGACTGCATGAACTGGCGAAAAATCTTCAAGCCCAGCGCTACGCTCTCCATCTTTACTTTGGTCGTTGGCGGTGTCGTCTTCGGTGCCGTGGCCTTTTATGCCGGTCAGACGACCCTGCATGCGACCAGCACCGACGAGTTCTGCATGACCTGCCATAGCAATCATTCGCTGCAGGACGAGGTGCTAGCCTCGGTTCACGGTGACAACGAAGCGGGCATCGTGGTCCACTGTCGTGATTGCCATCTGCCGCGCGAACCGTTTGCCTATCTGCAGAAAAAGATTGCCGTCTCTCCTGATCTCTGGCGCTTTTTCACCACACCGGGCTTCAACACCCAGGAGCATCTGGAAGAGCATCGCCTGGAATGGGCCGAGCTCACCCACGATTATCTGCGCTCAATTGATTCCTCCACCTGCCGGGCCTGCCACGCTCGGGTTGAAGACGATCCTCCGCCGGAAAACTTGAGTCGGATGGCCGTCGGCGTGCATACTATGAACAAGAATCGCGAACCTGAAGATCGTCAGACCTGCATTGACTGCCACAAGGGCGTGGCCCATCCGTATCCGGAGGCCTGATTTAGACGGGAGACCAAGGTCGCATGAACAGAGCGGGCATTTTCCCTGCTCAGGAGCTTGAGCGAAATGCGACTGACCCAGTACACCGACTATGGCCTGCGCCTTCTCATTTATTTGTCAACTGCACCGGAGCGGTCGGCCAGTGTGCGAGAAGTTGCCGAAGCTTTCAAGATCTCTCGACCTCACCTGAACAAGGTGGCCTTGCATTTACGCACCCTCGGCGTTTTGACCTCACGCCGCGGGCGCGGTGGCGGGCTGAAGTTGGCCAGTCCTCCCGAGCGGATTGTGCTCGGCACCATCATTCGGTTACTTGAGCCCGATTTCAATTTTGTGGAATGCATGCGGCCCGACAATCAATGTGTCATCACCCCGGCATGTCGGCTTCGCGAAATCTGCAAGCAGGCCCAAGAGGCTGTGATTGGCGTATTTGATAGCTATACCTTGGCGGATCTGCTCAAAGGCAATGAGCGGCGCGCCGCCGTGTGTGACTTGTTGAATCTGCCGCAGTAAGTCAATCAGGACCGTGTCACCTTAGCATTGCGAACTGATGAACGAGCTTGTGCATTCCTTCGCCGACGGCGATGGCAAGAACAAACAGCTTTTGGGCAGCAAGGGCGTGCACGCGTGCCTGAATTCTTCTCTTTCGGCACCAATGATCTGACCCAGGCCGCCTTTTCGGTCTCGCGCGAGGATGCCGAGAATAAGGTCCTGCCGATGTACACTGAGGCCGGGATACTTCAGGGCAACCCTTTCGAAGTGCTGGATATAAAAAGCGGCGGCCCAGGCGAAGCTCGTCTCGGCAGTCGGTGATTGAAGCCACCCGCTGGGACGAGAGTGCCGATTCGATCGCTGACAGCATGCAGGACGGTGGTCGGGAGGCATGGCAGACAGAGGTTGATGCAGCGTCTGTAGCTTGAGCAAACACTGAAGGGGCGGTTAGGATCGTGACGATTGAATGCGCTGTTGCTGGATACTGTGCGTGAACGTCCCATGAGCTTGCTGTTCACCGGTTTCGAGCCATTCGGTTCTCATGCATTTAATCCGAGTTCAGTCGTCGCACAGGCCGCGGCCACGGCTTCCGGGGGATCGTTCGAGCTTTTGCCCGTGAGCTTTGCTGCTGCGCGGGCAGCGGGCGAGGTATCGGCACACTACGATACCGTTGTCCACATCGGACTCGCGGCTGCGACGGCATGGGTCCGGCTGGAACGATTTGCGCACAATTTGAGGATGGAAGCTGATCACCCTGAGCAGGAATCCGACCCTGACAGTGTATTGAGGCTGGAAGAAGCGGGCCCGCTGGCCTTGGAGACGGTTGTTCCGCTTAGTGCGCTGCGACAGTGTCTGACGTCTGGCTGGGACGTCCGCCATTCGCGCGACGCTGGGACCTACGTCTGCAATGCGACCTACTACTGGTCATTGAGGCTTTCGCGCGCATCACGCGTTCTTTTCGTGCACGTACCCGCCTGGAATGAACACCAGGCGCGGCTTTTTGGAGAAACGCTCGCGGCCGGTGTAACCCGGTCGATTTGCTAGCATAGCCAAAAGGTTAGTTCCAATACGGTAAAGGTTTGATCCAGATCAAGGGTAATTCCCGCGCGAGGATCGAGAATGCAAGCCACCCCGACCAGGCTGTCTCGATGCCGACCTTTCAATGGAGCGCTGACTATGTGACCGATCTGCCGTCGGTCGACGATCAACATCAGCACCTTGTGGGTTTGATCAACCGGCTCGGTCAGTCGCTGAGTGACAACAGCATCAGCGATGATGAGCTGCAAACCCTGTTCGAGGAGCTGGTGACTTATGCGCAGTTCCACTTCAACGATGAAGAACGCTTGATGGGCGAGGCGGCCATTGACCGGCGTCATGTCGTTCGACATAAAAACAGCCACCGTCGCTTTCTGAAAGACGTGGCAGCACTTCATTCAGTCGGCCAGGGGCAGGCAGCAAGCTCCGCTTCGGGCATCCTCGACTATCTCGTGCACTGGCTGGCTTATCACATTCTGGGCCAGGATCAGGACATGGCGCGCCAGATTACCGCGGTCCGTTCAGGCGTTGCGCCGGCGGCCGCCTTCGAAGCCCATGAGCGCGAGCAAGAGGATGCGCTTGAGCCACTGCTGGCCGCCTTTAACCGGCTGCTGGGACAGTTAGCGGCCCGGAACCAGGATCTCGTGGAGTTGAATCAGTCTTTGGAAGCGCGCGTGGCGCATCGCACTGAGGAACTGTCGAAGGCCAATACAGAGCTCAAGGCGCTGTCGTTGACGGACGTTCTGACCGGATTGTCCAACCGCCGCCACGCCATGATGTTGTTGGACGCGCTGTGGAAGGAATCCGACGAAAACGCAAAGCCTTTATCGGCGCTGATGATCGACGCGGATCATTTCAAGGAAGTCAACGATACCTATGGTCATGATGCCGGCGACCAGGTGTTGACCGAGCTGTCGCGAGAGCTGCAGCATTCACTGCGCTCCGACGACCTGATTTTCCGCCTCGGGGGAGATGAGTTCTTGGTGCTGTGTCCGGCTACCGATTTCGACGGGGCGATGCAGGTCGCCGAGGCTTTGCTTGCGCGCGTCGCGCTGATGCGCGTGGCCACCGGATCAGGCTTCTGGAAAAACAGCATCAGCGTGGGCGTGGCCACGCGTGAACCTTCCATGACCGTTTTTGACAATCTGATCAAGTCCGCCGATGACAGCGTTTACCTGGCCAAGAAAGCCGGGAGGAACTGCGTCCGGGCCAGTCAGCGCTCCGCCGGCTGAGCGTTACCGAATGAGCTCTCCGGCCCACTAGACCGCCAGGGCCTTCATCGCGACTGCGCGCGCCGCTGCACCGCAACGTCAGGATGATCGGTGAACAGGCCGTCGATCGCCAACTCATGGATAAAAAGGTCGAGCAGCGATTCCAGTGAGTGTTCGGCCGGCAGTCCCTCGCGCCGAAAAGTGAACGGGTGGATGGTCAGCTTGAGGCGCCGGGCGGACCGAAACAGCGGACTCGGGCGAGTATTGCCGCTCTCATCGATTTCGATCAGCGTCGTCAGCGGCGGTCCGATACCCGACGCGTAGCTGGCCACATGGGCCAGACCTGTCGCGCTGGTCATGGCGTCGTAGTCGACCGTGTTCATCCGCCAGTCGTTGGCGCCGATCAGTTGGATCAGCGCGAAACGGTCACCGTGTCTGGCGCGTATTCGCTCCAGGGGTTCGGGTTCGAAGCTCTGAATGAAAACCGGCAGATTCGCATCCGGCAGATCGTGCCGCAGCAGCACCTCGACCAGCGCCCCGGCGATGTCAAACCCTGCCTCGGCATGGAAAGCCGGGAATTTGGTCTCCGGATACAGGCCGACCCGTCGCCCCGTGGCGCGGTTGAGTTCTCGCAGCCAGACGATCAGATCTTCGAGCGTGACGATCCTGAACTCTCCGAGGCCCGGTGGCCAGCGGTTGGGAAAGCGGGCCAACCCGGTATCGACTTCGATCCGCTCCGAAAGCTTCAGACGCCGGAGTTCCTCGAGCGAAAAGTCCATCGCAAAGAATCGCCCGTCTTCGCGCGCCCGGCTCGGGAAGACCTCGGCGACGTTGGTGGTGGCATCCAGGGTCAGGTCATGCAGGGCGATCAGCTGGCCATCGGAGGTCATGACCAGATCGGGCTCGATGAAATCCGCACCCTGGCCATACGCCAGCAGATAAGCCTCGAAGCTGTGTTCCGGCAGATAGGCCGAGGCACCGCGATGGGCGATGATCAAAGTGTTGGACACGGCCGGGCCACCCGAAAGCGTAAGACCACAACTCAACAACATAGCACCAATAATTCTGAGCACGAGCATCAACGATTGCGGTTGCCGCTACAAAACCCGGCTTCCAGCATCGGCTCCAGCTCTGCGGCCGGCAGCGGCCGGTAAAACAGAAAGCCCTGAGCGAACCGGCAGCCGTGCTGCTTTAGGAATTCCAGCTGGGCGATGGTCTCTACGCCTTCGGCAACGACCTTCAGATCAAGACTCTCGGCCAGGTTGAGGATGGCGCAGGTCAGCGATCTGGCCTTGGCCCCGCGCTCGACGCCCTGAATAAAGCAGCGGTCGATCTTGAGCCGGTCTATGGGCAGGTTCAGCAGATAGCTTAGGGACGAGTAACCCGTGCCGAAGTCATCGATGGCTAGCTGAACGCCCAGACTCCCCAGTCGGTCGATATTGGCTTGGGAGCGTTCGACGCTTTTCATGATGGTCTGCTCGGTGACTTCCAGCACCAGGCAGTTTGCCTCGAGACCGGAATCCTTGAGCACCTGGGCCACGAACCCGGGCAGCTTCTTGTTTTCCAGCTGCGAGAACGATAGGTTCACGGCGGTTGAAAGCTCGATCTTCAGGCGCTCTCTCCAGTCCACGACCTGGCGGCAGGTTTCCTTCACAACGAACACGCCAATCTCGTCCATCAGGCCCAGTTCCTCGGCCAGCCTCAGGAAGTCGCCGGGGCCGACAACGCCGAAACCTGGACGATTCCATCGCAAAAGACTCTCCACGCCAATGATGCGGCGGTCCAGCAGGCTGATCTGGGGCTGGTAGTAGACTTCGAATTCGCCGCGCTTGAGGGCGGTCCTAAGCTCGTGTTCCATCGACAGGCTGGCTCGATTGCTCACCAGCATGTGGTCGGCAAAGACCCGGTGGCGATTCTTGCCATCGGCCTTGGCCGTGTACATGGCGACATCGGCATTGCGCTGCAGCTCATCGGCGTCTTTCGACTGGCTCGGAAAGAAACTAATGCCCACGCTGGCGGTTACGGTCACGTCAACGCCATGAATGCCAAAAGGGGACTGCAGGCTGACAATAATCTTGTCGGCGATCTCTGAGGCCGTTCGTTGAGAAGGAATCCCCTCGAGCGTGACGGTGAATTCATCCCCGCCCAGGCGGCTGACCGAGTCGACCTTGCGCACAACCGAACTCAGCCGTTCCGAGACTCGAATCAGCAGTTCGTCGCCGGCGGCGTGGCCGAGGGTGTCGTTGACTTCCTTGAAGCGGTCCAGGTCAATGAACAACAGCCCGACCATTTCGCCGGTGCGCTCGGCCCTGAGGCAGGCCTGGGTCAGCCGATCCACGAACATCAGGCGGTTCGGCAACCCGGTCAGATGATCGTAGTGAGCCAGCTTGAACAGATGCTGCTGTTTTCTCTCGCTTAACAGCGCGAGCAGGTCATGGCCGAAGCCAACGCCGGCGTACTGACCCCCTACGGTCAGGATGAAGCCATCCTGCATGGCGCTCATGTTTTCGTTGAGGATGATGCGGGTGAGATCATCGACAGAGGTATCTGCCTCGACGATTACGGGGTCGACAATCATGAATTCGCCTACCTTGCTCGATCCATACAGTTCCCGAGTGAACGGGCGGCTGAACAGTTCGTTGAGCATGTTGCGATTCATCAAGCCGACGGCGCGCTCGTCTTCCAGGATGACCACGGTCTTGAGCCGGTCGTCTTTCTGGAACTGGTCGTAGACCTTGCACAGCGGTGTATCAGCTTGCGAGGTCGGGCAGGTTTTTTTGAGCTGGGAGACCTGGTCTTGCTCGTCGGCAGGCAGGAGGTTCATGAAGATGAATCCGATGGTCCGATCACGGTCTTGCGAACGCGCAGTTAAGCATAGACCTGGCTGCGGTCGCAATCTTGATACGGTGACGCTTTGATGACAATCGAAGGCTGCGCTCGCGACTACCAGAGATCGATTTCTCCGGGCTTGGTGGCTTCTTGCTCGCGCTCTTTGAGGCTCTTGCGCCAGTACTGCTTTTCTTCCTGCTCAACTTCGAATGTCTGGGAGCGCGGAATGTCGCGCACGAATACCGAGTAATCGGTCCCCAGAAAATGGATCATGCGACCGTTGATGCCGCCCAGGCTCTTGGCCAGAATCGGAATCTGCTCGGTGGCCAGGAATTCCTGGACGAAGCGGCTGTTGACATCACCAATGGCAAAAAAACTGTCCTCGCGAGAGATTCCTGGGAGGACGTTGCCCCCGCCGAATACCTTGGCCTTGATGTTGCGTCGCTGCGCGCCCTTCTTGAGCATCGTGTTGATCAACAGTTCCATGGCGTTGACGCCGTAGCGCCCGGCTTCGCTCGCCAGCACCGGGACCTCGCGGCTGTAGCGGTGATTGGCCAGCAGGAAGTGGTTCATGCCCATGATACGGGCGACCGGGTCGTACAGGCATGCGGCCACACAGGATCCCAGCAATGTGGACAGCATCAGATCCTGGCGTGAGGTGACGTGATACTGCCCGGGTTGGAGGGTGACGCGGCGGTCTGCGGGCCAGTTTTTCATGGATTGAGGCAGTTTGGCTGGATACGCATGGTGAACCCCGGCTAGGGTTTGAGCAGTATATCCGGATTCTCTCAAGCTCAGTCAGCTATGCCATTATGGTGAGCATGAAGAACATTTTCGAGATCGATTTCGGGCAACTCTATCGTAAGCACATGGCCGCCTGCGGCCGCCAGGTCAAGGCGCCGGAGGACTGGGACGCGCGTGCCTGCCGCATGCGGGCAGTGGCCACTGACTCTGGCTACGTTCGCCAGTTTGTGGCGCGGATGGATTTGGCTGGCTGCCAATCGCTGCTCGACGTGGGTTGCGGGACCGGTGCGATCAGTCTGGCCGTGGCCGACCGTCTGGAGCAGATCTTTGCCCTGGACTATAGTGTCGGCATGCTGGCGGCCATGAAGGAACTGGCCGCTGAACGTGGGATCGACCATATTCATCCGCTGCGGCGCGCATGGGAAGACGAATGGCGCGATGTGCCGGTGTGCGATGTGGCGATCGCCTCGCGCTCGACGGCCGTGATGGACTTGGAAGCCGCGCTGAAGAAGCTGGACGCCCATGCGGCCAAACGGGCTTACCTGACCAGCAAGGTCGGCGGTTACTTCATCGACCCTGAGATCGCCGGCGTGATCGGTCGGCAGCTTGATCCCGTCCCGGACTACATTTATGCCGTCAACATTCTTTACCAGATGGGCCGCCAGCCGCGAGTCGACTTCATCGACAACGACCATCGCCCAACCGACTGCGAGACGGCCGACGAATTCGTGCGGCGGGTCAGCTTTTCGCTGGGATCAGTGACCGATCCTGAACGAGAGCGGCTGGCGGAATGGTTTCAAGCTGATCCGGATCGCGCCAGGGCCAGCGGCCGGCCGTTCCGCTGGGCATTCATTGGCTGGGAGACAGCCTGATTGGGAGATTTGGACAGATGGTGAAATTTTCAGTCTTGATCAAGCGCAAGCCTGGGATGACGGTCGAGCAGTTCCGACATTACTGGCTTGAGCAGCACGGCCCGCTGGTGCGCAGCGTGCCTGAGTTCATGCGCCACATCGCGCGCTACGATCAGTGCTATCCGCGACTGGAGGACTGGAATGAGTTTCCGGGCATGGAGCCCGCGTATGACGGTATCGCCGAGTTGTGGGCAGAGAGTTTCGATGCGCTGCGAACGGCCTTCGCCGAGCCCCGCTATCTGGAGTTGATCCGCCCGGATGAAGCAAAGTTCGCGGATCTGGCCAACTGCCGTTTTCTGGTCTGCGACGTCGTCGAGGCCGGACGGCGCTGATTGGCTCAGCTGGGGTTGCCGACCCTGCCGCGCCGGCCGGATTTCGGGGGGTGCTGTTGACATCTTCTTCACGGTTCCGTATTCTTGGAGCCTAGATGCATATTAAAAATATTCTATATTTTTCATATACATCAGTACACCCTGTGCAAGAGCCTGTGAGGAGGAAGCATGCGCAGAGAAAACTGGTTCGTCATTATTCTTGTCGCGCTCTGCATGGCTTTAGCCGCCATGGCAGCGGTTTCCAGCACCCCGTCCAGTGGAGATAACCCGGGTTTTGAGGGCGTCGAAAGTCTGGATGACGCGCATCGCGTGCTTAACGAGGGAGAGGCGCTGATCAACGAGAGCATCGACGTTCTCGAAAGCGTCTGATTTTTCCATGTCCTGGTGCCGCCGCTCCGGTTGGCGGAGCGGCGGCTACTTTTTATCCCTATCAATGGAGACCCCTCAACCATGAACTGGCGAAAAATCTTCAAGCCCAGCGCAAGGCTTTCCGTTTTTACGCTGGTCGTTGGCGGCGCGCTGTTTGGTGCAGTGGCTTTCTATGCCGGGCAGACCACGCTGCACGCCACCAGCACCGATGATTTCTGCATGACCTGCCACAGCAACCACTCGCTGCGCGATGAGGTGCTGACGTCTGTCCACGGCGACAACGAGTCCGGGATCGTGGTCAACTGCCGCGACTGTCATCTACCCAGGGAGCCGTTTGCCTATCTGCAGAAAAAGATCGCGGTATCACCCGATTTGTGGCGTTTCTTTACCACGCCTGGATTCAATACTCAGGAGCATTTGGAAGAGCACCGGCTGGAATGGGCGGAGCTGACCCATGAGTACCTGCGCTCGATAGATTCTTCGACCTGCCAGGCTTGTCATGCGCGGGTCTACGATGACCCACCGCCGGAGAACATGAGCCGCATGGCCGTGGGCATGCATACGATGAACAAGAATCGTGACGAGGCCGAGCGACAGACCTGTATCGATTGTCACAAAGGCGTGGCTCACCCCTATCCCGAAGCCTGAACCCTCGGCCTGGCCGGAATCCCGGCCGGGCCCCTTCACTGGGGCTTGATCAATCGTCGGTCAAAGTTCTAAATAAGTATTTCCAAGAGACTTTTTCATGAAACTGCGTCTACAACCGGTTCTGACCGGACTCCTGCTTGCCTTGTTCGCCGCCGAGGCAACGGCGGCAGCCTGCAACAACCTGCTGGATTTCTCGCATCGTCGGCTGGCCTCCAGCCAAGAGGAGAACCTGTGTCAGGCCTATGCCGGTCAGGTCTTGCTGGTGGTCAATACCGCCAGCCGATGCGGATTTACGGGTCAGTTCAGCGACCTGGAAGCGCTGTTCCAGAAATACCGCGACGATGGGCTGGTCGTGTTGGGCTTTCCGAGCGACGATTTCAACCAGGAGTTGGATCAGGAGGAGGCCACCGCGGAAGTCTGCTTCGTCAATTACGGAGTCACATTCCCGATGTTTGCAACGAGTTCGGTCAGCGGCGAGCAAGCCAATGCCCTGTTTGCCGGCTTGGCCGAGGCCGAGCAAGCGCCTCGTTGGAATTTCACAAAGTATTTGATCGGCCGGGACGGCGCGGTGCTGGAGAGCTTCGGCTCGCGGGTCCAGCCTCTTGACAGTGACCTTGAGCAGGCGGTGGTCGCGGCCTTGGCAACTCCGAAGCCTTGACAGAACAGCATCCCTGATCCCTGTGGCACACTTTGCCGGTTAACCACCGTGAAAGGGAAAGAGCATCCGTGACCGAGCAAGGACTTGAACAGGTTCGCATCGGCGTGGTGTCGATCAGCGACCGCGCCTCAAGTGGGGTTTATCAGGATCAGGGGATTCCGGCCCTTGAAGACTGGCTGGGACGGGCGCTGAAAAACCCGCTTGAGTGGGAGACCCGTCTGATTCCCGATGAATCGGAAACCATCAGCAAGACCCTGATCGAACTGGTCGATGAGGCACGCTGTGATCTGGTTCTGACGACCGGCGGAACGGGTCCTGCGCTGCGCGATGTGACCCCGGAGGCCACCCTGGCCATTGCCGACCGGGTGATGCCGGGCTTTGGCGAGCAGATGCGCCAGATCAGCCTGGCTTTCGTGCCGACGGCGATTCTGTCGCGCCAGGTGGCCGTGGTTCGCGGGCAGGCATTGGTGATCAACCTGCCGGGACAGCCCAAGGCGATCGCCGAGACCCTGGCCGGATTGCCGGACGCAACGCCGCCGGTGCACGGAATTTTTGCTGCTGTGCCGTACTGCATCGACTTGATTGGCGGGCCTTACCTGGAAACCGACGACAGCGTCTGCAAGGCCTTTCGGCCGAAGTCCGCGCGACGTCGCTAGTGGCGGGCCACACATTGGGGGATTGTGATCCCGTCAGCTCTGACGATGGAGCAGGCGGTCGGCGAGCCAGTGCAGGGCCTCGGTATTGCCCTTGACACCGCTCAACGCCGAGCGTGCGCGGACATCCAGTTCCTCGATGCGCTGATAGGCTGCTTCGATGCCGAACAGCCCCGGCCAAGTTGCCTTGCCGTGGGCCTCGTCGGCGCCGGCGGTTTTTCCGATCACTTCGGTCTGGCCCTCGACGTCCAGCAAGTCGTCGCGAATCTGGAATGCCAGCCCGATCAACTCTGCGAACGCCCGTAAGTTATCGACCTGCGCAACCGGCAAGTCCGGCACCAGCGCTGTTGGCATCATCACGGCGGCACGAATCAGCGCCCCGGTCTTGAGACGGAACATGGTCTCCAGCGTTTCTCGGTCCGGCCGTTGGTGCTCCAGCGCCATGTCCTGGGCTTGGCCTCCGGCCATGCCGGCCACGCCGCAGGCCGAGGCCAGCTCTTTGATCATGGCCGCGGCGGCCGGTAGCGGATGGTTGAGGTCCGGTTCCGCGGCCAGGGCCTCGAACGCCAGGGCCTGCAGTGCGTCGCCGGCAAGAATCGCTGTGGCCTCATCGAAAGCCAGGTGAAGGGTGGGGCGCCCTCGCCGCAGGTCATCGTCATCCATGGCCGGCAGATCGTCGTGGACCAGTGAGTAGCAGTGAATCATCTCAACAGCGCAGGCCGCCGCATCGAGCCGCTTCGCGTCCAGACCCAGTGCTTCGGCGCTGGCGTAGACCAGCTGGGGTCGCAGGCGCTTGCCGCCGTTGAGCAGCGCATAGCGCATGGCCCGGCACAGTCTGGAGTCTGAGTCAATGGCCTGACCGCTGCGCCGGTCCAGCTCGGCTTCGAGGCGGCGCCCATGCGCCTCGAAGCGCGCCTGGCACTCCGCTGCTGACGCTAGTCGAATGGCCACAGGCGTTGGAGAAGGCTTTCGCGCTCGCTCTCGTCGAGCAGGTCGGCGTAGTTGTACTCGAGAACGTAGCGCGTGTCCGCGGCCAGTTCTTCCAACTCCAGGCGCCGGAACGATCGCTCCATCAGCTCCAGGGCATCGACATTGGCCGGCGCGCCCGGATAGTGTTCGATGGTGTAGCGGGCCCGATTGATGGCGGCAACGTAGGCTCGGCGGCGGAAATAATACTCGCCGACTTCGATTTCGTAATCGGCCATGACGTTACGCAGGAATACCATGCGTTGCCGCGCGTCGGCCACGTAGCGACTCTGAGGGAAACGCTGGATCAGTTCGCGGAAATCTGAAAACGAAAGGCGGGCGCTTTCCTGGTCGCGATCGACGACCTGATCGGGAAACAGCCGGCGCAGGAAACCCATCGCCTCGTCGTAGTGAACCAGGCCTTTGAGGTACCAGGCATAGTCAATATTGGGATGCGTGGGATAGGTGCGAATGAAACGATCAAGCGTGGTCAGTGCCCGCTCTGCCTGGCCGGCCCGATGCATGGCATAGGCCATGTCAAGCTGGGACTGCTCGGCGTGACGGCCGAAGGGATAGCGTATCGTGAGCTGGCGGTACAGCTCGATGGCGTTGGCGTAATTGCGCGCATTGAGGGCGCGCTGGGCGTCTGCGTAAAGCTCCTCTGCTCCGATGTCGTCATCGCGCGTTTCACGATTGCAGCCTGAGATCAAGGCGATGACCAGAAGGGCCAGCACGAGCAGCGGCCAATTCAGGCGGCGGGAAGGAATGAGAGTCTGCATAATTGAGCGGAATGATAAGGGCCAGAAACCGACATGACCAGACATGATCGCAGATCGCAGGATAAATCGCCGTTAATCGACGCACTGACCACGGTTTGTGTGGCCGGCTGATGGGTCATCGGGTCACCCAAAATCTGACCGTGACGGACGACCAGGCTGGTCAGCGCCTGGATCAGCTGCTGGCGACCGTCTGGCCGGACTTTTCGCGCAGCCGCCTGGCCGCCTGGATCCGCTCGGGTGAGGTTCATCTGAACGGTCAGATCGTCAAGCCTCGCCATCAGGTGGTGGCAGGCGATGCGGTGGTCCTGGATGCCGAGCTGGCCGCGCGTGCCGATACTCCCGCGGCTGAAGCCATCGGCCTGGAAATCCTGTTCGAAGATGAATCCATGATCATCGTCGACAAGCCTCCGGGGCTGGTTGTGCATCCCGGTTCCGGTAACCTGGACGGCACCCTGGTCAACGCCCTGCTGCATCACGATCCGGCCCTTGCGACGCTGCCGCGGGCGGGTCTGGTCCATCGCCTGGACAAGGACACCAGCGGCTGCCTGGTGATCGCGCGTACCCCCCGGGCTCATCGCCGCCTGGTTGAAGCCATGAAAGAGCGCGCTATCCATCGTCGCTACCTGGCGCTGGTCTGGGGTGAATTGATTGCCGGCGGGCGAGTCGAGGCGCCGATTGGCCGGCATCCGGTCGACCGCCGGCGCCAGGTCGTCCGTCCAGATGGCCGCGCGGCGGTCACGCACTACCGGATTTCACGCCGGCTCACGGCCGGAACATTGCTCGATGTTCGCCTTGAGACCGGGCGTACCCACCAGATCCGCGTGCACATGGCTCACCTCCGCCATCCCATTGTTGGTGATCCGGTCTATGGCCGCGGTGGGTCCCCGGGAGGCTTGACCGTCGCGCAGCGCGATGCGTGGCAGGGCTTCGGGCGCCAGGCGCTGCATGCGGTCCGGCTTGAGCTGGCTCATCCCGACAGCGGCAAGGGTGTTGCCGTGACGGCCCCGGTGCCGGCCGATCTTGCTGCCTTGATTGAAATTCTGGAGCCGGGACATGCGGTTGATCCGACCTGACTGGCCGCTGGCCGGTGTTCAGGCCTTCAGTACGACCCGTAGCGGTGGTGTCAGCACCGGTTGCTGGGCCAGCCTGAATCTAGGCGCGACCTGCGGCGATGATCCGGCTGCCGTGGCTGAGAACCGCGCGCGACTTCAGCAGCAGTTGCCCGGTCCTGCGCACTGGCTCCGGCAGGTCCACGGCAGACGGGTCATCTCCCTCGATGACTGGCAGGAAGGTATCGAGGCCGATGCCGCCTGGACCGACCGTGCCGGAAAGGTCCTGGTCGTTCAGACCGCCGACTGCCTGCCGCTGCTGCTGGCCGACGTCGAGGGGGACGCAGTCGCGGTTGCACATGCCGGCTGGCGCAGCCTGGCTGCTGATATTCCAGGCTGTCTCGTGCAAGCCTTACCGGTCAGGCCTGGTCGATTGGTTGCGTGGATCGGACCGGCGATCAGCGCCCAGCGCTATGCGGTCGGGCAAGCCGTGTATTCGGCCTTCCAGAATCTGGAGCTGGATCTTTCGACATGCTTCGATGGCGACGAACAAGGCACGATGCGCTGTGATCTGAAGGCTATCGCGTGCCAGCTGCTGATGCGTTCGGGTGTGACGCGGGTGCTCGATTGCGGGCTGTGCACGGCGGCCGATCCCGAGCGCTTTTTCTCATACCGACGCGATGGACACTGCGGACGCATGGCCACGGTCATCTGGAGGGAATGAATCATGGAGTCGATCACTACCCTTGCCTTCAATGTCCTGCAGGTCATGGCGGTGCTGTTTGTGGCCTTCGTGGGTCTGCTGGCGGCGGGCGTGGCCACGCTGTATCTGGTTGATCGCAGCCAGACGACCCATGCGATCCGCCGCAACTACCCGGTCATCGGTCGATTCCGCTATTTTTTTGAGCACCTTGGGGAGTTTTTTCGCCAATATTTTTTCTCGCAGGACCGCGAAGAGCTGCCGTTTAACCGGGCCCAGCGAGCCTGGGTCTACCGCGCGGCCAAAAACCTCAACAATACCGCCGCCTTCGGTTCCACCCGGAATCTGCGGCCGGAGGGCACGGTGGTCTTTCTCAACCATCCGTTCCCGACCCTGCAGGAAGATGGCGAAGCCCGGGCGCCGCTGCTGTTCGGTCCCGGTGCCCGTCATCCGTACCGCACCGATCACTTTTTCCATGTCTCGGGCATGAGCTACGGCGCTCTTTCGTTACCGGCAATTCGCGCCCTGTCAATGGGTGCGGCCCGAGCCGGAATCTGGCTCAACACGGGTGAAGGTGGGCTGGCTCCGGCTCACCTTGAAGGTGGCTGCGATCTGGTGTTCCAGATCGGTACCGCCAAGTTTGGGGTGCGCGATGCCGACGGTCGGCTCAGCGACGAGAAGCTGGCCGAGGTGGCGGGGCTGGAATCGGTCCGCATGTTTGAGCTCAAGCTGTCCCAGGGAGCCAAGCCCGGCAAAGGCGGGATCTTGCCCGGTAGCAAGGTCACTCCCGAGATTGCCCGGATTCGGGGTATTCCCATCGGTCAGGATGCGATCAGCCCCAATCGGCATCCGGAGATTCGGTCGGTCGAGGACCTGCTCGACGTGATCGGGCGCATCCGTGAGGTGACCGGCAAGCCCTGCGGGTTCAAGACCGCCCTGGGACAAAGCGAGTTTCTCGATGATTTGTGCCAGGCGGTGCATCGACGAGGCTTGGCGTCGGCGCCGGATTTCATCACCGTCGACTCCGGCGACGGCGGCACCGGGGCGGCACCCATGTCGCTGATGGACGACGTTGGATTACCCCTGTCTGAGGCCTTGCCGATGGCGGTGGACAAGCTGTCCGAGTATGGCCTGCGTGATCGGATTCGGGTCATCGCTTCGGGCAAGCGGGTCAACCCCATCGACGTGGCCTGGGCGTTCTGCATGGGTGCCGATATCGTGCTGTCCGGGCGCGGATTCATGTTCGCGCTGGGCTGCGTACAGGCTTTGCAGTGCAACCGCAACACCTGCCCGACCGGGGTTACCACGCACAACCCGCGTCTGCAGCGTGGCCTGGTCCCGGAAGACAAGGCCGAGCGGGTCGCCTGGTTCGCCCGAAACATGGAAAAAGAGCTGTTCATCATCGCCCATGCCTGCGGTGTGGCTCGGCCCCGCCAGCTCAGGCGTGAGCATGCTCGAGTCATGACCGGCCTGGGGCGGTCGATGCTGCTGAGCGAGCTGTGGCCGCCGGTCGAGACTCTGGCCGACTTCCGGTCGAGCCGGCCAAGTGAACCCGGATCCGGCAGCCCGGCGCGGCCCTGATCGCAGACTTCAGCGGTTCAGCCGCAAGGCCAACCAGGTCTGAAGCCGACGGCAAGGAGGCAGGGACGGTCGGCTTTTCGGTTAGAATGAGAGCCCGGGCCTCATCTGCGCAGGAATCTCCGGGCATGACCTCTTTGATTTTCGTAACCGGTGGCGTAGTTTCGTCGCTCGGCAAGGGTATTGCGGCCGCATCACTGGGCTCGATCCTCGAAGCGCGCGGCTTGCGCGTCACCCTGCTCAAGCTCGATCCCTACATCAACGTCGACCCTGGCACCATGAGCCCCTTCCAGCACGGAGAGGTCTTCGTGACCGAGGACGGCGCCGAGACGGATCTGGATCTGGGCCACTACGAGCGCTTTGTGCGCACTCGCATGACCCAGCGCAACAACTTCACCACCGGGCGCATTTACGCCAATGTGATCGCCAAGGAGCGGCGCGGGGACTACCTGGGCTCGACCGTGCAGGTTATCCCGCATATAACCGATGAGATCAAGGATTCGGTCAACCAGGCGGTCGAAGGCTACGATGTGGCGCTGGTCGAGATCGGCGGGACGGTCGGTGACATTGAGTCGTTGCCCTTTCTGGAGGCGATCCGTCAGCTCGGCTCTGAGTACGGTCGCCAGGCGATGTTCATTCATCTGACCCTGGTGCCCTACCTGAAAGCGGCCAACGAGATCAAGACCAAGCCGACTCAACACTCGGTCAAGGAGCTTCGCTCGATCGGTATCCAGCCCGACGTGCTGCTGTGCCGCTGCGAGCGCATGATTTCCGATGACGAGCGCAAGAAGATCGCGCTGTTTACCAACGTTTCGGCCGAGGCCGTGATCTCGGCGGTGGACGTCGACAATATCTACAAGATTCCGCTGTTTTATCACCGCCAGGGCTTGGACCGCATTGTTCTCGATCGGCTCGGCATCAAGGCGTCGCCGCCGGATTTGTCGGACTGGGAAGACGTGGTCGAGCGCCGCGCTCGACCGGAGCACGAGGTCACCATCGCCATGGTCGGCAAGTATGTGGAACACGCCGATGCCTACAAGTCGCTCAACGAAGCGCTGCTGGCCGGCGGGCTCGCCGACCGTGTGACGGTGCGGATCAAGCCGGTCGAGTCTGAAGAGATCGAGAGCAGCGGGGTCGCGATGCTGGCCGATGTTGACGCCATCCTTGTGCCCGGCGGATTTGGCGAGCGCGGTTTCGAAGGCAAGATCGCCGCCATCCGGTACGCGCGCGAAAACGGGATTCCGTACCTGGGTATCTGCCTGGGGCTGCAGACCGCGGTGGTGGAGTTTGCCCGCAACGTTTGCGGTCTGGCGGGCGCCAATTCCACCGAAATCGATCCCGCTGCGCCGCATCCGGTGATCGGACTGATCACCGAGTGGATGGATGAGAAGGGGCGACTGGAACTGCGTGACGAGCAGTCGGATCTGGGTGGGACCATGCGCCTGGGCGCCCAGCGCTGCTGTCTGGTCAGCGACTCCCTGGCGCGCAAGCTCTACGGTCGCGATGAGGTCCTGGAGCGTCATCGCCATCGCTACGAATTCAACAATGGCTACCGCGAAGTCCTGACCGAGCACGGCCTCAAGTTGTCCGGCTTCTCCGCCGACGGCACGCTCGTCGAAATGGTCGAGTTGCCGGGCCATCCTTGGTTCCTGGGATGCCAGTTCCATCCCGAGTTCACCTCGACGCCGCGCGAGGGACATCCACTGTTTACCGGCTTCATTCAAGCTGCCCTGGCCCGACGCCAGGGACGGTCGGTGCGCGCGTCATGAAGCTGTGCGATTTCGAGGTTGGTCTGGACCAGCCGCTGTTTCTGATTGCAGGTCCTGACACGCTGGAATCGGAGCAGCTTTGCCTGGACGTCGCCGGTCACCTGCGCGAACTGACCAGCGAGCTCGGCATTCCGTACATTTTCAAGGGCTCGTTCGACAAGGCCAACCGCACTTCCGTCAAGAGTTACCGCGGTCCCGGTCTGGAGGGCGGCTTAAAGATACTCGAGGCGGTGCAGCACCAGCTTGGCGTGCCGGTGCTGACCGACGTTCATGAAGACACGCCGATCGACGAAGTTGCGGCGGTCGCCGACGTTCTCCAGACCCCGGCTTTCCTCTGCCGCCAGACCAATTTCATCCAGAACGTCGCCCGCGCCGGTCGGCCGGTCAACATCAAGAAGGGTCAGTTTCTCTCGCCTTGGGAAATGACTCGCGTGATCGAAAAGGCCGCGGCGACCGGCAACGAGCAGCTGATGGTCTGCGAGCGAGGCTACATGTTCGGCTACAACAATCTGATCACCGACATGCGCGGCCTTGCCATCATGCGTGAGACCGGTTGCCCGGTGGTCTTCGATGCTTCCCACTCGGTCCAGATGCCGGGCGGGCAGGGTGAGTCTTCCGGTGGCGCGCGCGAGTTCATCCCCGTGCTTGCCCGGGCGGCGGTCGCGGTGGGCATCGCCGGGGTGTTCTGCGAGACCCACCCTGAGCCCGAAAGGGCCCTCTGCGACGGACCGAACTCCATGCGCCTGGCCGATATGCGTGCGATGCTGGAGACGCTGGTCGCCATCGATCGGGTGGTTAAGAAAGGGACCAGGGACAAGGGATAAGGATAAGAGATAAGGGATAAGCGTTGCCTTGCGGCACCTGGCTGGATGTTTGCTGTTCATGTGGAAAGGATGGATTGATGAAGATTTCCAAGATTCGGGCGCTGGAGATTCTGGATTCGCGCGGTAATCCGACCCTGGAGGCCGAGGTTGTTCTTGACGACGGCAGCGTCGGCCGTGCGGCGGTGCCCTCGGGCGCGTCGACCGGTCAGCGCGAGGCCGTCGAGCTGCGCGACGGCGATCCCAGGCGTTACCTGGGCAAGGGCGTGCTGCGGGCGGTAGAGGCGGTCAACGAGCGCATTGCTCCGGCGCTGTCGGGCATGCCGGCCGATGACCAGGCCGGTATCGATCAGCGGCTGATCGAGCTTGACGGCAGCGACAACAAGTCGGCGCTCGGCGCCAATGCGCTGCTCGGCGTGTCTCTGGCCGCGGCGCATGCGGCAGCCGGCTCGCGCGGACAGTGGCTGTATGAGTACCTGCTCGCGACCGGCGGTCAGCCGCCCAGCCTGCCGGTGCCGATGATGAACATCGTCAACGGAGGGGCCCACGCCGACAATCGCGTTGATATTCAGGAATTCATGATCATGCCGGTCGGTGTGGCCGATTTTCCGGCCGCGCTGCAGGCCGGCACCGAGATTTTCCATGCCCTCAAAGCCATCCTGCGCGAGCGCGGGCTCAACACCGCTGTTGGTGACGAGGGCGGCTTTGCCCCGGATCTGGGTTCGAACGAGGAGGCACTGGCGCTGCTGATGAGCGCCATCGAGCAGGCCGGCTATCGTCCGGGCAAGGAGATCGCGCTGGCCCTTGACGTGGCCTCCAGCGAATTTTTCAGCGAGGGTCGCTACCGTCTCGAATCCGAGCGCCGCGACTTCGACAGCGCCGGGTTCGTGGACTACCTGGCCGGGCTGGTCGAGCGCTACCCGATTATTTCGATCGAAGACGGCATGGATGAAAACGACTGGGCCGGCTGGAAGCTGTTGTCTGAGCGCCTTGGCGACAAGATTCAGCTGGTCGGCGATGATCTGTTTGTCACCAACCCGGCCATTCTGCGCCGCGGCATCCGTGAGCATATCGCCAATGCGATCCTGATCAAGCCCAACCAGATCGGCACCCTGAGCGAAACGCTGGAGGCGGTGAACATGGCGCGCAAAGCCAGCTACGGCACCATCATTTCCCATCGCTCCGGCGAGACCGAGGACGTCACGATCGCTGATATTGCCGTGGCGACCGGGGCCGGCCAGATCAAGACCGGCTCGCTGTGCCGCTCCGATCGTGTGGCCAAGTACAACCAGTTGCTGCGAATTCACGCCCGCCTCGGGGCCCAGGCGCATTATCCGGGGGCCTCGGCGATCGCTCCCAATAAATGACCTTGAGAAGCCCCTGATGAGCAAACACACTCCGCTGTACCCCGTCCACCTTGCCGACGGCGGAAAGCTGGTCGAATTTGCCGGCTGGTCGTTGCCGATTCACTACGGCTCGCAGATGGACGAGCATCATGCCGTGCGCGCGGCATCGGGCATGTTCGACGTCTCGCACATGACCGTGGTCGATCTCCACGGACACCACGTCGAGGACTACCTGCGTCGGGTTCTCGCCAATGATGTCGCCAAGATCGGCGACGGACAGGCGCTCTACGGCTGCCTGCTGAACGCGGCGGGTGGCGTGATTGATGATCTGATCACCTACCGTATCGAGGACGGTTTTTTCAGGACCGTGGTCAACGCCGCCACCCGCGAGGCCGATCTGGCCTGGCTGGCACGCCAGGCGGAGGGATTCAACGTCCAAATCAGTGAGCGCGATGACCTGGCGATGATCGCCGTTCAGGGGCCTGACGCCCGGGACAAGGTCATTGAGGTGCTGGATTCGCCAGCCCTGGCCGAACTGCGGCCTTTTCGAGCCGCAGTCCGCGGCGACTATTTCGTGGCCCGCACCGGCTACACCGGCGAAGACGGTTTCGAGCTTCTGTTGCCGGATACGCTGGCGGTCGATTGCTGGAACGCACTGAGCGCTGTGGGCGTGCGGCCTTGTGGTCTCGGTGCGCGTGACTCGCTGCGCCTGGAAGCAGGGCTGAACCTTTATGGTCAGGACATGGACGCCACAACCACACCGCTGGTCTCCAACCTGGCCTGGACCGTGGCTTTCGATCCGCCTGAGCGTGATTTTATTGGTCGCCAGGCCCTCGAATCCCAGCTGGCCGACACGGTGCCGCAACGCCTGGTCGGCCTGGTGCTGGGCAAGGGCGCGATTCCGCGTACCGGCGCGATCGTCCATTCGGCCGAGGGAGAGGGTCGGGTCACCAGCGGCAGCTTTTCCCCGACGCTGGGGTGCCCGATCGCGCTGGCGCGCATCCCGGTCGGCGATTCAGGTGAGGCCGAGGTCGAGCTGCGTGGCAAGCGGCTGCCAGCCCGTATCGTCAAGCCGCCGTTCGTCCGCAACGGCCAGGTCAAGGTTTAGTCAGCAGGGCTCGAAGCGATTGGCCGCGCGGTTCTTGCGCACGTGCTCGGGATTCCACACGCGGCCGTTCATGACGATCCAGACGCCGGGCTGCAGCATCTGCACCGCGCCAATGGCGCAGCCGATATTGAACACCGCATCGGAGTCGATGAAGCGGGCCGGGTGCAGCGCGCCGGTCATCACGATGACCCGGTCGCCGGTCTCGGTCAGGGCTGCCGCGGTATCCGTCATGGAGTCGGTGCCGTGGGTGATCAGGTAGTGCCGATCGTCACTGGCCAGCACGGCCTGGCGGATCAAACTGCGATCAGCGTCGGTCATGTGCAGCGAATCCTTGCGCAGCAGCGCTCTGACTTCCCAACGGAAGGCCACGTTCATGTCTTTCAGAATGCGGCCGATTTCCGGTTCACCAATTTTGTAGTCAGACTTGTCATCGTAGTAGATCTTGTCGATCGTACCGCCGGTAGTCAGGATGTTGAGATTGTCCAATCGGGGATCCAGTCGGATAGGCGTCGGAGTCGACGAGTGCAGTAGTATAGCGGCGATGAGATACCTGCTCTTCCTGGTTTCCGTCCTGGTGTTGGTGCAACCGGCCTGGTCGTTGCCGGATCCGACGCCGGACGATATTGCCGAGCTGCACTGGCTGTCGATGACGGCCAAGGACGCGCGCCTGCGCACCCAGGCGGCTGCACATTGGTTGGACGACCCCGAAGCCGACATCGAGCAGTGGCGCGAGCAGATCGAAATCCGTCTTCTGGCCCTGGAGCGCCAGGCCACGCAGCTGCATCCCGCGGCCGTGCCGCTCGTCGACGGCATGTTGGGCTGGCTGGTGCATGCTCGGGCGCTGGCGCTGGATGTCTCTGCCGGCAGTGACTTGCTGGCGCAAACCCTGAATCAAGGCCTCGACCTGCCGGTCAGCAATGCGATTCTTGAGTCCGCGACGGTGTGGACCCGGGTCGAGGACCGGCTGACCGGTGCCGACGGCGTAGATCCGGCACTTGAAATCTCGGCCTTCTGGGCCGGTCTGCTGGCGCTGGCCGACGCCTCGACGCCGCTGGAGCGCGAGCATGCGCGTTCGCAGTCCGCCCTCGCCGCAACGCTGGTCGATCTCAGCGGTCGCGAGCGGCTGCAGGGCCTGGCCGAACTGGCGCGCGCGACCAGCAAGACAAGCTGGGCGCAGGGTAACGATCTGCAGTCGCTGTGGCGTCTTTTGGACGCGCTGGTGCTGCAGGCGGCCCTGAAAGAGCAGGACGGTGCTGATGCGCTGGTATCGCTGGTGTCGGCCATGGGGGCTGCCGATCCCCTGCGCCTGCGCAGGGTTGACGAGCGGCTGCCGGTCGTGCTGGCACAGCTGGAGGATGCCGCCGTCTACCTGGCCGAACGTCCGCCATCACTGGATGCGGCCTTGATCGAATTGACCGATGCCTACTTCCGACTGGCGCTCCTGGTCCCGGATGCCGAATTTTATCTGGGCCAGCCGGTGCGCGAACACTTGGTCGAAGCGGTCGAAGACTGCCTGCCCAATCCGAATCTGGTCGGTCCACTGCCGCGCGAGATTTTCGAGCAGTGCCCAGAGCGCCTTTTCGCGCTGCTTGGTTCCGGGCTGGACAGCGAAGAGTTGGTTGGCGGCAGCGGGCCTTTCGCCCCGGAGTTTCTGCGCCGGGAGGCGGGCCTGTTGAGCTGGCAGCGATCCCGTTACCTGGACGGGCACCTGAACTGGCAGCTCCAGGCAAACTGCGAGTCACCTGCCAGGGCCAATCCACTTGAGTGGTCGATCCTCGTTCAGGCGCTGGCCAGTTGGGTGCCTCAGCGGCCGGTGTTTTTCGAGACTCAGCGTTGGCAGGCGGCGATGGCCGATTTGATTGACCAGATCGAAGATCAGGAGCAGTCCAGAGTGGCCTGGCTGGACTGCCTGACGGGCCTGGGCGGCCAGCGACTGGACCCGATCAGCCGATTGTTGGTCCAGCATCGCCAGGCGTTGTCCGGACTCGCCCTGGCGCTGGATTCAGCCTATCGGGAGTTTGTTACCCAACAGACCCGACCTGGATCGGACATTGATCTGGATGGGAACGTTGATCAGGTTACCGGCTATCGTCCGGAGGGGTTGGTTGTCCGGCCCTGCGCTGGCGGTTCGACCTGTGGGGCGCGCGTGGTGCTCCCGGTTAGTCGGGCCTTGCTCGGCTTGTTCCCCAATACCTACCTGTTGGCCGACCAGCTCGGCATGGGCAGTCTGGCGCTGTGCTACGACCAGGTGAGCTGGGAGGAGCGTGAAATGCGACCGGCGCGTCCCGGCGACGACCAGGTGGCCAACTACTTCGGCCGGCTGAGCTTTGAGCTGGTCGGCATGTTCAGCGACAGCAGCGGCGATCAGACGGTGTTCCGCCAGCGCCTGATCGCGGGCGAGCCGCGACACTACCTGTTTGCAGCAGCCAGCGAAGAGCTTCTAGGCAGGAGCTGCGCAGACGGTCTCGCTGGCCAGCCGGTTGCCAGCCGTCTGCGCAACGAGCGCCTGGGCCTGGTGCCCGACCGGCTGACCTATTTCGCCGCTACACCTGCCACGCCGGACGCCCAGTTGCTGGCCAACTGGGAGCAGGGGGCGGAATGGCGCGATTGGTTCATTACCGCCGATCGCGTTGAGGTGCTGGAGGAGCCGCGTCCCGCGGTACTGAAGGCCCAAGTACAGGCCGAACTTGCAGCGCTGGTCAATCGCCGCGAGCGGATCATCGCCGCTCGCCTGCTCGGTGATGCCGAGGAAGACCCCCTGGCGACAGCCATGGCCGCTGTTGCCGACAGCCGTGCCCTGATTCGGCGGGTGCTCGAGATTCATTACCCCCGTCTGCTGCGCCATGATCCGGTCGCACGCTCCGCGATGAGCGGACTGGGCGCGCTGGTCGGTCAGGAACAGGTCAGGAGTTTTCGCGACGGTGGGCGGCGACTGGCCGCGCTGGCCGAGGAGGGACGCTCAGCACTGGTAACCTTCGAGCAGTTTTGGCAGAGTCTGCCGGTGGAGTTGCGCGAGCAGGGTCAGCCCTCCCCGGAAGCGAGTCATGCACGCAGGTTGCTGACCCGCCTTCGTGCGTTCACCCAGCCGGAGCCGACCGACGCCGGATCGTTGCCAGACCTGTGAAGTAGAGCAGCACCAGCGCAATCTGAGCAATGGCCGGCGCTCGCACCGTGGGGCTGGCCCAGGCTTCCATGACCCCAACTGAAAAATAGATCAGTAACAACAAACCGGTCACCACCAGAGGACGTGGCCGCAGTCGCCAGACGAACGGCAGAGCGAGGGCGAGGGGGCCCGCCGACAGCAGCAGGGCGACCCAGCGTGCCGGGCCTGCCGGTGGGACGAGCCAGCCGAACCAGACCAGCTGCAGCAGCAGCAATCCCACCAGCGACCAGCGGCACCAGCTCAGGCCGATCATCGCAGCCGAACGGCGACATCGGCCACGCGGCGACCCAGCGCCCGGCACAGGCGCGCTTCGTCCTCATCGAGTGGTCGATCGCTGTCCTTGCCGGCCAGGTGGCTGGGACCGTAGGGCGTGCCGCCGCTGCGGGTGGTGCTCAGTTCAGGCTCGGAGTAGGGAAGACCGACCAGCAGCATGCCGTGATGCAGCAATGGCAGCATCATGCTGAGCAGGGTGGCTTCCTGTCCGCCGTGCAGACTGCCGGTGGACGTGAATACCCCGGCTGGCTTGCCGGCGAGCACGCCCGAAAACCATTCACCGGCGGTGCCGTCGAGAAAGTACTTGACCGCTGCGGCCATGTTGCCGAAGCGGGTCGGGCTGCCCAAGATCAGTCCGTGGCAAGCCTCGAGGTCTGCCGAATCGACCAGGGCGGGACCGTTGGCGGCCGGCGCGCGGGCCACCGGGTCGATCGCCGAGGTCACCGGGGCAACGGTTCGAAGACGCGCAGCGGCCCCTTCGACCGATTCCACACCACGGGCGACTTCCCGGGCCATCGCCAGGGTGTTGCCGTGGACCGAATGACAGACAATCAGGATTTCAGTCAATGGACAATCTCCAGGATGGCTTCCGGGGGCCGACCCAGTCGAGCGCGTTCGCCGTGGATGAGAATAGGACGCTGAATGAGACGGGGATGGGTGCACATGGCCTCGATCAGGATATCGGCATGGGGCGCTGAAGGACCGGTCAGGCCGAGGCTGCGAGCCTCGGGTTCACTGTTGCGCAGTAGTTCGTCCGCTGTCAGGCCGAGTTTTTGCAGGATTTCGCGCAATTGCTCCGGGCTCGGTGGATGTTTGAGATACTCGACGATCTCGGGTTCAAGGCCCCGCTCGCGCAAAAGCGCCAGGGCCTCGCGGCTCTTGGAGCAGCGCGGATTGTGATAAAGGGTGAGCGCCATCAGCAACAGTCCTGACAATGTCGATGTCCAAAGCGTAAACGGTAAGCCGCCGTTGTCAACGGGCCGTGCGCACACGCCACTGGAAGCGCTGCTCGATCCGCGCTGGCTCAAGTCTTTCGGGCGACATCTGTGGCAGCACTTCCGCGAAGACCGCAGCTTTGAAGCGGCCGGGGCGCTCAGCTATACCAGCCTGCTTGCTCTGGTTCCTCTGATGGCGGTCACCCTAGGCGTGATTTCGGCCTTTCCGGTCTTCGACCGCTGGGCCGGCGAGGTCGAAGACTATGTCTTTGCCAATTTCGTTCCGGCCGCTGGTGACGTGATCCACCAATACATCACCGAATTCGTCGGTCGTACGGCCGGGTTAACAGGTGCCGGCACGCTGGTCCTGATCATCACGGCAATCCTCTTGATGTCATCGATTGAGAAAAGCCTGAACCGAATCTGGCGGGTGCAGACCGAGCGCCGACCCGTCAACCGACTGGTGATTTATTGGGCGGTGCTGACCTTGGGTCCCCTTCTGGTCGGCGCGAGCCTGGCTCTGACCTCCTATCTGGCCGCGCTGCCGGTGCTGGCTCCGGAGATCGTGCGCGGCATCTTGCAGCAGGCCATGCTCAAAACGGCGCCGTTCTTCGTGGCCCTGATCGGATTCACCCTGGTGTTCATCGTGGTGCCCAATCGCCGAGTTCGCTGGCATCACGCCCTGGCCGGAGCCATTCTGTCAGCGCTGATGTTCGAGCTGGCCAAGGCCGGGTTCGTGCTCTATGTGACAAATTTCCCCACCTATGAGCGGGTTTACGGCGCTCTGGCCACGATTCCCCTGTTTCTGGTCTGGATTTACGTTTCGTGGGTGGTCGTGCTGCTCGGCGCAAGCGTGGCAGCGGCGCTGACCACGTTCCACTACCGGCGCGCGGGATGGCGCTGGAGTCAGCGGGAAGAGTTGTTGCTGGCGATGCGCCTGCTCGGTCATTTCTGGCAGGCTCAGCGTCGCGGTAGGTCGCTCTCAGTGGCTGACATCCTGAGCCGGGAAGCCGCTGCCAGCGACAGCCAGCTGCGCCGTATCCTGGGCTGGTTTCATGACGCGCGCTTCATTCACGCCGACGATGATGGGGACTGGATGCTGTCGGCTGACCTCGACGAACTGACTCTCGGAGAGCTCTACCGCAGCGGGGCCTTTATCCTGCCGATCGAAGAGATCGAGAAGCTGCCTCTGGAAAGTCATTGGGATCGATCGCTGGTCGAAAGTCTGAAAGCCGTCGACGCCGCGGCAGGTCCCTTGTTGAAACGATCAGTCAAGTCGTTCCTTAAATTTGCTTCGGAGAATCCATGAACACCCCGCTGCTGTCACTGCTGATATTGCTTGCCCTCGTTGTCTCGCCGAGCCAGGCCAATGAACCCATTGAGGTCGAGCTGCCTTCGCTGGATGGCGAGATCGTGCGCCTGAGTGATTTCCGCGGCGAGTGGGTGGTGCTGAACTACTGGGCGACCTGGTGCGCGCCCTGCCGCAAGGAAATCCCGGATCTTTCGCAGCTGCATGATTCGCATGACGACATCACCGTTTTGGGGCTGGCCTTCGAAGACACTGAGCCGGAGGACTTGGTGCGCTTTCTCGAGGATTACCCGGCCAGCTATCCGATCTTGCTCGTGGACACCTTCAACCCACCGGAGAGTCTCGGTGCGCCGCGGGCGTTACCAACGACCTTCCTGGTCAACGGTCAAGGCGTGATTGTCCAGACCTGGCTGGGTCCGATCACCAGCGTCCTGATCACCGACTGGATTGCCGAACATGGCGGCTGAGCTTCGAGCCTGGCATATCTCCGGTCGTGTCCAGGGCGTGTTCTTTCGCGCCTCGACGCGCCGCATGGCCGAGCGGCTTGGGCTGGTCGGCTATGCGATCAACCGTCCCGACGGCACGGTTGAAGTCGCTGCCAGAGGTGATTCCGGGTCTGTGGAACGCCTTGCTGAATGGCTGGGCCAGGGACCGACTGGAGCCCGCGTGGACAAGGTTGTCGCGTTTCAGCCGGATCCCCAGCGGGTCCCGGCATCGGGTTTCGTGACCGGTTAGGCGCTCGATCATCAATCGAACAAGCGGTTCTGGAATACTGGTCGAAAGCTCTGACGATGGGCCGGGCAGGGCCCCATGGTCTGCAGCACCGCCAAGTGGGCGGGCGTCGGATAACCCTTGTGGCGATCAAAACCGTAGTCCGGATACTCCAGGTGCAGCGCCTGCATCAGCGCATCGCGATGGGTTTTGGCAATGATACTGGCCGCAGCGATCGCTCGATCGGTGGCATCGCCGCCGATGACGGTCTGGATTGGCCTCTGCGATGGTGGCGCCCGGTTGCCGTCGACCCGCACCAGCAGCGGCGGTGGGTCCAGTGCGTCGATCGCGGTCGACATGGCCTTGAGCGTTGCCTGAAGGATGTTGATGCGGTCGATCTCGTCGGGGTGGACCACGCCGATACACACGGAAAGCGCGTGGCGATGGATCAAGGCCGCCAATGCCTCGCGGCGCCGGGCGGTGAGCGTCTTGGAATCGGCCAGCCCGACGATTGGCGTGGCCGGGTCAAGAATGACCGCTGCCGCGACCACCGGGCCGGCCAGCGGACCGCGCCCGGCCTCGTCGACGCCGGCGATCAGCGGCCGATCAGGGCCGGTCCGGAACAGTTCAGCCACCAACTCGCTCCAGCACCGCGCGAGCCGCCTGCTCACCGGCCTGGCGACCAAGGCGCTGGCGCCATTCCGCCGCGAGCTGGCGGTACCGACCGATGCTCTCAGGCCGCGATAGCCAGGCCTCCGCATCGGCAGCGAGTCTTTCCGGAGTGGCAGCCGCCTGCAGACGTTCCGGGACCAGTGCCTGCCGGCACAGGATATTGGGTAGCGCGACAAACTCAGAACGCACTAAGCTCAGCGCTCGGGCCAGGTGAAAGGTTGTTGGAGCCAGCCGATAGTAGACCACCAGCGGGCATTCGAGCAGGAACGCCTCAAGGGTGACGGTGCCCGAGGCCGCGATGGCAACATCGGCCGCGGCCAGGCCGGTGCGCGTCGCTCCGTTCATCAGCCGAACGCCGGCCGCGTCCAGCCTGGCAGCCGCCAGCACGCGGGCCATGCGCTCGTGTCGCTCACCGGTCAGCAGCATCACGATGTCTGCTTCAGGATGAGCCCTTCGCAACCGCAGGGCGGTGTCGGCCAACAGGCCCGTGTGGCGCTGCAGTTCCCCGTCTCGGCTGCCCGGCAGCAGGACAATGACAGGGTTTGCATCTCGGGTTTGCAGGGCCGAACGAGCCGCGCCGCGGTTCGGCCCTGAAGCCAGCTCATCGGCCAGCGGGTGACCGACGAAGCGGGCATCGAGTCCGTGCGGCTGATACAGCGCCGGCTCAAAGGGAAACAGCGTCAGCAGCAGATCCAGCGCGCGGGCGATGCCGGGAATGCGACCCGCCCGCCAGGCCCAGACCGAAGGTGAAACGTAGTGGATGGTGGTCAGGCCGCGCTTGTGCAGCTGGCGGGCCAGGCCGAGGTTGAAGTCCGGCGCGTCGACGGTAATCAGCGCGTCGGCCGGCCAGGCCAGGATGCGCTGGCGCAGATTTTTCCTGAGGCCGATCAGTCTCGGCAGATGGCGCAGGACTTCGCTCAGTCCCATCACGCTGAGCGCTTCGATGTCGAACCAGGTTTCCACGCCTGCGTTTCGCATATGGTCACCGCCAATGCCGGCCAGTTCGACGCCGGGGCGTTGCCGCAAGAGCGCTCGGGCCAGGTCTGCAGCGAGGATGTCGCCGGAAGCTTCGCCGGCGACCAGGACCAGCCGCAACGGCTCTCTGGGCGACACAACTAGCGGGCCACGCGGCTCATGGGCTCGCGCTCCGACGAGGGTTGATCCATCAGCGCAGCAGCCCGCGCGTGCTCGCCCGGGCGCTGCGGATCATAAGCTCAAGCTCGGGCTGATCGGCAGCGCGAGCGTCCAGCTCGGCGAGGGCTTCGTCGCGGCTCTTCCCGCTGCGATAGATCATTCGGTAGGCCTCGCGGATATTGCGGATCTGATCGGCCGAGAAGCCGCGTCGCTTGAGGCCTTCGCTGTTGATGCCGCGCGGTCGGGGCGGTTGCCCCGATACCATGACGTAGGCCGGCACGTCCTGGCTGACGCCGCCGTACATGCCCAGAAAAGCGTGGTCACCGATGCGACAGAACTGGTGGGCCCCGGAGTAGCCGGCAAAAATCACGTAATCACCGACGATGACGTGGCCGGCCAGGGTCGCGCCGTTGGCCATGGTGACCTGCGAGCCGACCTGGCAATCATGAGCGATATGGCAGTAGGCCATGATCCAGTTGTGGTCGCCCAGCCGGGTCAGACCACCCCCTTCGGCGGTTCCCCGGTTGATGGTCACGTACTCGCGAATGGTATTGCCTGTGCCGATTTCCAGCGCCGAGTTCTCGCCGGAGAATTTCTTGTCCTGGGGCTCCTCGCCGATCGAAGCGAACTGGAAAATGCGATTGTCCGGTCCGATCCGGGTCTGACCGGTGATGACCACGTGCGGCCCGATGCGGCAGCCTGCAGCGATCTCCACCTCCGGCCCGACGAGGCTGAAGGGACCCACTTCGACATCCGGCGCCACGCGTGCGCCCGGGTCGATGATCGCGGTTGGATGAATCATGGTGCCGGGTCCGGCTTGGCCGCGCACATCAGTTCGGCGCTGGCGACGGTTTTATCCCCAATGAGGGTGCGGGCCTCGTAGACGCCCATGTTGCGCATCAGACGCTTCTGTTCGACCTCGAAAATCAGCTGATCGCCGGGCACCACGATCTGGCTGAAGCGCGCCTTGTCGATCTTGACCAGGTAATACAGCTGTCTTTTGCCGGTGCCGGCACTCTGGGCCAGGTGGGCCAGGCAGCCCGCCGCCTGGGCCATGGCTTCGAGGATCAGGACGCCGGGCATCACCGGATGGCCGGGAAAGTGGCCCTGGAAAAACGGTTCATTGAAGGTGACGTTCTTGAGCGCCCGGATGCGCGGCGGCGGATCAGGCTGGAAGTCGAGCACTCGATCGACCAGCAGAAAGGGATATCGGTGAGGCAGTAGGTCGAGAATGCGCTCGATATCAATCGTGCTTGAATCAGTCATGCCGAGAAGGTCCGTTGTTGTTCGTGTTTTCCATGCGTCTGAGACGCTTTGCCCATTCGTCAAGCTGGCCCAGGCGGACCAGCAGCCGTTTCCAGCGCGCATGGGGTCGGGCCGGAATGCCGGAGCCGTACTCACCCGGCTGATCAATGGAATCGAGTACCGTGCTCATGGCGGTAATGATGACCGAGTCGCAGATTCTTAGGTGACCGGCGATGCCGCTGGCCCCGGCGATCATGCAGTAGCGCCCGATTCGCGTCGAGCCGGCGATTCCGACGCAGCCGGCAATGGCGGTGTGCGCCCCGATATGGACGTTGTGGGCGATCTGTACCTGGTTGTCGATGCGTACGTCCTCTTCCAGGACTGTGTCTTCGATGGCGCCGCGGTCGATGGTGGTGTTGGCGCCGATTTCGCAGTCATCGCCGATGCGCACCCCGCCGACTTGGGGCACCTTGCACCAGCTGCCGCGCTCCATGGCGAGCCCGAAACCGTCGGCACCGATCACCACTCCAGGATGGGCAATCACGCGCCGACCGAGGCGGGCGCCTCCGCCCACGAAGACTTTGGCCACCAGTCGGGTCGACTCGCCGATTCGGACGCCATCGTCGATCACGCAGCCTGGCCCGATGACCGCGTTGGCGGCGATTTGCACGCCCGCACCGACGACGACCTGGGCCCCGATATGGGCGCTTTCGTCGATCGCTGCATCCGCGCTGATGACCGCGCTGGGATGGATGCCCGGTTTTACGACCGGCGGGGGCCGTAACAACCTGATCAGGCGCGCCCAGTCTGCGTAAGGGTTGGTGCTGAGCAGGGCATTGCCCTTGAAGGTATCGGCCAGATCCGGTTTCATGACAACAACCGCGGCCTGGGTGGAGCTCAAGGCGGGCTTGTAGGCAGGATTGGCCAGAAAGGCTGCGTCGTCGGCGCCGGCCGCGGCCAGGGTCGAGACATTGCGGACCGGTCGATCGGGATCGCCGCTGAAGCCCAGGCCCAACGCGGCCGCCAGTTCTTCGAGTCGGAAGGTTCTTGTTTTGATGTCCACGGTCCGGTCTATCGTCCGTTGTCGCGCGCCACGAAGTCCTCGGCCAGCCAGTCGAGGATGGAGTCGGTGATGTCGACGCTGGAAGACGCGTAGGCGACCGGACTGGTCAGGATGAGATCGTAGCCCTGAGACTCGGCGACCTGGCGCACGGCAACCTCGATGGTTTCTTCCAGAGCCTTGGTCGCGGTGCTGGTTCTGAAGCGCAGCTCCTCGCGCAAGTCCTCGCGCCGCCGGTCGATGGAGCGGCGCAGGTTGCGGATATCGCGCTCGAGTTCCAGACGGCTGTCGGCTTCAAGCTGGGTGCTGTCGGTCAGCGTCTGTTCCAGCACTTGCAGTCGATTCTCGTCGGCCAGCAGTGATTCGTTGCGCGGGCGAAACTCGTCGTCCAGTGATTCTCGGGCTGCGACCACCTGCGGGGCGGTCTCGAACAGGCGCTTCATGTCCACATAGCCGATTCGGATAGCGTCTTGGGGACGCGCCTCGGGCATGCCCGCCAAGGTCAAAAAAAGCACCAGGAATGCCTGCGCGAGGGCCGGCCACGGCAGCATTGATGAGTCCAGCTTGGCATGCCGAGATGCGCGCATGCCGCCAATTTACACCATCAAGGCTTAGAAAACCTGCCCGAATGTGAACTGCAGGGCCTGGGTGTCGTCGCCGTCGCGCTGGCGCAAGGGCGTGGCCAGGTTGATGATGATTGGCCCGATCGGGGCCTGCCAGGTCAGCGAAATGCCGGTCGAGGCCCGAATGAGCTCGGTATCGAAGGTATCGAGGTCCTGAAAGACGTTGCCGACGTCGATGAACCAGGCCAGTCGCGTGCCGGTGGCTTCGACGAACGGGATCGGAAACGCCAGCTCGGTACCGAGCACGACCTTGAAGTCACCGCCAACGGAGCGACAAAACTGGTCCTTGGGGCCGAGTGAGTTGTCGTCAAAGCCACGAATGTCCGAAACGCCGCCACCAAAGAAATGTTCGTAGAACGGCAGTCCCTGGTCGATGGTCACGATCTCGTCGACCTGGCAAGTGCCGGCCAGGCGCACCGGCTCAATCGGTTCCAGGCCGAGATCACGGTCATAGCTGTCGTAGGCGTCCCCGTAGGAGACGTCGCCGCGCACGCTGAACGCCATACGCCGGCCGATCGGCCAATACTTGCGGCCACGGTAGGTGAGCTTGTAGAACTCGCGCGAGCTGCCCGGCAGCGCCACCTCGGCGGTCAGCCGATTGAGCGATCCACGCGTTGGATTAAGAAAGTGATTGCGGTTGTCGCGCGAGAAGGTGGTGTCGAGTCGGAAAGTGGTGACGCGCCGCTCGCTGCCCGAAAGGAAACCGTCCTGGTCTTCGTCAAGCGAAATCCCCAGGGGTCGGTCGGCCGGCACCCGGACCACGATCGGGCTGTCCGGATCCTCAGGATCTTCGGGAACGAATACCGCCGGCAGATTGATATCCACGCGCTGGGCCGAGGCGCCAAAGCGCAGAAAGCTCAGCTCGGTGATCGGAAAGCCATAGTTCACCCCGGCCGCAGCCTGACTGGTCGAGAACGAGGAGATGTTGGCTCTGCCCTGATCGAACTCGGTATAGCGCAGGAAAAAGCCGCGGGAAATGCCGTCGTCGGTGTAGAAGGGATTGGTGTAGCTGATGCTGGCCTGGGTCAGGATGCTGCTGCGGCTGAGGGCAAAGCCGACGCGTCGACCGGAACCCAGAAAGTTGTCCTGCTCGACGGAAATGGAGGCGATCAGGCCCTGGATCTGCGAATAGCCCAGGCCGACCTGGAAGCTGCCCGAAGGTTGCTCCTCGACGCTGATGACGATATCGATCTGGTCATCGGTGCCGTCGACGGGGTTGGTTTCGACGTTGACGTTCTCGAAAAAGCCCAGTCGCTGGATGCGCAGGCGCGAGCGATCCAGCGCGGCCTGCGAAAACCAGCCGCCCTCGAACTGGCGCATTTCCCGGCGCAGGACCTCGTCCTTGGTCTGGGTGTTGCCCTGGAATTCGATCCGGCGGACGTAAACCCGCTTGCCCGGGTCAATGGAGAAATTGATTTCAACCTCGCGCGTTTCGCGGTTGATGCGCGGAATCGGGTTGACGTTGGCAAAGGCGTAGCCGATGTTGGACAGGATCGCCGAAATGTTTTCCACGCTTTGTTCGATCTCGCTGCGCGAGAACCGACCGCGGGGTTGGACCATGATCAGCTGTCGCAGGGTCGACTCAGCCAGAATCAGATCGCCAGTGAGAACCACGTCGCTGACCGTGAATACCTCACCTTCGCGAATGTTTGCAGTAATGAAAATGTCCTGCTTGTCCGGGCTGATCGAGACCTGGGTGGATTCGATGGCGAAATCGATAAAGCCGCGATCCAGGTAGAAGGAGCGCAAGGCTTCAAGGTCACCGGAGAGTTTTTCGCTGGTGTACTGGGTGCGGCCTTGCCAAAAAAACAGACCGCGCTTGGTATCGGACTCGAAATCATCGCGCAACTCGTCTTCGCTGAAGCTTTCGTTGCCGACGACGTTGAGGTGGCGGATACGGGCCTGGTCGCCTTCTTCGATGATGATGGAGATCCCGACCCGATTGCGGGCCAGTTCGCTGACGCGGCTATCGACATCCACGCCGTAGTAGCCGCGGCCAAAGTACTGCCGCACCAGCTCTTGACTGACGCGGTCCAGGCTGAGCTGGTCGAAAATCTCGCCCTCGGCAATCCCGATGCCCGCCAGCGCAGGCATGAGGTCGTCGTTTTTGATCTGGCGGTTGCCGGTGATGGTGACCGAGGCGATGGCCGGGCGCTCCTGCACCAAGATGACCAGTGTCTCGTTCTCGCGTGCCAACTGGATATCGCTGAAAAACCCGGTCCGGTACAGATCGCGAATGGTGCTGCGAGCAAGCGCCGCAGTGAACTGATCGCCGACTTCGACCGGGATAAAGCTGAAGACGTTGCCCTCCGAGATTCTCTGCAGTCCTTCCACCCGGATATCGCCGATGCGAAAACTCTCGCCGAGGGCATGGCCGGAGATCAGCAGCACTATGAGCAACAAGCAGAGTCGTTTCATGAATCCTTTCCGTTAGGCCCCGGTGATTGCTCCCTACAGGGCGCCGAAGTTTAGGTGATCAGACGTAAGATATCGTTAAATATCGCCAGGCTCATCAAGCCGAGCACCAAGACCAGGCCCAGGTACTGCCCAGCCACCTGGATCGACTCCGAAACCGGCGATCCCTTGATGGCTTCGACCGTGTAGTACAGCAGATGGCCGCCGTCGAGCATCGGGATGGGTAGCAGATTGATGATCGCCAGCGACAGGCTGATCAGGCCGAGAAAAAACAGGAAGCGCGACAGTCCCAGCTGCGCCGAGCTGTCGGCCATCTGGGCGATGGTAATTGGCCCGGAAAGGTTGCTCAGAGAGGCCTTGCCGGTAATCATCCGTCCAAGAATGCCCAGCGTGGCTGTGGTCAGGCGCCAGGTTTCGCCGACTGCCTGCTCGAAGGCCTCGATCGGGCCATGGCGCAGGACCACGAAAGCTCGGCTCATCTCGGTCTGAATCTCGTCGCTGGCCGGTGGCGCCTGGATGCCGATGATCGGGCGCCCTTGCTCGAGGGCTGGTGTGATGCTGCGCTCGAGCAATTGGCCATCCCGCTCGATGGTCAGCGAGAAGCGGCGAATCTCGCCCCGCTCATCCAGGGACTGGTCAAGGATCAGGCTTGCGATGTCGCGCCAGTCGCCCACCGGTTCCTGACCGATCCGGACCAGGCGGTCTCCGGCCTCGAGTCCGGCCGCCTCGGCGGCCGACCCCGGGTGCACCTCTCCGACCTTCGGCGGAAGGGCGGGCCGCCACGGCTGCATGCCGAGGTGCTCAAGGGTGTTCTCTTCGTTGAACTCCGGACCCAGCTCCGACAGAGGAAGCTGGATCGAGCGACTGGCGCCGGATCGATCTTCGACGTCCACTACGGCGTCCCGACGATCGAGGGCCGGTTTCATCAGGCTCAGCAAGGCGTGGGTCCAGGAATCGGCTCGGCGACCGTCGACTCGCGTGATCATGTCGCCTTCTTGCAGTCCGGCTTCGGCGGCCAGACCGGTGGTCGGCCCCAGTACCGGACGCGTTTCCGGTACGCCGACAACGAACATGAGCCAGAACGCGGCCACCGCGAAGATCAGGTTGAACACGGGGCCCGCGGCGACGATGGCCATGCGCTGCCCGACCGGTTTGCGATTGAAAGCTTCCTCACGCTGCTCGGGTGCGACGTCCTGCTCGCGCTCGTCAAGCATCTTCACGTAACCACCCAGCGGGATGGCCGCGACCTGGTAGCACGTGCCGTCGCGGCCGGTGCGCGAGAATAGAGCGCGACCGAAGCCGACCGAAAAAGTCAGGACCCGAACGCCGAAGCGGCGCGCGACCCAGAAGTGACCAAACTCATGAAAAGTGACCAGCAGCCCGAGGGCGACCAGTAACCAGAAAACGGGGCCAAGAATATCCATGCCGATCTGCGGCTCCTTTCAATTCGATATTGTATGGGCAATGCGGCGAGCAAATGGTTCGCTCACTGCGCCCACCATAACCAGGCCAGCGCGAAGAAGGGCAAAGCGGCACCGAGACTGTCGAAACGGTCGAGCAGACCGCCGTGACCCGGCAGAAGAGATGAGCTGTCCTTGAGCCCTTGCTGGCGCTTGAACAGGCTGATGAGCAAGTCTCCCCCAATCGATACTGCCGCCAGGACAAGGCCGACCGCTGCGGCCAGGCTGGGCGAGAACGCCAGCCCCGGGAAGGCGAAGGCGGCGACGCCGGATACCGCGGTGGCGGCGAACAGACCGCCGAGCGCCCCGGCCCGGGTCTTGCCGGGGCTGATGCTCGGTGCGAGCTTTGTCCCGCCGATCGCCCGGCCGCTGAAATAGGCACCAATATCGGCTGCGGCAATAATGCTGACCACCAGCAAAACCAGCCACGGTGAGTGTGACTGCAGCAGTGAAACCGACAACCACGCACCGAGCAGAATCACGCCCAGCGCGGCCAGTTTCAGGCCACGAAGTGTGCGACCGAAATGGGGTGCCCGCAGCCACAGCAGCAGGGCCAGCCAGCTGGCCGCGGCGAAGCCCACGGCAGCCATGTAATTCGCAGGCGTCAGAAAGCGGTGTAGCGATACGGCAATGAGCATCAGTGCAGCGGCAAACATCAGCCAGTGGGCTGGTTTCGGCAGGCCGGCCAACCGACCGGCTTCGCGCCCACCAAGCCCCAGCAGAACAATGGCTGCCGCCAGGGCAAACCAAGCCGGCGGCAATGCGAACAGAAGTCCCAAGCCTGCGGTCGCCATGACAACAGCAGTAAGGAACCGTGTTTTAAGCACTCTGAACCTGGCTCAACCCGCCGAAGCGACGTTCGCGGCCGGCATAATCCATTAGGGCATGGTCCAGCGCCTCGGCGCCGAAATCCGGCCATAGGACATCCGAAAAAAAGAGCTCGGTGTAGGCGATCTGCCAAAGCAGGAAATTGGACAGGCGCTTTTCTCCGCCGGTGCGGATGAAAAGGTCCGGTGTCGGCAGATGAGCGAGGGTCAACTCCTGGCCCAGGCGGTCTTCGGTCAGATCTTCAGCGGCCAGGTTACCGGTCGCGGCGGCGGCGGCGATTCTCCGGGCTGCAGCAACGATGTCGGTCCGGCCACTGTAGTTGACCGCGACATTGAGGTGCAGGCGCTGATTACGGCAGGTCAGCTGCTCGGCCTGGGCCATGCCGTTTCGCAGGCTGGGATTGAAGACCGAGCGTTCGCCGATGAAGTTGATTCGCACGCCGTGCTCGTTGATTTCGCGCACGTCCCGGTTCAGCGCCTTGAGGAACAGGTCAAGGAGCTTGCGAACCTCGCTTGGTGGGCGCCGCCAGTTCTCGCAGGAAAACGCAAAGACCGTCAGTATCTTGATATCGCGGCGTATGGCTGCCTCGATCGTGCGCTTGAGCGCGTCACTGCCGGCCTGGTGTCCATATGAACGAGGCTTGCCGCGCCGCATGGCCCAGCGTCCATTGCCATCCATGACGATGGCAACGTGGCGGGGAACGTCGACAGCGTCGCTCACCTCAGATCTCCATCAGTTCCTTTTCCTTGACCCCGACCAGCCCGTCAACCTCGGCCACGTAGCGGTCTGTGAGCTGCTGGATCATGGTTTCACCGCGCCGCACATCATCTTCGGTCAGCTCTTTTTCCTTTTGGAATTCCTTGAGCTGATGGTTGGCGTCGCGGCGGATGTTCCGGATGGCGACCTTGGCCTGCTCTCCTTCGTGGTGCACGACCTTGACCAGATCCGCGCGCCGCTCTTCAGTCAGCGCCGGCAGCGGCACCCTGATATTGGCGCCCGCCGTGGCCGGATTCAGCCCCAGGTCGGAGGTCATGATGGCCTTTTCGATCTTGCCGACCATGGACTTGTCGAAAGGCACGACACTCAGGGTGCGGGCATCCTCGGCGTTGATACTGGCCGCCTGGTTGAGCGGCACTTCCGAGCCGTAATAGTCGACGGTGACGTGTTCAAGCAGGCTTGGATGGGCCCGTCCGGTGCGAATCTTGGCCAACTCGGTCTTAAGCACCGCGACGCTTTTCGCCATGCGTGATTCGGCCTCCCCGTTGATCTCTTTGAGCATGATCTACCTCTCGATTACCTGAATCTTTTCCGCCTGCCAATCCGGCATTGTAAGGCTAGAGTGGCCGGTATCGGTGGCCGACCCTGTTCAACCAACCAGCGTGCCGACGTTCTCGCCAGTGATCAGGCGCTGCAGTTCGCCGGGCTGGTTGAGGTTGATGATCCGGATCGGCATGGATTGGTCCCGGCACAGCACAATGGCATTGGTGTCCATGACCTGCAGCTTGCGCTCGATGACCTCGTCGTAACTAATGTGGTCATAGCGTCGCGCCTTCGGATCGGTCATCGGGTCGGCAGTGTAGATGCCGTCGACCTTGGTGGCCTTGATCATCAGATCGGCGCCGATTTCGATGGCTCTCAGGCTGGCCGCGGTGTCGGTGGTGAAAAACGGGTTGCCCGTTCCGGCGGCGAAGATCACGGCGCGCTGCTTTTGCAGGTGTCGGATGGCGCGACGGCGGATATAGTCCTCGCAGACTTCTCTGACCGAGATCGCCGACATCACCCGCGTGGTCACGCCGGCACGCTCGAGTGCGTCCTGCATGGCCAGGGCGTTCATGACCGTAGCCAGCATGCCCATGTGATCGCCGGTAACTCGATCGATGCCCGAGGCCGCCAGGCCCTTGCCGCGAAAGATGTTGCCGCCACCGACGACAACCCCGATCTCGACGCCGGCGCTGATAACCGCGGCCACTTCGGCCGCGATCCGTGAGCTGATCTTGGGGTCTATCCCGTAATCCAGTTCGCCGAGCAAGGCCTCGCCGCTGAGTTTGAGCAGGACTCGGCGAATCCGCTGCGGGCCTTCGGTCATGGCGTGGTCATCGTCCCCGGGCACGGTGATAATCAGCCGCCGCGGGCCTGTTGCATCACTTCGGCGGCAAAGTCGCTTTCTTCCTTTTCGATACCTTCGCCAACTTCGAGACGCACGAATTCAAGAACCTCGATGCCCTTGCCCTTGACCAGTTTGCCCACGGTGATGTCACCGTCCTTGACGAAAGGCTGGCCGGTGAGAGTGATTTCGGCCAGGTGTTTGTTCAGCCGTCCGGAGACCATTTTCTCGATGATTTCAGGCGGCTTTCCGCTTTCGGCAGCCTGTGCGATCAGGATTTCCTTTTCCTTGGCCACGGCTTCGGCGGGGACGTCGGCGACGTCACGGTAGGCTGGATTCAGTGCTGCCACGTGCATGGCAATATCCCGGGCGAGTTCGACGTCAGAGCCGGTTGTTGCCACAAGCACACCGATACGCCCGCCGTGAATGTAGCTGCCGACGACACCATTGCTTGCCTTCAGGTGTGCGAGCCTTCGCAGCTGGATGTTCTCGCCGAGCTTTGCCACCAGCTGCTGGCGGGTGTCTTCCACGCTCTGGCCGTTGGCCATGATCGCGGTGCCCAGTGCTTCGATGGACGCTGCGTTCAGCGCCAGCTCAGCCGCTTCATCGGCAAAAGCCCGGAAATTGGCATCCTTGGCGACGAAATCGGTTTCGCAGTTGATTTCGACCAACACCGAGTGGTGCTCGTCGCCGGCCTGGATGACGCTGCCCTCGGCGGCGACCCGGCCGGACTTCTTGTCGGCCTTGGCCAGCCCGGACTTGCGCAAATGCTCGATCGCGGCTTCCATGTCACCGCCCGTCTCGACCAGGGCCTTCTTGCATTCCATCATTCCGGCGCCGGTCCGCTCGCGGAGTTCTTTGACCTGTGCTGCTGTAATGCTCATGGTTGATTTCCTTGATAAATCTGGTGGCTTCAGGCGTCTTCGTCCGTACCGCTAGCCGCTTTCGTCACCGTTTTCTTCTTGGCGGCCTTTTTCTTGGTCGCTTTCTTTGCGACGGGCTTGTCCGTTTCGGGAGCCTTTTCCTCGGTCGCCGCTTCGGCTTCAACGGGTGCGGCTTCTGCGGCCTCGGCTGGGGCCGTCTCCGGCGTCTCGGCGTTGTCCGCCGGCGCTTCGATTGGCGCTTCAGCCGCCTTGGCCGCGGTCTTCTTGCGAGCCGTTTTCTTGGCGACGCGTCCCGGGGTCTTGGACGAAGACTTGTCGTCACTGGCCGTTTCGACCGGGTTTCCTTCGGCATCCAGCTCCACGAACTCATCGGCGTCGCCGGCTGAGGTCGGCACCGACGCACGTCCTTCAAGAATGGCGTCTGCGGCCAGCTGGGTATAAAGGCGAATGGCGCGGATGGCGTCGTCGTTGCCCGGGATGACATAGTCGATGCCTTCCGGTGAATGGTTGGTATCGACCACGGCCACGATCGGGATCTTGAGCTTGCGCGCCTCGGCAATGGCGATGGATTCATGGCCGACGTCGATCACGAACATCGCATCAGGCAGGCCGTTCATATCCTTGATGCCGCCGAGGCTGCGCTCCAGTTTGTCGCGCTCACGCGTCAGCTGGAGTACTTCCTTTTTCACCAGCCGCTCAAAGCTGCCGTCACTCTCCATCTGCTCAAGCTCCTTGAGACGATTGATCGATTGACGGACGGTGCGAAAGTTGGTCAGCATGCCGCCGAGCCAGCGATGCGAAACAAAGGGGCTGTTGCAGCGCTGCGCTTCCTCGGCAACGGCCTGACCGGCGGCGCGCTTGGTGCCGACGAACATGATCGTGCCTCGGCGGCTTGCCAGACGACTCAGAAAATCCAGCGATTCCTTGAGCAGCGGCAGGGATTCTTCCAGGTTGATGATGTGAATTTTGCCCCTGGCGCCGAAGATGAACGGCTCCATGCGGGGATTCCAATAGCGGGTCTGGTGACCGAAGTGCACGCCGGCTTCGAGCATCTGGCGCATGGTGACGTTGGGCATTGCTGTTTCCTTTCGTTCAGCTGGACGCGTACGCAGGTGACGAGCTGGGCCGTCGTATGGGGTGGAGCGCACATTGTCCGGGGTTTGGGCCTCCGCTAATCCCTTGCATGCGAACCGTAGCGACGCCCCGGTCCGGTTGAACTTCCGGATTCGGCTCGACGCGGGCAACCCCGCATTCAGGTGTTGATCAGCGTGTGTTTTTGACTGCAGACCAATGGATCGGCGCTGCAAATCCCTTCAATTGTATCGCTGTAGTGCTGCCAACTGCAACATCATTCGCGCGTTTTGCTTGTCATCCTCGATGTCTGCTGCCGGCGCTGGGGCCGGCGTCATACAATACGGAGATGAGCGAGTTGATCAGCGGCTATCAGTTCATCCCCCTGCGCGACCTTGACCCGATGCGTGAGCGGTTGTTCGCCTGGGCCAGCGAACTGGGGCTGCTCGGCACCGTGCTCATTGCGCCGGAAGGAATCAATTTTTCGCTCGGAGGCCGGGCCGCCGCGCTCAAAGTATGGCTGCAACGGCTGGAGGGCGACTTCGCGGTCGCCGATCCGGTGCTGCACCGTCAACCGGTCAGCCGTGTGCCGTTTCTGCGCCTGAAGGTGCGCGTGCGTCCGGAGATCATTGCTTTCGATGAACGGCTGGACCCGGGCCAGATGCCCACCGGTCAGGCCCTGGATCCTGAGGACTGGCATCAATTACTGGACCGGGCTGAGGTTCAGCTGGTCGATGCTCGCAACGATTATGAATATCGCATCGGCAGCTTCCGGGGGGCCGAGAATCCCCGCATCGAACGGTTTTCAGACTTTACTCGATGGGCCCGGACGCATCTGGATCCGGAGCGGCCCGTGGCCATGTTCTGCACCGGCGGGGTGCGCTGCGAGAAGGCCGGCGCGCGGCTGCTGGCCGATGGGTTTTCCCAGGTCTATCAGCTGCGCGGCGGCATTTTGGCCTATCTGCAGTGCTTTGCCGGTCAGTCGTCACTCTGGGACGGCGAGTGTTTTGTGTTCGATGATCGGGTCAGCGTGGACAAGGAGCTCAGGCCCAGCGAGCGTCCGGTGTGCGCCGGATGTCGGCATCCACACGATGACTTGCCGGCCAATGGTATGCCGCCGGTGAACCCGACCGGCGACTGCCGGTTGTGCGGTCGCCATTTCGATCCGGCGCATCTGGCCGGCATCTCCGAGCGGGTTCGCCAGATCGCGTTGGCGCGCGAGCGCGGGGTGACTCATCTGGGTCCGCAACCGTCTGCAGGCCAGTCACAGGAAGGCTCGAACGCATGAGCGCCGCGGCCGCAGCGCTTCCCGCCGCAGCACCGCCATGGTTGCCGTCTGCGCTGGTCGGTACCTGGAACTTCCTGGCCGCCTATCCGCCGGTGCTGGCCCTGATCGTGCTGGTCATCGGGCTGGGACTGGCCGTTGTCGGGCGTTGGATCGTGCTCCAGTGGGGCGGCAAGTTGACCTCGGGAGTCGATTCCGGCCTGGATACCCGGCTGCTGCGCATTGTGGCCAATGTCGCGGCTCTGATCGTGGCCTACGTCTCGGCCGTCTTGGCCATCCAGGTCGTTGGCTTCAGCGAACGGGTGGCCGGCGTGCTGATCGATATTCTGCTCAGCCTGCTGATCCTGCGGCTGATCAAGTCGGCGATGCGGGCAGGTCACCTGGCCCTGGAGATACTCGCCCGCGTCCGCGACCGGTTCGATATCGTCGAAGAACGCACCATCCCTCTGTTTGAGCTGATCCTGACGATCGTCGTCATCGGTTCGGCGGCTTATGCCTTGCTCATGGTCTGGGATATCAACCCGACCGCCTGGCTGGCCTCGGCCGGGGTGATCGGCATTGCCGTCGGTTTCGCCGCCCGCGATACGCTGGCGAACCTGTTTGCCGGGTTCTTCATCATCGCCGATGCGCCCTACAAGCTCGGCGACTATATCGTCCTCGACGGCGGCGAGCGTGGTGAGGTCACCAAGGTCGGTATCCGCTCCACGCGACTGATGACCCGCGATGATGTCGAGATCACAGTGCCGAACTCGGAGATGGCCAACTCCAAGATCTATAACGAATCCGGTGGCCGCTGGGTCAAGTTTCGTATCCGGCTCAAGGTGGGCGTGGCCTATGGTTCGGATGTTGATCAGGTCGTTGACCTGCTGGAGGCGGTGGCCCAGGGCCATCCCTCGGTCTGTGCCGATCCATCGGCGCGGGTGCGAATGCGGGGCTTCGGCGATTCCAGCCTTGATTTCGAGCTGTTGTGCTGGGTCAACCACCCGTCAGAACGCGGGTTGGTCAGCCATGAGCTCTACATCAAGGTCTACAAGGAGCTGGGTCGGGCCGGCATCGAGATTCCCTTTCCGCAGCGCGATGTGTGGATGCGGGGCAAGGACGATCCCGTTTGAGTTCGTCAGGGTTCAGCGCGTTCGCCTGGAACCTGGCGTTTACCCGTGCTGCTCGGCTAGAAACGCCACCGCGTCGTCGATCGCGATTTCCTGGTTGTCCCCACCGCGCCGACGATACTCGACCACGCCTTTGTCCAGGCCGCGGTCGCCGATGACCAGCTGATGCGGAATGCCGATCAGTTCGGCGTCGGCAAACATCACCCCGGCGCGCAGGTTGCGGTCTTCCAGCAAGACCTCGCGGCCTGCCGCTCGCAGTTTGTCGTAAAGCGTCTCGGCCAGCTCGCGCACCCGGTGCGACTTGTGGCCGTTGAGCGGTAGGATGACGATGTCGAACGGCGCCATCGGTTCGGGCCAGATGATGCCGGCCTCGTCGTGGTTCTGCTCGATAGCGGCGGCGACAATGCGAGAAACACCAATGCCGTAGCAGCCCATGGCCGGGTGCGCGGCACGGCCGTTCTCATCCATAACCACGGCATTCATGGCCTTGGAGTACTTGCGCCCCAGCTGGAAAATATGGCCGACCTCGATGCCGCGCAGCAGCTCCAGCCTGCCGGAACCGTCGGCTGCCGGGTCGCCACTGACGACGCTGCGGAGGTCGGCGGTCCGGGGCAGCGCGACGTCTCGGCCCCAGTTGAGTCCGAAGTAGTGCTGGCCATCGGCGTTGGCGCCGGCGGCGAAGTCGCTCATCAGGGCGACCTGGCGATCGATGATGCACGGAATGGGAAGCCGGAAGGGTCCGAGACTGCCCGGACCCGCGCCGACGGCGGCGCGAATTTCTTCCTCGCTGGCCATGCGCAGCGGGGTGGCCACGTCCGGATGCTTTTCGGCCTTGACAATGTTGAGCTCGTGGTCGCCGCGAACCAGCAGGGCGATCAGGTCATGGCCCGACGATCGACTGGCCTCCACGACCAGGGTCTTGACGGTTTTCTCGATCGGAACATCAAACTGCTCGACCAGTTCTGCAATTGTGCGAGCCTCGGGTGTGTCGACCAGCTTCAATTTTTCCTGGGGCTCGTCGGCTTCGCCTTCGGCGATCGCCTCGGCTCGCTCCACATTGGCCGCATAGCTGCTGCCCGGGACGTGGGCGATCTGGTCCTCGCCTGAATCGGCCAGGACGTGAAACTCGTGGCTGACCGCGCCGCCGATGGCCCCGCTGTCGGCCTCGACGGCCTTGAACTTCAGGCCCAGGCGCTGGAAGATTCGGGTGTAGGTGTCGAACATGACCTGATAGAAGCGCCCTAGGCAGTCCTCGTCCATGTGGAAGGAATAACCGTCTTTCATCAGGAACTCGCGCGCGCGCATGACCCCGAAGCGCGGCCGGATCTCGTCTCGGAACTTGGTCTGGATCTGGTAAAAGCAGATCGGCAGCTGCTTGTACGAGCGCAGTTCGGCCCGCGCGTACTCAGTGATCACCTCTTCATGGGTCGGACCGAACGCGAATTCTCGCCCGGCCCGATCGGTGATCTTCAGCAGCAGGGGTCCGAAATCGTCCCAGCGACCGCTTTCCTGCCATAGTTCGGCCGGCTGCACGGACGGCATCAGCATTTCCAGGCTGCCGGAGGCATCCATTTCCTCACGCACCACCTGTTCGACCTTGCGCAGGACCTTCAGACCCAGCGGGGTCCAGGTGTAAATTCCGGAGGTCAATTTGCGGATCATGCCGGTACGCAGCATCAGCTGATGACTGACGATCTCGGCATCGGCGGGCACCTCACGCTGGGTCGCGAGGTGAAAAGCGGAAGATTTCATGCGGTTTTGCCGGTTGAGGACTAGGGAAACAGCGGCAATGTTACCAGCTGGCGCTGGCTCAGTAGAGTCGACGCTCCGGGCAGACTGACGGCGGATGAACTGGTTTCGAAGTCAGCACCATTCGTCGATGAACTGTTCGGTCTCCTCGATCATCTGCTGGCGCTGATCGTCATTAAGCGGCGTCGGCTCGCCATCTTCCTGGCGCAGCATGGCGGGCCGGTCCTGTTGCAGCAACTCCAGGTTGGTGCGTGCTTGCTCACAGCGCTCGGCAATCACTTCCGGGTCCGGCGCGGCCTCCCGCATCTCGGGGATTTCAGGCGGCTGGCGGTTTTGCTGGGGGGGCGGGACATTGCGCGTGCGGGTCGCGCCCGGCAGGGTCTCTACCCTTTCGTATTCCCGATCCACGGGCGGATAAGCCGAAAAGTGGCGCACGCCTTCATCGTCGGTCCAGGTAAAGATGTCCTGTTCGGGCTGACTGATCACCGGGCCGGCCATCAGCACGGTTGCCAGCAGGGTCAGGACGGCGAGGACAGGACGAATGTCGATCTTTGGATAGGACAGCATGATGTTCACCAATAGCCGCTTATATGCTCCAGGGTGCAATTTGCCTGATTGAGGCCGGGAGCGCAAGCCGATGCGACGATGGTACCCTTTTACGCAGTTTTCGTGCACGTCCGGCCGGCGCCCAGGTAACCCATGACTTCCCAAATGTCCCCAAAACCATCCGGTCGCTTGGCCAAGGGCGCGTTTCTGTTGCCTAACGCTTTCACCACCGCTGCGCTCATGGCCGGTTTCTACGCCATTGTCGCCGCGATCAACGAGCAGACCGTCACGGCCTGCGTGGCCATTCTGATTGCCGGACTGCTTGACGGTCTTGACGGGCGGATTGCCCGGTTGACCAATACCCAGTCGGATTTTGGCGTGCAGTACGACAGCATGTCCGACATGGTGTCTTTCGGCATCGCTCCGGCCGTGCTGGTCTTTACCTGGACCCTGGGTAACCTGGGCCACCCCGATACCGTGACCGCCAAGTTGGGTTGGCTCGGCGCGTTCTTCTACGCGGCCTGCGCCGCCCTGCGGCTGGCCCGTTTCAACACCCAGGCTGGTGTGGCCGATAAGGCCTATTTCCAGGGGTTGGCCAGTCCGGCCGCAGCCGGCACCATTCTGTCTACTGTCTGGTTCAGCATCAGCCGCGACATCGACGCTGCCGCGGTGGCATGGCCCCTGTTGGTCCTGACCATCTTGCTGGGTACCCTGATGGTTTCGCGGGTTCGCTACTTCAGCTTCAAGGCCTGGCCCGCCTCGGATCGGGTACCGTTCGCGTGGATTTTTTTGCTTTTGGTCGTCATCGTGTTGCTGGCCATCGATCTGCCGGCGGTCTTGTTTACCATCGGTATCGTCTACACCCTGTCCGGGCCCGTCGTAACGGCTCGCGGACGCTATCTGCAGCGCCGGCGCCGGCGTCGGGAGAAGCGGGATGCCGCTCCCTGATCGGTCCAGTCGCGGCCGACTGGCGGCCATGGGTATCGAACTGTGGTCGCGCCGCAACCCCGGGCGGCATTTCGGGCCCACCGAAAGCCCGGATGAGGGGCCGCGAGTTCGACTGGGGTCTGGCCAAGGGACCTGGCTGCTGGTACAGCGGCGTCCCTGGGACGGTAGCCAGGCCACCCTGGTCGCCGACATTACCGCGGTGCTCGGGGCCGACCAGTGTCGCTTCGGTCAGTGGTCGGTTGGCAGTGCGGCGGGGCTGGCGCTTGCGGACCTGTCGGCTCGTGGCATCGTCCACATTCTCGCCTTTGGTCCTTTGCCTGCCGCAAGCGAAGCGCCCGGGCTGATCCAGGCGCCGGCGCTGGATGAGCTCTTGAACAGTGCCGATGCGCGCCGCCGGCTGTGGACCGCTTTGCGCTCGGCAAAGGCGCGCTGATGGCGGCGGTCCGCGAGCCTTGTTTAGAAATTCGTCCCATGGTCCTGGAGGACGTGCCGGCGGTCATGGTGATCGAGCAATCTTCGTACAGCCATCCTTGGAGTGCGGGTATTTTTCGTGACTGTCTGCGCATCGGCTATCGCTGCCTGGTGTTGACGGACGCCGACCAGTTGTGTGGCTATGCGATCTATTCCGTGGCTCTGGATGAGGCGCACCTGCTTAACCTGTGTGTTTGCCCGTCAAGACGCCGTACCGGTCTGGCGTCTCTCTTGCTCGAGCATGTCAGCGCCGAGGTGCTCCTGGCGGGGGCAGACCGCTTGTTTCTGGAAGTGCGGCCGTCCAACCGGGCCGCCATTCGCCTCTATCGGTGCAGCGGCTTTAGCCAGGTCGGCCGGCGGCCGGGCTATTACCCGGCTGAGACCGGCCGCGAGGATGCCCTGGTGCTGGTACGCGAGCTCGATGGCGGGCTTCGATGACTGGTCGGCTGCGCGTGGCGGCGGCCCAGATTGCGCCGGTCTGGTTAAACCGCGATGCCACCCTTGCGCGCGTGGTGGAGACCATCGAACAGGCAGCTGTCGCCGGCGTCGAGCTGGTGGCATTCGGCGAGGCGCTCGTACCCGGATACCCCTTCTGGGTCGAACGGACAGACGGCGCGCGGTTCGATGACTCGTTTCACAAGGATCTCTACGCGCACTATGTGGACCAGGCGGTCTCGATTGAGCAGGGGCATCTTGAGGCGGTCTGCGATGCTGCTCGACGCCACGCCATGGCGGTCATTCTGGGCATCCTCGAGCACCCGGCCGATCGCGGTGAGAGTGTCTATGCCAGCGCTGTGAGCGTGGCCGCAGACGGATCGCTGGCCGCGCACCAGCGAAAGCTGATGCCGACCCATGAAGAGCGCCTGGTCTGGGCGGTCGGTGACGGCCATGGGCTTCGCAGTCATCGCGTTGGGGCATTCACCGTCGGTGCATTGAACTGTTGGGAGAACTGGATGCCGCTTGCAAGGGCCAGTTTGCAGGCCCAGGGTGAGAATCTTCACGTGGCAATCTGGCCGGGCAGCGCGCGCTTGACCCGCGACATCACTCGTTTCATGGCCTTGGAGGGCCGTAGCTATGTCCTGTCGGTTTCCGGTCTGATGCGGGCAGAGGACTGGCCCGAAGGGCTGCCGCATGCTGGGCGGCTGAAACAGGCGATGGGCGATATGCCTTGGGCACCGGGTGGATCCTGCCTGGCCGGGCCCGACGGGCGCTGGCTGATAGAGCCGGTCGAGCAAGAGTCCGGCTTGTTCATGGCCGACCTGGATCTGGCCGAGGTTCGCCGGGCACGGCGCAATTTCGACCCTGGCGGTCACTACGCGCGCCCGGATATTCTGGAGCTGCGAGTGGATCGCCGCCGGCAGTCCAGCGCCAGGTTCAAGGATTGAGCGCTGCGGAAGGCCTGCCTGTTTGGGTTCGGGTCCTTCACATTTCCTCAACAGTCGCCAGACAATAAGTTTCGTTATGCAGTGAGTTGCTCTGCCCCCGGCGTTGCGGGGGCAGGCATCGCTGTACCCTTTGGGAGCCAGGATCTCGTCGCCGACAGGCCATCGAGAGGTGCTTGCACGCCGGCTTCGTTCAGTTCGATAACAATTTTAAAAAGAGGATCCTGATCCGATGAAGCGTAATCCCCTATACCTGATGATTGCCTCGGCGCTGCTGATCAGCCAGGCCGTCTACGGACAAGATGAGGAAACTGATGGTGCCGAGACCGAAACGGTTGATCGCATCGTCGTCACCGGCACGCGCGTGGCCGGGCGCACCGCAACCGATACGGCGGTACCGGTCGACGTCATCGACGCTCGCGCGTTGGAAAATGCCGGAACGTCTGAACTCAACGAAGCGCTGTCGACCGCGCTCCCGTCTTTCAACTTCCCGCGCCCGGGCCTGGCCGACGGAACGGACACCATTCGCCCGGCAACCCTGCGCGGGCTTGGCCCGGACCAGACTCTGGTGCTGGTCAATTCCAAGCGCCGGCATACAGCGGCACTGGTCAACGTGAACGGAACCATCGGTCGCGGTTCGGCTGCGGTCGATCTCAACACCATCCCGATGGGCGCGGTCGGTTCGCTGGAAGTTCTTCGCGATGGTGCGTCGGCTCAATACGGTTCCGACGCCATCGCCGGCGTGATCAACGTGCTTTTGCGCGAGGCCAACAGCGGGGGTTCCCTGCGGGCTTCTTACGGCGCTCGCGTGACTGAATACACCACGCCAACGACGCCGCCTCCGGCGGGTGCGACGTGGAGCGCGCCGGAAAACATCTCGCGCAGCCTGACCGATGGCCAGGTCCTCACGGTGGGCGGCTGGTCGGGCTTCCGGCTTGGTGACAATGGCTTTCTGACGCTGAGTTTCGAGTACAAGGACCAGGCGCGCACCGAGCGCAGCGGCTGGGACTATCGGCAACAGTATCCGTTGGTCAACGGCCAGTTTGATCCACGTGAACAGACCTTTGACCGGTTCAATGCCTGGTACGGTGAACCCGAGATGGAACAGCTCACCTTGTTCGCCAATATGGGCATCGATTTGGATAACGGCGGACGAATTTACGGCTGGGCGAGCTACATGAACCGGGATGCCCTCTCGGCCGGCTTTTATCGGCGTGCGCTGGACGGGCGCAACGTGATCGAAATCTATCCGGATGGTTTCCTGCCGCAGATCAACCCTGAGGTCGATGACTTCAGCGCCGCGTTTGGCTACGCCGCGCCGATCGGCAGCTGGGATTTCGACACCTCGCTGGTCTACGGCATGAACGAGGTCGGATTCACCATTCAGAACACGCTGAACGCCTCCATCGGCCCCAGCAGCAAGACCGTGTTTGACGCTGGCGGATACGATTATGAACAGCTGGTCTTCAATGCCTCGGCGGTTCGGTCGGTGGATGTGGGTGGCTTCCACTCACCGCTTAACATCGCCGTTGGCGTTGAGGCACGCACCGAAAGCTACGACATCAAGGCCGGAGAGCCGGATTCCTGGCGCAATGGGGGTCGTCTGCTGCCCAGCGGCGCACCGGCGGCTTCAGGCTCTCAGGTCTTCCCGGGATTCCGTCCGGAAAATGAGGTGAGCGAAGACCGCACGGCCATCGGGGCGTATATCGATTTTGAGGCTGAGCTGACCGAGAAACTGCTGGGTTCGGCAGCCGTGCGTCTGGAGGACTATTCGGATTTCGGCAGCAACGTGTCGGGCAAGGCAGCGCTGCGCTACGACTTTACCGACAACTTTGCGCTGCGCGGCTCGATCCAGAACGGTTTCCGGGCGCCGTCGCTGCAGCAGCAGTATTTCACTGCGACCTCGACCAACTTCATCAACGGCGTGCCGTTCGATATCACCACGTTCCCGGCCGAAGATCCCGTGGCCCTGGCGTTGGGTTCTTCGGCGCTGGACTCCGAAGAGTCGATCAATTTCTCGCTGGGTGCGGTGATCGGTCTGGGTTGGGCAACCTTGACCATTGACGCCTACCAGATCGATGTCGATGACCGCATCGTGTTGTCAGAGAATCTGACCCAGGCCAATGTGCGCCAGTATCTGGAGGATCAGGGCTTTATCGGCATTGGGGGTGGTCGCTTCTTCATCAACGGTGTCGATACGCGCACTCAGGGCGTTGACGCCGTGCTGAGCTGGTCGACAGCAACCACCTCGGCCGGTGTGTTCGACTTTGTCCTTGCCGGTAACTACAACAAGACCGAGGTTCAGAAGGTGCCGTCCACTGTGCCGTTGGAGGCCCTGGATCCATCGCCAGTTCTGTTTAACCGGGCCAATGTGCTGACTTTCGAAAGCGGCAACCCGCGGACTAAATTTACCTTTAACACCAACTGGACCATGGACCGCTGGGGCGGAACGCTGCGCGCGCGTCATTACGGTCGTGTGCTGTCGCCGTCGAACAACCCGACTTTTGACATCAATTTGACCTCGAAGGTACTTTTCGACATCGAGGGTCGTTTCGATGTGACGGAACAGCTGCAGCTGGCTTTCGGTGCGGACAACGTGCTGGACGAGTACCCGGATGCTTCGCCGATCCGGAACAACACGACCGGCAACACGCCCTTTTCCAACTACTCGCCGTTCGGTCGTTCCGGCCGATTCATTTACGGTCGCGTGGTGTACAACTTCTAGAGCGTCCCGCTCCGGCTAGGTGCACGTTGGGCCGTGATCCCTTGCACAGGGGTCACGGCCTTTTTTATCGGATCTGTAGCCGCCGCGCCGCAGCGGGGTCAGGCGCCTTTCACAGCGATGCCAGGCGCTGTATCTGCTTTCTGAGTTCGCTCACCGTATTGCGGTGCTCTTCCAGACGGCGACGTTCCTTGTCCACAACCTCGGGTGGCGCATTGGCGACAAACCGCTCGTTGGAGAGTTTCTTGTCGACCTGCTCCATGCCTTTCTGCTCGCGCTCCAGTTGCTTGTTCAGGCGCGCGAGTTCTTCGGCCACGTCAACCAGGCCGGCCAGCGGGATGAGCAGGCGAAGCTCCCCGGCCAGTGCGGTGGCACAGGCCGCACTGTCGAAGTCCGACGCGACAGTCTCGATGCGCTCGAGTCGGGCTAGCTTGCGGATCAGGTCGCCGAAGCGTTCAAGCCGCAGGTGGTCCTGTTCGCTGCCTCCCTGAATCAACAGAGGCATGGGTTTTCCGGGAGCCAGGTTGAGCTCGGTGCGAGCCGAGCGGATCGCCGAGATCACCGTCTTCAGCCATTCGGCATCGGCTTCTGCTGCCGTATCGGTAGCCTGTGCAAGCGGCCATGACATCTGACTGATGCTATCGCCCTCCACGCCGGCTGGCAGCCGCACTCGCTGCCAGATCTCCTCGGTGACAAAGGGGACGAAGGGGTGCAGCAGGCGCAAAGTGGTTTCCAGCACCCTGGCCAGGGTATGCCGGGTTGCCAGGGCGGTGGCCGGATCGTTGGCTTCGGCTTCCTCGTATAGCGCGGGCTTGGACAGTTCCAGGTACCAGTCGCAGAACTCGTTCCAGACAAATTCGTAAAGCGCGCGGGTGGCCAGGTCGAAGCGGTAGTCGGCCAGAGCCTGATCAACTTCGGTGATGGTGCGGCTCAGACGTGAGAGGATCCAGCGAGACAGGGTATCCAGCTGTGAGTCGGTCGGTGCGGGCAGACGCTCCTGGCCGACGTTCATCAGGGTGAAGCGCGTTGCGTTCCAGAGCTTGTTTAAGAAGTTGCGGTAGCCCTCGCAGCGGGCCAGGTCAAACTTGATATCGCGTCCGTGCCCGGCCAACGCGGTAAAGGTGATGCGCAGGGCGTCGGCGCCGAAAGCCGGAATGCCGTTGGGATATTCCTCGCGTGTGGTCTTTTCGATGCGCTTGGCCAGGTGCGGCTGCATCATCGCGCTGGTTCGTTTGTCGATGAGTTGTTCGAGCTCGATGCCGTCGATCAGGTCGATTGGATCCAGCACGTTGCCCTTGGACTTCGACATTTTCTGGCCATGGCTGTCGCGGATCAGCCCGGTGATGTAGACCTGCTCAAACGGTACTTTGCCGGTAAAGTGGCCGGTCATCATGATCATGCGGGCGACCCAGAAGAAAATGATGTCGAAGCCGGTGATGAGCACAGAGCTTGGCAGGTAGCGCTCGAAGCCTTCCGAGGCCATGCGCTTCGGGTCCGGCCAGCCCAGCGTCGAGTGGGCCCAGAGCGCCGAGGAAAACCAGGTCTCGAGCACGTCGTTGTCCTGGCGGAGAACCCGGTCGTCGCTGAGGCCGTAGCGGGCGCGAAGTTCCTTTTCGCTGCGCCCGACGTAAATCTTGCCCTGCTCGTCATACCAGGCCGGAATGCGGTGACCCCACCACAGCTGACGGCTGATGCACCAGTCCTGGAGGTTTTCCATCCAGTGGCGATAGGTATTGATCCAGTTGCCCGGGACGAACTCGACCTGTCCGGACTCGACCAGGTCCAGACCCAGGCGTCCGAGCTGGTCCATTTTCACGAACCACTGGTCGGTCAGGTAGGGTTCGATGATCTGGCCCGAGCGATCACCGCGCGGGACCACCATGGCGTGCGGCTTTTCCTCGATCAGCAGGCCCTCGAGCTTGAGATCGGCAATGATGCGCTCGCGCGCGGCAAAGCGATCCAGACCGCGGTAGCGGGCCGGTGCCTGATCGTTGATGGCCGCGGTCGGGGTGAAGATATTGATCGGCGAAAAACCATGGCGGGCGCCAACTTCCCAGTCGTTGAAATCGTGAGCCGGCGTGATCTTGACGCAGCCGGTTCCGAACTCGGGGTCGACATACTCGTCGGTGACGACCGGGATCTGACGGCCCGTCAGCGGCAGCTCGACGGTCTGGCCCACCAGATCGCGATAGCGAGCGTCTTCGGGATGGACGGCCACGCAGACATCGCCCAGCAGGGTTTCAGGCCGGGTCGTGGCGACTACCACGTCTCCGCGGCCGTCTGTTCGTGGATAGCGGATCGACCAGAGCTTGCCCTGTTCGTCGCTGTTGACCACCTCCAGATCGGAGATCGCGGTCTGCAGCACCGGATCCCAGTTGACCAGGCGCGGCCCGCGATAGATCAAGCCCTCCTCATGCAGCCGGACAAAGGTTTCGGTGACCGCCTCAGACAGGTCGGGATCCATGGTGAAACGCTCGCGCGACCAGTCCGCTGACGCGCCCAGTCGGCGCATCTGGCGGGTAATGGTCGAGCCCGACTCTTGTTTCCACTGCCAGACTCGGTTGATGAAGTCCTCGCGGGCCAAGTCGTCGCGCTTGCCGCCCTCGGCCTCGATCTGGCGCGTGACGACCATTTCCGTGGCGATGCCGGCATGGTCGACGCCCACCTGCCAGAGCGTGTCTCGTCCGCGCATGCGCTGATAGCGGATCAGCGCGTCCATCAGCGTGTGCTGAAAGGCGTGCCCCATGTGGAGAGTGCCGGTGACGTTGGGGGGCGGCAGGAGGATGCAGTACGGCTCTCCCTTGCCGGTGGGACGAAAGCAGCCGCTTTCCTCCCATCGTTGATACCAGCGCTGCTCCAGCTCATGGGGGTTGTAGGTTTTGTCCATTGCGATTGGCTGTGGGCTCTAAGGGTGAGGGTTACCTGAGAACGTGGTGATGCAGCTCTGCGCCTCTCTGTTTCCACGCTTTCCAGCGCTCGCGCAGCTGCTGCTTGAGCGACTCTTCCGGGGGCACGATTTCAAGCACGCGCTCAAACAGCCCGCCGGGCAGCGGGGCGCGCGGGTCCAGATTGATCAGGACGGCCGCTGCGTCGGGCGCATCCTCAAGCAGGCGGATGGGCGCTTTAGCGTCGTTGATGCCGTGGGGCAGAAACCGGCCGTTGGGCTCAGCCCAGAGCTGTTCGTCGAGTTGTCTGAGCTGATCAACGTCGCCCACGATGGCGACCGGGGCCGAAGCAGGCCAGGCTCGACTGACCAGCACTCCCGCGACAAACAGGGGGTCCTTGAACCGCCCGGACATTTCGTAGAAGTCGACTCTCATCCCGCCGCAGTCTCAATGTTGAATCGCGAGAGGTCAGAACCGTTTCGCTTGCGGTACGCGCGAAGCGGGCTGATCCCTTACAACCCTTCAGACGCCGACCGCACTCCAGCCGCCGGCCTGGTCCACCAGCCACTGCACCAGCATGCCGACCGGTCGCCCTGTCGCACTTTCGGGCTTGCCCCACTGCCATGCCGAACCGGCGATATCGAGATGAGCCCATTTCTGACCTTCGGTGAAGCGCGAAAGGAAGCAGCCAGCGGTAACGCTGCCGGCCGGCATCCCGCCGATGTTTTTCATGTCGGCAAACGGGGTATCGATCTGCTCCTGGTAGTCATCCCATAGCGGCAGACGCCAGCCGCGGTCAGCGGCCCGGGCGCCGGCGCTCAGCAGTGCTTCGGCCAGTTCGTCATCGTGGGTCATGATGCCGCTGGCATGATGGCCCAGCGCGACCACGCAGGCGCCGGTCAGGGTGGCGATATCGACCATCGCTGCCGGCTTCACGAACTGCCCCGTCCAGGTCAGCGCGTCCGCCAGAATCATGCGGCCTTCGGCATCGGTGTTATGCACTTCGACGGTCTTGCCAGACATGGTGGTGATGACATCGCCGGGGCGGTAGGCATTGCCGTCGGGCATGTTTTCAACTGCGGCGACGATGCAGTCAACGTTGAGCGGGAGCTTGAGCCGGGCTACGGCCTCCATCACGCCCAGGGCGGTGGCCGCACCGCACATGTCGAACTTCATCTGTTCCATCAGATCACGTGGCTTGAGGGAAATCCCTCCGGTATCGAATGTGATCCCCTTACCGACCAGTGCCAAAGGCGCCTGCTCGTCCGGGCCGCCGCGCCAGCTCAGGTGAATGAGATAAGACGGATTGGTGCTGCCCTGACCGACAGCCAGCAGGCTGTTCATCTTGAGCTCGGTCATCTGCGCTTCATCCAGCACCTCAATCTTGAGCCCGTCATGCTGCCTGGCCATGTCGCGCGCGGTATCGGCCAGATGTTTCGGGTTGCACAGATTGGGCGGCAGGTCGCCAAGATCGCGGCAGCGCTGGATGCCCTCGTGGAGACATTCAGCGACGGCAAGCTGTGCCTGAACGCCGTCGGCGGTCGGAAAACTGACCCGATCGGTCGCCGGCGGTGCGTCCGCTGCGGGCTTCTTGGTCGCGCTGTAAATATAGTCGCTGTGGGCCAGTGCGAGTGCGGCCAGACGGGTGCGCGTGGTCAGGTCACAGTCGCGAACGTCGGCTTCGGTGAGCAGGCAGTGGGCGCTGACGGCGCGCGATTGTCGCAGCGCCTTGCCCGCACTGCGAACGGCGTTGTAAAACGCCACGCCATCTCGTTTTTCGTCCTTGCCCAATCCGGCAATCAGCACGCGAGCGGCCGCTACCCCGGGGACCGAGTGCAAGACCACCGTCTTGCCCGACTTGGTCGGCAGGTCGCCGGATTCAAGCAGGCGGGTCAGGAACCCCTTGCCGGCTTCGTCCACGGCCGCCATGGCAGGGCCGAACTTTCGGTTTTCGCCAAGGCCAATGACAAGGCAGTCTGTGTCGACGCTGACGGGAGATTCCTGGGTGGTTGTAAACTGCATGAATGGTGTCTCTATTCCAAGCCGATCGAGCATTGTAACCACCTACTCCGCCTGATGTTGATCTTGCACCGCTACCTGTTGCGTGAAGCCTTGGCCGCCAGCCTGATGACCCTGGTCGTGTTGCTGGGCGTGATTTCGGCGCTTTTTTTGGCTGAGCTGCTGGCGGAGGCCGCTCAAGGCCAGTTGCCCGGGCGCAGCGTCGCCCTGCTGCTCATACTGCGCCTGCCCGAGGCGATCATGATGATCGGTCCGCTGGCCCTGATGACCGGTCTGTTGCTTACCCTGGGACGCGCGCATGAGCAAAGCGAGATGACCGTCATCCGGGCGGCCGGCGTCGGTTTCGTTCAGTGCTTTGCCTGGCTGGGGGTTCTCGTCGCAGGCTGGGCCGTGACCCTGCTGCTGGTGTCCGGCTGGCTGGCGCCCTACGCGGTCGAACGAACGGGAACGCTGATGGCAGAGGCGGCGCGCCAGGCGGTGATCGGCGGGCTTCAGCCGGGTCGTTTCGAGCGCCTGGATCGGGGCCGGCTGACGGTTTATGTCGGTGGTGTCGAGATGACCGATGGGCGGATGGAGCACGTGCTGATCCAGCTCGACGATGTCGAGCAGCCCGAGGTGCTGAGCGCGTTGTCGGGGAGAATTTGGCTGGATGCCGAAGACGGTAGCCGCTACCTGTCCTTGCTTGATGGGCACCAGGTCAGGCACAGCGCTGATCCGGGTCAGGGACCGCTTCGCGAGATGCGCTTTGTACGTAATGACATTCGGCTGCCGCCGCCTGAACTGGGTGCGGGGGAAAGCGGCGAAATGGCGGCTCGACTGCCGCAGCTGCTGTCACCCGACACGCCGGCCGAGCGCCGCGAGTGGCAGTGGCGGCTGGCTGCCCCACTGGCCGCCCTGATTCTTGGCGCGCTGGCCGTTCCGCTGTCCTACCGCTCTCCGCGCCAGGGGCGCTGGGGCAGTGTGGTGATGGCGCTTGCACTTTACCTGGTCTACAGCAATGCCATTCAGGCCGGCTTGGTCGTGATGGAACGTCAAGATGCGAATGCCGGTCCGGGCTTGTGGCCAATCCACGGTGGTTTGCTGCTGGCGGCGGCGTTTCTCTGGATTCGGCATCAGCGACGATGGTGATCGCGCGTCGGCTTAGTGCTTACGTTGCTCGCGCAGTACTGGGCGGGATCCTTGCGACCTGGTTGCTGCTGTTCGGCATCCACTTGTTGATCGATTTTATCCGCGAAGTACGATCGCTGGGCGGGGATTATCGCCCCATGCAAATGCTGTGGTATCTGTTGCAGACTTCACCGCGGCGCCTATACGACGTCTTTCCGTTCGCTGCGCTGATCGGCACCTTGCTTGGCCTGGGTGGCCTGGCTTCGGCCAACGAGTTGGTCGCCATGCGCGCGGCCGGCTTCGATCGCTGGCATGTGGCCTGGCGCGTCCTCGGCGTGGTTTCCGTCTGTGTCCTGGTCATGGCGGCGATGGCGGAATGGCTGATTCCTGATCTGGAAACGCGCGCGCGCGCCGAGCGCCAGCAGGCCAGGAGCGGGCAACTGCATGTCGGCGACGGGGGGCAGTTATGGTTGCGCGATGGTCCGTTCATGATTCGACTGAACGAATCGTTGTGGCGCGACGAGGAAGACCTGAGCTTTTCGGATGCGCTGGTTTATCGTCTGGATGAGCAAATGCGGCCGCAGAGAATTCTTCGCGCTGCACGTGCTTTTCACAAAAACGGGGAGTGGTTACTCGAACAGGTCAGTTATCGCGATCTCGAGAGCGAGGACGGCATGGGTTTTTCTGCGTTGACGCGCTTGCCTTCCCGACTCAGCCCTGAGCTGTTTATCGCGGCGGTCAGCCGGCCGCGTTTGCTGGCTATGTCGGATCTCCAGCAGATGCGCGGTTACCTGGTTCGCAACGGCCTGGATGCCAGCGCCTACGAACAGGCTTTCTGGCAGCGAGCATTTCTTCCCCTCAACGTGTTGGCGATGGTGCTGGTGGCCTTGCCTTTCGTGTTCATGAGCGGGCGGGCCGGCCAACGGAGCCCCGGTCTGTTCATTGGTGTCGTTCTGGGCCTGATGTTTTTTGTTCTCAGTCGGCTGACTCAGAGTCTGGCGATGGTCTGGCCGCTGCCCTTATGGCTCTCCCTGTTACTGCCGCCCTTGACGATCTTGCTGCTCGGTATGGTTCTACTGCGTCGGCTTTGAAGCAGGCCGGGGGATCAAGACCAGGCGGGTGCGCGAGGCCAGATCATGCCAGGTGGCCCGCTGCGGATGGAACACGCTCCAGACAAAACCCAGTCCGAACGGTACCCACGAGAGGATTGCGACAACAAAACGAACCAGTGTCGACGGCCAGCTCACCGCTTGGGAGTCGCCCTGGGAGTCACCAATCATGCGAACTCGCCAGGCCTTCATTCCCAAGGTTTGTCCTGCGCGCCAGCAGATGGCCAGATAGAGCCATGCAACGGTTAGCAGATAGAGTTGAAATCCTAGGCTTGCGGCCTCGATCTCAGACTGTCTGACGGCAACAACAATGGCTGCGGCTGCCATCCACAAAGCAACGATCAGCAGGCTGTCGTAGATGACGATCGCGATGCGTCGCGGCAGCGCGCAGAATTCCATGGCCGGGTCCGTCATTGATTTGGGGGCAGTCTAGCGAATGAAACCGCATGAGGACGTTGTTAAAGGGCTTTTATTTGCTTTTGCTAAGCGGCTACTTTAATCTTCACAAAAGTTCAATCCTTTACCCACACGACAAAGCGCAGGGAGATTGCATTCATGCATAGTCAGGAAGAAACTCGACTGGAACAGGCTGCAGCCGAAGAAGGTTCGGTGACATCGTCCGAGGCGCCTGCCGCAGAGCCCGCTGCTGCGGCGCCAGTCAAGAAGGCGTCCAAGAAGAAGGCTTCCAAGAAGAAATCCACCAAAAAGAAAGCCGGGAAGAAAAAGGCCTCCAAGAAAAAAGCGTCGAAGAAAAAAGCGGGCAAGAAGAAAGCCAGCAAGAAAAAGGTTTCCAAGAAAAAAGTGTCCAAGAAGAAGGCTGGCAAGAAAAAGTCCGGCAAGAAAAAGGCGTCCAAGAAGAAAGCTGGGTCCAAGAAGACCGCCGGCAAAAAGGTGGGCAAGAAGAAGAGCGGCAAGAAAAAGCGCGGCAAGAAGAAGCGAGCGACAGGCGCATCCGGGGAGCCCATGGGGCGCCTGCTGGCTGCCGTCGAAGAGTTGCGCGCAGCCGTGATGGATCTGGCCAGTTCCGAGATGGCTCATCGCCGCAAGGCGGTCGAGGAATTTCGTGAAACCGCCCGGGCCAAGATTACCGATCTGGAATCGGCCGCTCAAAGCAGTTTGGCGCGTCTGACCGGCAAGGGTTGAGATCGTCGCCCATTCAGATGGGTTGAAGCGGGGTGGTTTTCGGGCCACCCCGTTTCCGGTTTCTGGGGGATGATCCGCTAGATGGAAGATTGGATTGATCCTTTTCTTGATGCCGTCTGGGCCGAGCGTGGGCTGGCCAAGCAGACTCTGGAGGCCTATCGCCAGGATCTGGAACAGTTCAGCAAGGTCATCGGCGATTCGGGTCTTCCGGTTAATCGGCCGCAGATCATGGATTACCTCTCCGCTCGTCTGCGGCGGGGCGCTGCGGTCAGCAGCGTAACGCGCCAGGTCTCGTGCCTTCGCCAATTTTTCGCCTGGGCTCAGCGCCAAGGCCATCAGAAAGACAATCCCATGGTGGATCTGCAGGCGCCGGCCCGCATTCGCCACCTGCCGCATCTACTCTCCGAGTTGGAAGTACGACGGCTGCTGACCCAGCCTAGTCCCGATAGTCCTTTGGGTTTGCGTGATCGGGCGATTCTGGAAATGCTCTATGCCACCGGCGTGCGGGTCAGCGAATTGGTTGGGCTCGACCTGGCGCGGCTGAATCTGGTGCGTGGCCTGGTGCGGGTGATCGGCAAAGGTGGTCGCGAGCGTCTGGTGCCGCTGGGCGAGCCTGCCCAGCAAGCGGCCGAGCGTTGGTTGAAGCAGGGTCGGCTCGCGCTAGGTCCGGTTGGCGATCGGGTGTTCGTTTCTCGACGCGGTCTGCCCCTGAGTCGGCAGGCGGTGTGGCAGCGTATCCGCAAGCACGCGCGCGACTGCGGCATTGTCGGCGACATTCATCCGCACCGCCTGCGCCACTCGTTCGCCACCCACCTGCTGGACCACGGTGCCGACCTGCGAGTAGTCCAGATGCTGTTAGGCCACGCCGATCTGGCGACCACCCAGATCTACACCCACGTTTCGCGCTCCAGGCTCAAGGCGCTGCACGCTGCCCATCACCCCCGCGGTTGAGGTTTCGATCGGCAGGAAACTTGTCGGCTGCTCTATACTCCAAGTCCTGAAGCTTCACATGCCCGAAAATCCCTTTTTGAGGAGATCAATGGAATGAACAGAATGTCCGTATCCGGCCTGTTTGTGGCCGCTTCAGTCATGGCGGCCAGTGCCGTGGCTGCCGACCCGGCCGCGATCGAACAACGTTTATCGACACTGGTGCCCGATACCTCGCAGGTCAGCATTGCCGAAACGCCCATGCCGGGCATCATGGAGGTGCGCGTCGGCAGCGATATCATTTACATGAGTGATGATGGTCGTTACCTGTTTCAGGGTCGGGTCATCGATTTGGAAACCCAGCGTGACTTGACTGATGCCGCCATGTCCGGGGTCCGCAAGGAGCGGATCGGCGAGCTGGATCCCTCTGAATTCGTAACCTTCGGGGATGATGACGCCGAGTACGATGTGTTGGTTTTCACCGATCCGGACTGTGGTTTCTGCCGTCGCCTTCACGAGAAGATGGACGAGTACCACGAGGCCGGCATTCGCATTCACTATCTGGCCTTTCCGCGCGCCGGCGAAGGTTCACAGACCTATAACAACATGGTCTCGGTCTGGTGTGCCGACGATCGCCAGGCGGCCATGGACGTGGCCAAGACCGGCGGTACGCCCAGAGCAGCGACCTGTCCCAATCCCGTTTTGGAGCAGTACCGACTGGGTCAGAGTCTGGGCGTGACCGGAACTCCTTCACTGATGACCTTCGACGGCGACATCATCCCAGGTTACGTTCCGCCCGAGCAGCTGCGCGAGCGCCTGGAGACTCTGGCGGCGACCAACGGCAGTCGCTGAATCAAAATCGTGTCGCTGGAGGTGAGGGCGGGATGATCCGCAGTTCCGGCGCCGCTGCCGAACGCTCATTTTCTCGGAAAAGGCCATGATTTTTCTGCTGGGGCCGGATGCGCTGCCCCCGTTCCGGCGCGGGCAGCTGGCTGATGCGTTGAGTTCGATGGAGGGTCGCCGGATTGACTTGACGGTCCGCGAGTTATTTCTGCTCGACGTCGATCGTCTGTCTGGTGAAGAGGAGCAGCGCCTGGAGCGGCTGCTTCAGGCACGACCGTGGCAGCAGCCTGCCACCGCTGAAGATGCCTTGCTGATCATGCCCCGGGCCGGCACCCGTACGCCCTGGGCCAGCAGAGCGGCCGACATTCTGAGTCGCTGTCAGCTGTCGCGCCTGGCCGGAATCGAGCGCGCCGCTCTGGTCGAAGCCGATCGACTGAATGCCAACGCGTTGTCCCCGCCGGCTCAACATTTGCTGCACGATCGCATGACCCAGACGCTGCTGGCGGCAAATGCCGACTTGTCCGCCTGGTTTGGGCGTCCTGGCCCGGCTCCGCTGGGCCGAATCGAGCTCGGGGGTGATCCGGTTGCCAGTCTGTTGCGGATCAACCGAGAGCTTGGTCTGGCCTTGAGCGCGGGCGAGATTGATTACCTGGTCTCGGCCTACAGGAAGCTGGCGCGCGATCCCACAGACGCTGAGCTGATGATGTTTGCCCAGGCCAACTCCGAGCACTGCAGGCACAAGATTTTCAACGCCAGCTGGACCGTGGACGGGCAAGAACGCCAACCCAGTCTGTTCGGCCTTGTCCGCCGGACTCAGGCTCGCACTCCGCAAGGCACGCTGGTGGCGTATGACGACAACGCGGCCATCATGGAGGGTTTTTCGGGTCAGATGCTGCTGACTCGGGCCGATGATCCTGTTTACCGAACCGAGGCCCGCGATATCCATATCCAGATCAAGGTGGAGACTCACAATCATCCGACCGCGATCTCGCCTGATCCGGGCGCTGCCACTGGAGCCGGCGGCGAGATTCGCGACGAGACGGCGACCGGCCGGGGCGCTCGCCCGGTCGCGGCCCTGACCGGGTTTTCGGTCTCCGACCTGCGTATTCCTGGGGCGATCCAGCCATGGGAGACCGGGCCGGAGCCGCCGGACCGTCTGGCCAGCGCGCTGGAGATCATGCGCGACGGCCCGATCGGCGCTGCCCGCTTCAACAACGAGTTCGGACGGCCTGCGCTGCTTGGCTATTTCCGCAGCTTCACTGCTCGCGTCGGAGGCCACTGGTGGGGTTACCACAAGCCGATCATGCTGGCCGGCGGTAGCGGCATGATTGCCGGTGGGCAGACCCGGAAAAAGCCGCTGCGTGCCGGTGATCGCATCATTGTCCTGGGGGGTCCGGCAATGCTGATCGGTCTCGGCGGTGGGGCGGCCTCGTCGATGAGTTCGGGCCAGTCCGACAGTGACCTTGATTATGCTTCGGTCCAGCGCGGTAACCCGGAGATGCAGCGCCGCTGCCAGGAGGTGATCGATCGCTGCTGGGCGCTGGCAGAAGACAACCCGATCCGTTCGATTCATGATGTCGGCGCCGGGGGATTGTCCAACGCCCTCCCTGAGTTGCTGCACGATGGTGGTGTGGGCGGGCGGTTGAACCTGCGCGCCATTCCCAGCGCTGACCCTGGGCTTTCGCCGATGGCGATCTGGTGCAACGAGGCTCAGGAGCGCTACGTGTTGGCCATTGCCCCGGACGATCGCGAGCGCTTTGAAGCATTGTGCGAGCGCGAGCGCTGCCCGTGGGCCGATCTCGGGCCGGCGACAGACGACGGGCGTTTGCATCTGGAAGATCCGCTGCTGGGTGTGTCGGCCGTGGACATGGATCTGGAACTGCTGCTGGGGCGCCCGCCGAGTACCCACCGCGATGCAGTCACGGTCGCCATGACGACCAGGGACATGCGGCTCGACGGGATTGATCTCGACGAGGCCTGCGACCGGTTGCTGGCATTGCCGACGGTTGGCAGCAAGCAGTTTTTGATCACCATCGGCGATCGCAGCGTGGGCGGGCTGAGCGTGCGTGACCAGATGGTTGGGCCGTGGCAGGTGCCGGTGGCTGACCAGGCCATTACTCTGAGTGACTATGAGGGGCTGGCCGGCACCGCGATGAGCCTCGGCGAGCGCACCCCGCTGGCCATCTGGCATCCGGCTGCCGCGGCCCGCATGGCAGTGGGTGAGGCCCTGACGAATCTCGCCTCGGTGCTGGTGCCGGGAATGGACCGGGTCAAGCTTTCGGCCAACTGGATGGCGGCCGCCGGCAGCGAAGGCCAGGATGCGGCCCTGCGCGAGGCGGTCGAGGCCGTCAGTGAATTCTGCTGCGAGCTGGGACTGGCGATTCCGGTCGGCAAGGACTCGCTGTCGATGCAGACTGTCTGGCAGGACGGTGACCGACAGTTTTGCATGCGCGCACCCGTCTCGCTGATCGTCTCGGCGTTTGCGCCGGTCGAAGATGTGCGGCGCCACCTGACGCCACAATTGTCGGCCGAGCCTTCGCGCCTGCTTTTGATCGATCTAGGCGAAGCGCGTCTGGGCGGCTCGGCCTTGGCGCAGGTCCTGGAGCGACCTCTGGGTGAGGTGCCGGACGCGGCCGACGCCGCTTTGCTGGGACGAGCCTTTACGGCTATTCAAGGTCTGATTGGCAAAGGGCTTGTGCTGGCGTGCCACGATCGTTCCGACGGCGGGGTGTTTGCCTGCGCGCTGGAAATGGCACTGGCGGGTCGGGTCGGGGTCCAGCTTGAGATTCCGCCGGCGGAATTTTTTCCGCAGCTGTTCAATGAGGAGCTGGGCTGGCTGATCCAGGTGGCCGAGGCGGACTGGCCGGCGGTCAAGGCGTGCCTTGCCGAGGCGGGCCTGGTCGGGCAGACGCAGGTCATCGGTCGAACCACGGAGGTTCCTAAGCTCGAAGTTCTGCGGGACGGAGAATTGAAGTTTAGCCGCCCGCTGACCGACCTGGCCCAGGCCTGGAGCCAGACCAGCTATCGCATGCAGCGGCTGCGCGATCATCCGGACTGTGCCGATGAGGAGTATGCGGCTCTGGCCGATCCGGATTTGCCCGGACTGGATGCGAAACTAAGCTTCGACCCGGCCGCGGCTCCGGCCGTGCTCGACGGAGCAAAACCTCGGGTTGCCATTTTGCGCGAGCAAGGCGTCAACGGTCAGCGTGAAATGGCGCGGGCCTTTATCGGCGCCGGCTTCGAGGCGGTCGACGTGCACATGAGCGATCTGGAAACGGGTCGCCAGGCGCTCAATGGCTTCCACGGCCTGGTGGCCTGCGGCGGCTTTTCCTTCGGCGACGTCCTCGGCGCAGGGCAGGGTTGGGCTCGGACGATTCTCTACAATCCGGCTCTGGCCGATGCCTTTCAGGCGTTTTTTCATGATCCGCACCGTTTCGCTCTGGGTGTTTGCAACGGCTGCCAGATGCTCAGTGGTTTGCGGTCGATCATCCCCGGTGCCGAGGACTGGCCGAATTTTGTCCATAACCGCTCGCGCCAGTTTGAGGCCCGCTTGAGCCAGGTTCGCATCGAGTCCTCGCCGTCGCTGTTTTTTGCCGGGATGCAAGGCTCGCGCCTGCCCATCGTCACGGCACACGGGGAGGGTCGGGCGGATTTCGGCAGTGCTGCGCTTCCGGAGGCGCTGGTGACGATGCGCTATGTCGACAGTCATGGACAGATCGCCCAGGCGTACCCGGACAACCCCAACGGCTCGCCGGCCGGAATCACCGGATTGAGCAACCGTGACGGGCGCGTGACCATCCTGATGCCGCATCCCGAGCGTCTGTTGCGGGCGGTCAATTTCTCTTGGGCGCCGACCGAATGGGGGGAGTCTTCGCCTTGGATGCGGATGTTCCATAATGCGCGGCAGTGGGTTGGAGAGGTCTGAAGTCATGACGCAAGCGCCGGAAAAGTCAGCCAGAAACCCGGTCAAGGAGATGTTCCTGCTGGCCGCGCTCTATTTGCCGATGGGCTTTTTCCTCTGGTTTTTTGCCGCCAGCCTGCTCATGTTTCCGATCGCACGCCTGGCTGATTTGCTGCTGACGGGAATGTTTGGCGAGGTCTTTGAACAGGTCGTCCAGCTCGGCTTTCAGCTGGAAGTCCAGACCTCGGTCGTGCTGGAGCGGCAGGTCGAAGGACGCACGGTGGCGGTCAACCTGTACATCAACCCGATGATCTATGCCTGGGGCATGGCACTGCTGTTTGGCCTGATCATGGCCACGCCGCTGAGTGTCAAGCACAGGTTGGGCCAGATGGCGATCGGGTATTTCGTGGTGACCCTGGTCACGACCTGGGGCGTGTTCTGGGAGAGCTTGACTGACCTCGCCTTCCGGTCCAGCCCGGAAGCGGCGGCAGCGGCGGCAGGGCTGGGCCTGAATATGAACATGATCGCCTTGTTCTACCAGCTTGGCTACCTGATGTTACCGGCGGTTATTCCGATTGCGACCTGGATTTTGATGAACCGGGCGTTCATCGAAAATGACATCCTCCAGCGCCCGTTATGAACCGATCGCGGTTTACCATGGTCTTTAGAAGTTCAAACAGTCTGATTCGGGAGACGATCCGGTCATCATGAACATGGCAAGCAGCGCAATCCAGGATGACTCTGGTCTTCTGCCGAGCATCAGCGCCCACCTGGAAGATCGGGCCGCTGAACTTTGTCGTCTGCTGGTCGATCGCGAGCGGCTGCGGGAGGAAGACCTCAATCGTGCCAAGGCCTACCGCGAGCAGCACGGCGGCAACCTTCTGACCCTGCTGGTTCGGCTTGGGCTGGTCTCAGAGCGCGACCTGGCTCGGGCTCAATCCGAGCTGCTTGACATCCCGATGGTCAGCGACAAGGAATACCCCGAAGGCGCGCCCGAGATCGACGACATTTCGGTGCGCTACATGAAACAGCAGCACCTGGTGCCGATCCGCGTTGACGATCACAGCATCGAGGTCGTCATGGCCGATCCTCAGGACGATTTCGCGCTCAAGGCGCTGAAGATGGCCACCGGTCGCGACGTCCAGGCCCGGGTCGGCATCGCTTCGGAGATTGACAACACCATCGAACGCTACTTCGGTGGCGGCAAGTCGGCCATGGGTCAAATCGCCGAGAGCCTGGGGGGCGAAAGCGAGGGCGGCGATGAAGAGGACGTCGAGCACCTGCGTGACCTGGCCTCCGAGGCGCCGGTGATCCGTCTGGTCAACCTGATCCTGCAGCGGGCAGTGGAGTCGCGCGCCTCCGATATCCACATCGAGCCGTTCGAGAACCGCCTCAAGGTGCGCTACCGAATCGACGGAGTGCTGCAGGAAGTCGAGGCTCCGCCGGCGCGATCGACCGCGGCGGTGATTTCGCGCGTCAAGATCATGGCCCGGCTCAACATCGCCGAGCGTCGCTTGCCGCAGGATGGTCGCATCATGCACCGCGTGGGCGGCAAGGAGCTGGACCTGCGCGTGTCCACCGTCCCCACCGCCCATGGCGAAAGCGTGGTCATGCGTATTCTTGATCGCGAGGCCGTGGTGCTGGATTTCACCAGCTTGGGCTTTGCCGACGATGCCCGCGACGCTTTCATCAAGTCGCTTGAGATGCCGCATGGCATCATCCTGGTCACCGGCCCGACCGGCTCAGGCAAGACGACGACGCTCTACACCGCCTTGAGCCAGCTCAACACGCCCGAGCGCAAGATCATCACGGTCGAGGATCCGATCGAATACCAGATCGAGGGTATCAACCAGATCCAGGCCAAGGCCTCGATCGGGCTGGATTTCGCCAGCGCGCTGCGCTCCATCGTGCGCCAGGATCCCGACGTGATCATGATCGGCGAAATGCGCGACCTGGAAACCGCGCGCATCGCCATCCAGTCGGCCCTGACCGGTCACCTAGTGCTCTCGACCCTGCATACCAACGATGCCGCGGGCGGCGTGACCCGCATGCTCGACATGGGGGTGGAGGACTATCTGCTGACCTCTACAGTCAATGCCATCATGGCCCAGCGCCTGGTGCGCCGGCTGGATCCGGCGACGCGTGAGGCCTACCAGGCCTTGCCCGAGTTTGTCGAGGAGCTGGGCCTGCGCGCGCTCACCGACGCTGATCCCGTCACCCTGTATCGACCCGGCACCTCCGAGATGAGCCCGACCGGCTACCGCGGGCGGACCGGAATCCACGAGATTTTGCGCATGAGCGATGAGATCCGGCGCATGGTGATCAAGCACGCCACGTCGACCGACATCGAGCGCCAGGCCCGCGCCGAGGGCATGCGCACGATGTACGAGGATGGCCTGCTCAAGGCGCTGTCGGGCGAGACCTCGGCCGAGGAAGTGCTGCGTGTGACCCAGGAGGCCTGAGCTTACTCGCCATGGCGTTGTTCGAATACAAGGCGGTCACGCCGGCCGGGGAAACCCTGACCGGCGAGATGGAAGCCCCCAGTCAGGAGCTCGTCGTCGCCCGCCTGCAGGAAATGGGCAATATTCCGGTCTCGGCGCGCGAAGTCGGCAGCGGTTTGCGTCTGGGTAACCTGCTTCGTGGCCGGCGCGGACTGAACCAGCGCGAGGTCGGTGATCTGACCCAGCAGTTGGCCACCCTCCTCGGTGCCGGTCTGCCGCTGGACCGCTCGCTGGGCATCCTGGCCGAGCTGGCCGAGAATGACCGGGTGCAAGAACTGGTTGAGCAGGTGCGCAACCACGTGCGTGAAGGTGGCTCGTTGTCGGAGGGCCTTGAACAGCGCCACGGCGTGTTTTCGCGTTTCTACATCAACATGGTTCGGGCCGGCGAAATCGGCGGCTCTCTGGATCAGACGCTTGCTCGCATGGCCGAGTACATGGAGCGGGCCAAGGAACTCAAGGACGGCGTGGTCTCAGCGCTGATCTACCCGGCGCTGCTGGTGGTGCTGGCGATTGCTTCGCTGATCCTGCTGATGGTCTACGTGATCCCACAGTTCACGCCGATGTTCGAGGACTTTGGCGGTGAACTGCCGCTGCTGACCCAGATCGTGGTCGGGGTAGGTGACGTGCTCCAGAATTACTGGTGGGCGCTGATCGCGGGTGCGCTGGCGGTGGTGATCTGGTTCCGGACTCAGATGCGCCGGCCCGCCTCGCGTCGCGCCTGGGACCGGCGTTTCCTGCGTGCGCGCTGGCTGGGGGATGTCATTGCCAAGATCGAGACGGCGCGCCTCACACGGACCACGGGCACCCTGCTGGTCAACGGCGTGCCCTTGTTGTCGGCACTTTCGATCGCAAAAAATGTCATGACTAATACGGTGCTGGCCGAAGACGTGGCTGAGGCGGCCAAACAGGTCAAAACCGGATCCCCGCTGGCCCGCGCGCTGGTCAAGAGCGACTATTTCCCGCGCCTGGCCCTGCAGATGGTCAACGTGGGTGAGGAGACCGGCAAGCTTGACGAGATGTTGCTCAAGGTCGCCGATACCTATGATCGCGAGGTCAAGACCACCATCGATCGGCTGATGGCGCTGCTGGTGCCGGCGCTGACCCTGGGATTGGCAGTATTGATTGGCGTGATCGTGATGTCGGTGCTGATGGCCATCCTGAGTATCAATGAACTGATTGCCTAACGATAAAGCCTGTCGGCTTAAAGGCCCCAAACCGAGGTTAATTTAATGATGAAAATGAAGACATCCCAGGGCTTTTCCCTGATCGAGTTGCTGGTGGTTCTGGTCATTCTAGGCCTGATCGCCGGCCTCGTGGTGCCGAACGTGATGCAGCGCGGGGAAGATGCCAAGGTGCGGGCGGCTAAAGCCGAGATACAGCGCATTTCAATGGCCGTTGACGAGTTTTACCTTGACTCCGGTCGGGCTCCGCGCGAGCTGCGGGAACTGGTCGAGCGTCCTGCCAATGCCACCAATTGGAATGGGCCCTACATCAATGCTTCCAATCTGAATGATCCCTGGGACAATCCCTATAACTACCGCTATCCGGGCGAACATCGGTCTTTCGATATTTTCAGCAACGGCGCTGACGGTGCACCGGGTGGCGAAGGCCCGAACGCTCGGATTGCCAATTGGGAGTGACTCGAACTTACGGCAAGGCGATGCGCTGTTCGGTTTTTTCAGAAAGCTCCGGCGCCGCGCCGCTCGGGTCCGGTCGGCCTGACTGCCAGGCTGGTTTCACCCTGATTGAGCTGATGGTCGTGATGATGTTGGTCATGATGCTGCTCGCCGTGGTCGGGGTGTCCGTCAGTCGCTCCGTTGAAGGTGCCGAGCGACGCGCCGTGGAGCGCGAAATCACCGCAGGCTTGCGCCATACCCGTGGCCAGGCCATCATCCAGCGCGCCCAACAGGTCTTTACTGTCGACAGCGAGCGCCGCACCTGGCAGGCAGCCGGCCGCGACCCGGTCGAACTGCCCGAGGGGCTGGAGATCACCATGAATACTGCGCGCTCCGAGCTGACCGGCGAGGGGATAGGCGGCATCCGCTTCTATCCAGACGGCGCCTCGACGGGGGGCAGTATCGTGCTCCACGCTCAGGAGCGTGAATGGCATATCGCCGTGGCCTGGCTGACCGGCGAGATCAGTCGCGATCGCGAGCGCGAAGAGGAGCAGAACGGGTGAGTGCCCTGGCCGGGGCTTCGGTGGTTCTGGCGGAAGGTCCCGGATCGGGGTCCGGGACGACAGGCACAAGGTCCGGGATGTTAGGCGCAAGATCCGAGGCGACAGTCGGGGGGGCTGGGACGGCATTCGGTGGGACCGGGATGAGGTCCGGTCGGCCGGGCCGGCAGCGGGGCTTTACGCTGATTGAAGTGATGGCCGCATTTGCCGTTTTTGCCCTTTTGTTTGGCATCACGCTGCAGATTCTTTCGACCTCGATGACCAATACTCGCCGGGCGGGCGATTTCACCCAGGCCGCGCTTTGGGCCCAGTCGGTGCTGGACGTCGCGGGCCTGGAGAGCATGCTGGAGCCGGGGACCAGCAGCGGCCGCTTCGATGACCGTTTCTCGTGGACGCTCGAGGTCCGGGAAGAGCTGGTTTTCGACGACCGGGGCATCGACCCACTCGAGCTGCCGGTGGCGCTGTATCACCTGCGCCTGGTTGTTGAATGGGGCGAAAACCCGACCCGGGAAGCGGTTTTCGAAACCTTGCGCAGCGTTGACGTGAACTGGGAAGAACGTCAGTGGGCAGGGCAGTAAACTGATGCGACGCAGCGGCGGCTTCACCCTGATCGAGGTCATGCTGGCGATTACCCTGGTCGCGTTGATCATGGGTATGGCCTACGGAGGATTTCGGGCCAGTATTCGCGCGACCACCAGCGGTGAGGAGCGCATCGAGGAAACCAACCGGCTGCGCGTCACCCACCAGTTTGTCCGTCGCCAGCTCAGCCAGGCGCGCTCGCTGATCATTGAGCAAGACGAGGAAGAGGGCGAGCAGATTCGCTTTGAAGGCGAGAGTGAGCGCGTGCGTTTCGTCGCGCCCATGCCGGGGTATCTGAGCTATGGCGGGGCTTACGTTCAGGAGTTCAGCCTTGAACGCGGCGAAGATGGTCTGGACCTGGTGTTCTATTTTGCCCTGCTCAACGGCTACCTGCCCGGCGATCTCGAAGACAGCGAAGGCGTGGTGCTGCTCCAAGGGCTAGAGCGAGGTGGGTTTTTCTTCATGGGTCTGGATGAGGAAGACCAGACGCCGTACTGGGCGGATTTCTGGGAAGAGACGGCCCGCCTGCCGCTGGCCGTGGGCCTGAATATCGACATGGGCCGCGATGACGGGCTGGGCTGGCCGGAGATGGTCACGCCGGTGATGGTCGACAGTGGATCGGCCGGTTCCGGCCGCGAAATTCGCAGCGGCGCCGACCTGCTCAGAGGGAGGCCGCGCAGGCCGACGGAGCGCCAGTGACTTTGCGGTCCCGCTCGCCTGCCCGGGGGATTGCCCTGATTGTGGTTCTCTGGGTGCTGGTGCTGCTGACCATCGTGGTCGGTGTCTACGCGGTCCTGGCGCGCACCGAGAGCCTGCAGGCACGATATCTGTTCGATACCACCGCAGCCCGCTATGCCGCCGAAGCTGGGCTGCACCGGGCCGCGTTCGAGCTGCGCAATCCGGACATGGAGACACGCTGGGTGGCCGATGGGCGCGCTTATCGGCTTGAGTTCGGAAGTGCAGAGCTGGAGATCAGGGTGGCTGATGAGACTGGCCGGGTCGATCTCAACAATGCCGAAGAGGTCCTTCTGGCTGAACTGTTCATGGCGCAGGGTGTCGAGGAACAGGAAGCCTGGTTCATGGCGGCCGCGATCGCCGACTGGCGCGATCCGGATGACCTGATGCGGCTGTACGGCGCCGAGATCGATGAATACGTCGCGGCGGGTTATCCTTATGGGCCGGCCAACGAACCCTTTGGGACGGTGGAGGAGCTGCAGCAGGTCATCGGCATGACCTACCCGCTCTTTCAGCGGGTCGAGCCGCTGCTGACCGTGGACGGGGGGCGTGAGGTCAATCCGGCTTTCGCCCCGGTCGAGGTGCTGGCGCTGCTGCCGGACATGGATCGGGAGCTGGCCGAAATATTCGTCGCCGAGCGGGAAATGGCCCACCCGGCAGACATGAACGCCTTGATGATGCCCAACGGGCAGATGGTCAGCCTGCGCAGTCGCGGGCGGGCTTATCGGATCCGCTCGCGGGCCGAACTGGACAATGGCGCCTGGACCGTGATCGAGGCGACCGTGGCGCTGGGCAATACCGCCAGAGGACGGCCGTTTCGGGTCCTGCGCTGGCGTGAACAGGTAGAGGAGTGATGGTCGACACGACCCGGTTTGAAGACATCGCCAAGACGCTGCGGGCACGCTACCGGGCCAGCCCGCTGGCGGCGTTCATGCAGTGGTGGGGCGGTGAGCTGGCCGGAATCGTGCCGGCGCGCTGGCGCCAGCGCATGATCGCGCCGGTTCCGCGCCTTTGGCTGCTGGTTGCCGATGAGGCCGGCACGCTGGAGGTCTGGCGCGGGGATGACGAGCCGACTCGGTTGGACAGCTTCGGCCCGGCCGAGGATCCGGAGCTTCTGCGCACCCGCTGGCAGAAGCATCTGAGTGCTTTCGAAGAGGGCCAGCCTGAAGTTGCCCTGCTTTTGCCGCCTGATTTGGTCCTGAAGGCGCCGGTCGATCTTCCACTGGCCGTTGAGTCCAACCTCGAGCAGGCGCTCAGTTACCAGCTTGATCAGCTCACACCCTTTAGGCCCGACCAGGTCTGGCACGATTTTCGGGTGCTCGAGCGCGCGACTGAAAGCGGCCGCCTGCATCTGGATCTGCGCCTGGTTGCAAAAAATCGGCTCGAGGCTTTGCTGGACCGGGTGGCGGCCATCGGCATTCGACTTCATCTGGTCGATAGCGCTCTCCGCCTGGATTCCGGCTTGCCCGGTAAAGAAGGTTTCAATCTCTTACCAGAGTCCATGCGGGATCGCTTTGTCAACCGCCGAGCGCGTCTCAATTGGGCGCTTGGGCTGGTTGGTGTGCTGCTGCTGGCGCTGGTCATGGCTCAGTCGCTGTGGCTGCGCGAGCGCAGCAATCAGAACCTGCGCGCCGAGCTGGATGCGCTCAGAAGCCAGGCCGAACAGGTCATGGCCCTGCAGCGCGAACTCGACGACGCGCTGGCTGCGGCGAACTTTCTCGCCGAACATCGTCAGGGACAGCCGGTGATGATGAATGTGCTCGACGAGGTCACGCGCGTGCTGCCCAACGACATGTGGCTTCAGCAGGTCCAGGTCCGCGACAATGAATTGATCATGAGCGGCATGGCCAACGGATCGCAGCGCCTGATCGAGCTGGTCAACGGGTCTTATCTTTTTAGTGACACCGAATTCAGGGGATCGGTCAGCATCGATCCAAACAGTGGTCAGGAGCGTTTCAACGTCCGGGCGACCATCACTCCATGGGGACTACAGGATGCAGTGGCTGCCGGAACGCAAGAATAACCGTCCGCTGGCCCTGGGCCTGCTGGTCATCGCCGCCATCCTCGTCTATATGGCGGGGTTCCACTGGTTCGTGGTCCGCCACGCCGAGCTGGCCTCCGAGGCCGAGCGGCTGACCCAGCAGGCGGCACGCTTCAAGGCGGCCGTGGCCCGAGAGCCGGACTTGCAGGCTCGACTGGCCGAGCTGAGCGAGCAGCGCGCGGGAAACACGCTTTTCCTGCAGGAGAACGGCTTCAGTCCTGCAGCTGCTTCGCTGACCCGCCAACTGCGCGAGATTATTGACGGCGAAGCGCTTCAGCCTGACTTATGTACCGTGCAGGCAACCCAAAACGTTCCGGATCAGGACCCGGACCGGTTTGAGCAAGTGACGGTCAATGTGCGCATGCAGTGCCCGCTCGACGACGCCAGCCGTGTGCTGTACGCACTGGAGGCGAGCGAGCCGCTGGTTTTCGTGGATAATCTCATGGTTCGCCAGCGTATTCCGGCCGATCGTGCCGGCCGTCGCGGGGCCGGGAGCTACGGTCGCGTAGATATCAGTTTCAACATGTACGGATTCCTGACCGAGGCCGCCTCGAGCAGTTCATGATCGATACCCGCAAAAACCTGCTCACTGCGATGCTGGCCAGCCTGATCGGCCTGATGCTGGTCGTTGGGCTGGCGCTGTTCGTGCTGCTGGGCCGGGTTGATGTGGCCCGCATCGCGCCCGAGGGAGAGACCAGCGTGCCGGGGGTGGCTGTGGTCTCGCCGGAATCCGGGCTGGAGGCTTTTGACGAGTACAGCGAAATTTATCGTCGGCCTGTATTTTTTTCGGATCGGCGGTTGCCTGTGATTGCCTTGGCAGACCTGGAAGAAGAGGAGCCGGAGATCGAGGAAGAGTTTGAGGAAGAAGAGCCCATTCCCGATCTCAACGCCAGCGTGGCTGGCATCATCATCACCCCCGAGATGCGCATGGCTATGATCCGTGATCAGGAAGCCGGCCGAACGATGCTGCTGCGCGAGGGCATGAGTTTGGAGGGCGAGCAGGCCGCGTGGAAGTTAGACCGCATCGATTCGCGCCTGGTCAACTTCGTCTCGGTGGACGGCCGCAGTGCCGGGCTGGAACTTGAGGTCAACACCCGCGGTCTGACTCGCCCAACCCGGACACGAGAAACGACGGCCGAAGAAGCCTCGGCCGACGAGACCCCGGAAGCCGAAACGGCCGAGCAGTCGGATGCCTCTCAAGAGGCGCTTTCTCGGGCTGAGGAAATTCGTCGGCGTGTGGCCGAACGTCGCGCCGAGCTTCGGGCAGAAGCCGAGCGTCGCGCCCAGCAACAACAGGAAAATCCATGAAGCTTCAATGTCTAGCGATTGCGTCCGTTCTGATGCTGGCCGCATGCAACAGCTTGCCGCAACGAGCAGATCCCGCGCAAGTCGAACAGGTCCGGGTGACCGGAAACGCGGTCGCCGTTGAGCCTGAAGCCGAAATTCTGCTGGGCGACCTCGACGCTGCCGGTGAACCCTCGACGGAAAATGCTTTTTCCGAAAGCGAGCGCTTTCCCGGGTCGGGCCTGTTCATCGACGATTCTGCGACCCGCCCGCGCGCCCAGGCGCCTGGAGCGGACGGCGAGATCACCCTGAATTTCGAAGGACAAGGCATCCAGGAGGTCGTTCAGGCGATTCTTGGTCACCTGTTTCAAGAAAATTACACCATTGCCCCTGGCGTTTCGGGCGAAGTGACCTTTGCCACCGCGCGGCCACTGACCCGGGACCAGGTCATGCCGGTACTGGAGATGCTGCTGCGCTGGAACGGTGCGACGCTGATCTGGCGCGAGGGTCGCTATCACGTCCTGCCGATCAACGAGGCCGTGCGCGGCAATCTGGTGCCGCGCTTTGACTCGGCCGAAAACGGTCGCGGTTATGAAGTGATGGTGGTGCCGCTGCGCTTTATCGCGCCCAGCCAGATGGCCGAGGTGCTCGAGCCCTACGCCCGTGAAGACGGTGTATTCCGGGCCGACAACGCCCGCAGTCTATTGTTTTTGGCCGGTACGCCCTTCGAGCTGCGTAATTATCTGCAGATCATCGAGACTTTTGATGTCGATTGGCTGGCCGGCATGTCGGTGGGCATGTTCAGCCTGGAGCGCATCGAAGTCGCCGAGCTGTTGCCGGAGCTCGAAGCAGTCTTCGGCGAGGGTGGTGAGACACCGCTGGCCGGCATGTTCCGGTTCCTGCCCCTGGAGCGGCTTAACGCGATCATGGTGATCACGCCAAATGAGCACTACCTTGATGAGGCCGAAAGGTGGATTCGTCGCCTGGATCGTTCCAGCCCCGAGGCTGGTTCGCGCCTCTACGTCTACCGGGTCAAGAACCTGGAGGCCGACGTGCTGGCCGGCTACCTGGGCGATATCTTCGGCACCAGCGGCTCGCGCAGCAGCAACCAGCGTGCGGATCGCGGCTCGCTGGCCCCGGGGATGGAGCCGGCGACCGTCAGCAGCGTGGGGGAGTTCCAGCGCTCTCGCAGCGAACAGTCCCGCAGCAGTGATCAGCCACGGGCTACCGAGGGCGGCTTGGCGCTGGGCGAGAACGAGGACGTGCGCGTCACCGCCGTGACCGAGACGAATTCCCTGCTGATCCAGGCTTCCCCTAGCCAGTACGACGCCATTCTCTCAGCCATCCAGCGTTTGGACGAGGAGCCGCTCCAGGTGCTGGTCGAGGCCCAGGTCCTGATCGTCGAGCTGACCGACCAGCTGCGCTATGGCGTCAGCTGGTTCCTGGCCAACCAGGGTCCGGAGTTCGGTGGGCCGGAGATTCCGGAAGGTTTTGCCCCCTCCCGCGACCAGAACTCCCTCATCTTCGGGGCCGGCAGCAGCTTTCTCGGCAGCGTGACCCGGCGGGCCGTGGATCGAACCTTCGTTGCGGCGACCATCGATGCGCTGGAGACCGTGTCCAACGTGCGGACCATTTCTTCGCCCTCGCTGATGGTCCGCAACAACTCCAGCGCGTCGATCAACGTCGGCAGCCAGCTGCCCGTCCAGTCGACCAGCTTTATCGGCGGGACGGTCGGGAGCACCGGCAGCACCATCGGCAACGTTCAGTTCATCAGCACCGGGGTGACTTTGGATGTGACGCCTCGGGTCAACCCCGGCGGCCTGGTGTACCTGGAAATCCGCCAGGAAGTCTCTTCGCCCGGCGCGCCAGGCGTGGGCGACAACCCGACCATCAACACCCGCTCGATCCAGACCGACGTGGCTGTCCAGTCCGGCCAGACCGTGATGCTGGGCGGGCTGATTCAGGACGACGAGACCGAATCGCGCTCCGGCGTGCCCGGACTCCAGCGTATCCCCGGTCTGGGCGCACTGTTTCGCCAGACGCGCAATGACCTCGTCCGCACAGAGACCCTGGTCATGATCACCCCGTCGGTCATCGAATCTACCGATCGCCTGCTTGAGGTGTCCGACGAAATGACCCGCAAGTTCCGCGGGCTGCGGCCGCTGCACGATGGGCGGATCGAGAATTGATTCTTTGAGAGCCGTTACCTGATGAAAAATAAGTATTTCTTTGCTCCTCTCATGGCCTCCGCAGTCGTCTTGCTGGGTGCCTGCACGCCCCCGTCCGAGCCGACTGAGACGCTGGAAGAGCGTGTCATGGCCCGCTGGCAGCTGATGGTTGAGCGTGAGTTTGAGGCGGCTTGGGACTATTACACGCCGGGATTCCGCCAGACAACGAGCCGCGAGCTTTTCGCAGCCGACATGGAGCGACGCCCGGTTCACTGGACGGCAGCCGAACTGGTGGGCACGGACTGCGGCGAGGACGTGTGCCAGGTCAAGGTGAGAGTGGAGTATCGTGTCGTTGGCGCGCCCCGTGGCCATGGGCGCATGCGCTTGAACCGTACGATTGAGGATCAGTGGGTGTTCCTGGATGGCCAGTGGTGGTATTCGGCCAATTGATTGCTTTACACCGCACGGTGGTTTATCCTACAATCACGAGCGTCGATAAGGGCTGGGAGAATCATGGTCCTACGGCGCTTGCTTGCACAGAGCCCTGTGTCTAACAACTTTAGGAGTGTTGTAATGAAAAGAAATTCCTTGACGACCGCAGTTCTGGCGGGTCTGACGGGTGTTGCGGGGATGGCCGGTGTTGCC
>JAZBOC010000057.1:0-5805 GCA_036353315.1 Wenzhouxiangella sp. | reverse complement strand
TTACCGAGCTCAAGCGCCGCAACGTCTTCCGCGTCGCGCTGTGGCTCCATGGGAATTCACCTAATATTTTGGCGTGGCCTCGGCGTCGTTCGACGAGGGCCCGGCCGGTCACAACTGCCAGCTCTCCCGCCTCAACGGCACTATTGATGCAGCCAGCGTGACCGACCTGGACGTGACCTGCGTGACCGGCATCACCTTCACCGACCGTTTCGAAGCCCTGGCCCCCGACCCGGTGATCGTCAACGACTAGGGCGCCTGGCGCTCATAGAACCGATGGCCGCGGACCAGGTCGCTCCTAGCCGCCGAAAGGATCCGGATTGACTTCAACGGATCTCCTTTTCGATCTGCTCGCGGGCCTCTTCCCAAGCCTCAAACTGTTCGCCCCCCGTTCAATCGCCGCCTCTCGCCGCTTTAATTGCTGGCCATGCCACGCTGGGGGAACGAGGTAATCGCCATTGCGGCTGAGGTCTCACCACAACGCTTCCATCATCCGGAGCTTCTCCGCGATGGTCAGCTCAAGGTCGCGCAGCCGAACGCCCCGATGGCAACCCAACATGGTGTAATCGACAGATCCGCAACGAACAAGGAAACTGAACATGCCAACCGCCGACCGGCTCGTTGCCCTGCGCCAACGGCTTGCCTCGCGCGGCTATGACGCCCTGGTGATCCCTCGGGCAGACGAGCATCTGGGCGAATACATCCCCCCGCACAACGAGCGCCTGCGCCGGGCGACGGGCTTTACCGGCTCGGCCGGCATGGCCGTGATCCTGCGCGAGCAGGCGGCGATGTTTGTCGATGGTCGCTACACGGTCCAGGTTCGGCAACAGGTTCCGGCGGCCGACTTCAGCTACCACCATCTGATCAAGAAGCCACCCCTGCAGTGGCTGGTTGATCAACTGAAGCCCGGTGACCGGGTGGCGGTCGACCCGCGCCTGCATGGCCTGGAGTGGCTGCGCCAGGCAGAGGCCGAACTGCTGGCGGCAGGCCTGGTCCTGGTTCAGGACACCAACAACCTGGTCGATGCCTGCTGGGATGACCGGCCAGCCGCGCAGGTCCTGCCGGCCCTGATGCTCGACGAGGCCCATACCGGTGAATCCAGCCGCAGCAAGCGATCAAGAATCGGCCAGGCGGTCCAGGCCCTGGGCGCGGACGGCGCCCTGATCTTTGCCCCGGATTCCGTTTCCTGGCTGCTCAACCTGCGCGGGCGCGATGTGCCCTGCCTGCCCGTGCTGCAGTCCCTGGCCCTTATCTGGAAAGATGGGTCGATGGACCTGGTGGTCGAACCAGCGCGACTGCCCGCCGGTTGGCCAGCCCATTGCGGCGCCGGTGTGCGTGTGCATGCGCCGGCCGAAGCTGAAGCGTTACTCATGGCCCAGGCCGGCAAGCGCATCCTGGCCGACCCGGCAAGCGCAAACGCCTGGTCGCAGCAACTGCTGGAACGCGGCGGCGCGACTCTGGTGGCAGGCACTGACCCGGTCGTCATGCCCAAGGCCTGCAAGAACGCGGTCGAAATTGCCGGCGCCCGCGCCGCGCACGTGCGCGATGCGGTGGCGGTGGTTCGGTTTCTTGCCTGGCTTGATCGCGAGCAGGCCGCAGGAAACCTGCACGACGAGGCCGAACTGGCCGATCGCCTGCTGGCTTTCCGCTCCGCTGCGGCACATTTCCAGGGGCCGTCGTTTGACACCATCTCGGCGGCCGGCAGCAACGCCGCGATGTGCCATTACAACCACCGCAACGGGGTGCCTGCCCGGCTGCCGCCGGACTCGGTCTACCTGGTTGATTCCGGCGCCCACTACACCGACGGCACCACCGATATCACCCGCACCGTGGCCATTGGCAACCCGGGCGCCGAAGTGCGACGCCTGTTCACGCTGGTCCTGAAAGGCCATATCGCGCTGGATCAGGCCCGTTTCCCCGATGGCACTACCGGCACCCATCTCGACGCGCTCGCACGCCAGTACTTGTGGCGCGAGGGTCATGACTATGACCACGGCACGGGTCACGGTGTCGGTGCGTTCCTGAGCGTCCATGAAGGGCCGCAGCGGCTGGCCAAGGCGTGGTCTGCAGCACCGCTGAAGCCCGGTATGATCATCAGCAACGAACCCGGCTACTACCGCGATGGCGCTTTTGGTATCCGCTGCGAAAATCTGATGGTGGTCACCGCGGTGGACGGGGATCTGGAAACGCCGATGTACGGGTTCGAAAGCCTGACCCTGGTGCCTTTCGACCAGCGCCTGCTCGATCAGTCGCTGCTGGACGCCGGCGAGGTGCAGTGGCTGGATGCCTACCACGACCGGGTCATGACCACCATCGGCCCGGAATTGCCGGCCGCGGAACGGGCCTGGCTGGAGCAGGCCTGCGCGCCACTCACATCAACCAGATGAATAGGTCCGGGTGGAGTTGCCGCTGATCACCGGGAGTGGCCGAGGCACCACCCGAGCCTCAGTGCGGCGTGCCGAACAGGCGGTCACCGGCGTCCCCCAGGCCGGGGACAATGTATTTGCGCTCATCGAGTCTTTCGTCGATGGCGGCGGTGTAAACAGGCACGTCGGGGTGGGCTTCGTTGACCCGCGCCAGGCCTTCGGGGCAGGTCACGATGCAGATGACGACGATGTTGTCGGCCCCGTTTGCCTTGAGCAGATCCAGCGCTGCGACGGTCGAGCCACCCGTGGCCACCATGGGGTCGATGACGAAGCAGGTTCCACCCTTGATCTGGGGCGGGAAGCGTTCGTAATAGGTCATCGGTTGCTTGGTGGCCTCGTCGCGAAACAGGCCGACGAACCCGACCCGGGCCGTCGGCACCAGTTCAAGAATGCCATCCAGCATGCCCACCCCGGCTCTCAAGATCGGTACGACCACGATGTCGGTGGCAATTTTCCTGGCCTTGGCTTCACCGACCGGGGTCTTGACCGTCACCTCCTGGGTAGGGATATTCTTGAGCGCCTCGTAACACAGGAACTCGGTGATCTCGGTGGCCAGTTCCCGGAAGCGCTTGTGCCCGGTGTCAACATCGCGAATGATCGCCAGCTTGTGCTGCACGCAGGGATGGTCGATCAGCTTGTGCATGACTGGATCCTTCGATCGCTTTTGCTGAATGGTCGTGGAGCGGTGTTGGAGAGTATAAGTCCATGCTCACTCCGACGCCGGGCTTTGCCGATCGGCTAGACTTGCCGCCCATGGACACCCTCCAAGCCGCCCTGATTGCCCTGGTGCAGGGCCTGACCGAGTTCCTGCCGGTATCCAGCCAGGCCCACCTGGTGCTCTACTCACTGTTTACCGGTCAGACCTATCAGGGCCTGGATTTCGACATCATTTTGCACTTCGGCTCGCTGGTCGCCGTGGTGGCCTATTTCCGTAGCGAGTTGCTTGCGATGGGGCGCGACTGGATCGCCGCGGTGCTCGGACAAGGTGAAACAGCGGATTCCAGGCTGGCCTGGCTGATCATCATCGCAACCATCCCGGCCGGTCTGCTGGGCCTGCTGCTCAAGGATCTGGCCGAGGTGGCCCTGCGCAGCCCGCTGATCATGGCGTTAGCGCTGATTGGCTTCGGCCTGGCGCTGGGCTGGGCCGACTGGCGCCATCGGGGAGAGCGTGATGAATACAGCCTGGGGGTGCGCGATGCGATCATCATCGGTCTGGCGCAAGCGCTGGCGCTGATTCCAGGGACCTCGCGCTCCGGCATCACCATCACGGCGGCACTGTTTCTCGGCATGACGCGCGAGGCCGCATCGCGTTTTTCTTTTTTGCTGTCGGTTCCGATCATTGCTGCGGCCGGGCTGCTGGGACTGATCGATGTCACGCGGCAAGGCGTAACGACCGACTTTGGGCCCTTGCTGATGGGTTTCGCGGTGGCCGTGGTCAGCACCTACGCCTGCATCCACTATTTTCTGGTGTTTATTCGCCGTATCGGGATGCAGCCGTTCGTGCTCTACCGGGTGATTCTGGGCCTGATCCTGCTACTCTTTTTCCTGCGCTGAAGTAGCGCTTATAGTGGGTTTCTTAACCCGCAGGAGTGTTGACGCTATGCACAGCCTCTCGCGCTGGCTGGGCGCAGCTGCCGCCGGTCTGACCTTGAGTATCGTTCTGACCGAATCGCTGCTGGCCCTGCTGGTGATGATGGGTGCCGGTGAACACCTGCTGTGGGCCGTTACCCGGCCCACAGCGGCGGCATCAATGGCGCCGGCGTGGCTGGCGGTGATCTGGCTGGGCGCGGCCACCGCCAGCGGAGCGCTGGCCACAGCCATGGCGGGCCACGCCTCGGCCGCTATCCCGGTTGCAGCCTTTCCGGTCGCGTCGCTGGGCCTGGTGGCCTGGTACTTCCGTCAGCCGGCCCTGGTCGGCACCATGCTGGTGCTCGGGCCGGTTCTGGGCTGCATGCTCGGCATGATGCTGGGAACCACGCTACAGCGTCTGGATCACAGCGAGGCCTCGACAGTTCCCACACCGGGTGCTGAGATATAATTGAAGGTCTTTGCACCCCTGCGAGAACTTCGAACGTGTCTGAAGCCGACGACCAAATTTTCCTGAAACGATTCAGCCTGGTGCTCGTCGCGCTGGCGGTGTTTGCTGTTGTGATCATTTTTCTGGCCAGAGGCCTGCACGGTACCGTGGATCGTGAAGAATCCGCCGCCCGCGATGCCGGGCGCGAACAGCGGCTGATGCCGGTCGCTGGCGTGTATGCCGGAGAGACCGGTCGGGCCGCCGCCATGGCGGCGCGCGAGGCTGAGGCCGCCGCGACCGAAGTCGCTGCCGCCTTCGATGGCTCACTGGACGGCGGTCTGATCTATGAGCGCGCGTGCGCCTCGTGTCACGAAGTTGGCGCAGCCGGCGCACCGCAGATGGTCGCCAGCGCTTGGGTCGGCAGGGTGGAAAAAGGCAAGGATCAACTCGTGGCCAACGCCATCAACGGGATTGGTGCGATGCCGCCCCGCGCCGGCCGACGCGACCTGACCGACGAGCAGATCGAGGTCTCTGTGTCCTACATGCTCGACATGCTCGATTGACAGCCTGCGGGAAAAACCGGTCCGCCCGGTCGGTTATCATGGCAGCCCTCGTCAGGAAGGGTAGGAGCACCGGGGTCGATCAAGCATGCTGGATCCGCAGCAATTTCCCACCGAAACAACCGAGTTTCTGCTGACCGGCCCAGCCGGAGCGCTGGAATGCCTGGTTGATGTGCCGGAATTCGGGACCGAGCGCCCGGCCACGGCCGTGTTATGCCATCCCCATCCGCAGCATGGCGGTACCCTGCGCAACAAGGTCGTGACGATCATGGACCGTTCCCTGCGCGAGCTCGGCCTGTCTACGGTTCGCTTCAATTTTCGCGGCGTTGGCAACAGCGAGGGCGAGTACGACGACGGCCAGGGCGAGACCGAGGATTTGCTGACCGTCATCGACTGGGTTCGCCGGACCCGGCCGGGGACGGATTTATGGCTGGGCGGATTTTCCTTCGGTGCCTTCGTGGCCCTGAAAGCGGCACGCGACCTGCCCGTGCGCCAGCTGATCACCATCGCCCCGCCTGTCGAACGCTACGGTTTCGAGACGCTGCTGCCACCTAACTGCCCCTGGCTGGTGGTTCAGGGCGACGAGGACGATGTGGTGTCCTCTGAGGCGGTTTCCGAATGGGCCGAGGCGCTTGATCAGCCGCCCGATCTGGTCATCATGGAAGGCGCGGGGCACTTCTTCCACCGCCGCCTGATGGACCTGCGCGGCCTGATCAAGAATCACGTCCAGTCCAACCTGCCTGGCTGAGCCTGTCCTGGGCATGTCCGAGCCCGATCGATCCGGTCCGCTGGCACGCTGGTTTGC
>JAZBOC010000056.1:0-40714 GCA_036353315.1 Wenzhouxiangella sp. | reverse complement strand
TATCTGCTGGCGCAGGGCCTGGCCGACGCCGCGCCGCGTGCGCTGACCCAGCGCGTGCTCTTGTTCGCTTTTGCCGCGACAGCCAGCTATTTCGCGCTGCAGGGCGGTGCGGAGTGGCTGACGGCCGGCACCCTGCCGCTGCCGCCGGCGCCTGGTCCTCTGGAGTGGGCACTGCTGGTGCTGGCGGTGTTTGGCTTCGGCGTCGTTGCGGTCGCCCAGGCGATGTTTCCGCTGTGGTCCCATCACCCGGCGGCTGCAGGCCTGCGTGTTCATCTGGCCAACGGACTTTACGCCAACGCTGTGTTTGATCGCCTGGTCGGCAATTGGGCCGTCCGGCGGTCGTCATGAACCGTCAAGAGGACAACACCATGGCAGAGCAGATGACCCTGAGCAGCGCCGTGCCGGCGACCATCGCCAACGCCATTGAAAGCGCGATCCGCCAGATTCCGCCGGTATGGCCGCTGGCCTCATTTGTGGCGGTCAACCCGTTTCTGGGGCAGGTCGGCGAAACGATGGCGGCAACAGCAGCCCGATTGGCCCGGGTGGGCGGCACACCCATGACCATGCCGCGCCAGTGGTATCGACAGCATCTGTCGAAAGGTCAGCTGACCGAGGACGATCTCGCGGCCGCGTGGGCAGCATCGCCCCATCAGGGCAAGCCCAGGAACGTTGCCGCCCTGAGCGCCGCTCTATCGGCTGATAGGCCGGCCAAGCAGGCGCTGGCGACGCTTTCTGACCTGGCTTCGTCAAAGTCCGGCAGCGATTGGTCGGGCCTGTTTGAAGCCGTCTTCGGGACCTGGGCCGGCAGCTATTTCGATCGCGGCCAGGCGCTGTGGGCGGCCCCTGAGCATGTTTCGGCGTGGGCCGCCTATCGCGCCTATGCCACCCACGATCTGACGCCTGAAATCATGGGTGTCAAAGGCTACGCGGGGGTCGTGGCCGGAGTGGCGGACGAGTCGGTCGTCTACATCGCAAGAGCCGTCGGCAAGCTGGGGATCGGCGACGATGCGCTGGCGACCTATTTCCACCAGTTGTTGTTGTCGCTGGGTGGCTGGTCACAGATGGCCCGGCAGTGGCTTTGGCAAGCGGAACTGGCCGGCGGATCGGACCGGACCCTTGTTGATTTACTGGCGATACGCTTGCTGTGGGAAGAGGTCTTGTACGATCAATACCAGGCTGTCCTTCAGAACGAATGGACGACGGTGCTTTCCGAACACGCTGCCCCTGTCGAGCCCACCCCCGACGACATCGTCGACGAGATTCTTCAGGAGGCGATGGAAAGAGCCGCGCAAAGAGCACTGGCAACGACGCTGGTCTCTCCACAACCGGCCGGTGAGCAAAGCGGGCGAGCGGTTGTGCAGGCGGCTTTTTGTATCGACGTGCGCTCGGAGGTCTTTCGGCGCGCGCTGGAGTCGGTTGATTCGCAGATCCAAACGCTGGGCTTTGCCGGTTTCTTCGGGATTTTTACCCGCCACCGGCGCTTCGCCTCGGACGTTGAAGAGCATCATCTGCCCGTGCTGCTCAATTCGACGGTCTCGTCGTGTTCAGGGTCTGAAGATCAAGCCGAGCGAGACCTCATGGCTCGCTACGCCGCCCGCGCTCGGCGGGCCTGGGGCAGGTTCAAGCTGGCGGCTATTTCATCATTTGCCTTTGTCGAGGCCATGGGTCCGGTCTACATTGCAAAGCTGCTGCGCGATGCGCTGGGACTCAATCCGACGCCCGTGCCTGACGATCCTACACCCCGCTTTGCACCGGACCTGGATGAGGCGACGCGAATCGATTCGGCCGAAACCGTGTTGCGCGCGATGTCACTGACCGACGGGTTTGGTCGTATCGTCCTGCTGACCGGCCACGGCGCCAATGTCGTCAACAACCCGCATGCCAGTGGCCTGCATTGCGGGGCCTGCGGGGGCTATTCGGGCGAGGTCAACGCACGGCTTTTGGCGGGCCTGCTGAACGATCCGGCGGTCCGACAGGGTCTTGTGGAGCGCGCCATTGAAGTCCCCGCAGACACCGTGTTCATTGGTGCGCTGCACGACACCACCACCGATACCGTGACCACCTACGAGCATGATTTGCCGCCGGATCGTCGTCCCCCTGAGCTGGGTCAGATCCATCAGTGGCTAGCGGCGGCCGGCCAGCTGGCGCGCAGCGAGAGAGCGCTGAGGCTGCCGCGGGCCGAGAGTGCCGATCGCGTCGCCTATCGCGCCCGCGACTGGGCCGAAGTCCGGCCCGAATGGGGCTTGGCGGGGTGCAAGGCTTTTATCGCCGCGCCGCGTGAACGGACCAGCGGCTGCAGGCTGGAGGGCCGAGCATTCCTGCACGATTACGATTGGCGACCCGACCGCGAGCGAGGCTTTGCGGTGCTTGAGCTCATCCTGACCGCTCCCGTGGTGGTCGCCAGCTGGATCAGCCTGCAGTATTACGGATCGACCGTGGCCCCGCAGACCTTCGGGTCGGGCAATAAGCTCCTGCACAACGTGGTTGGCGGCGTCGGCGTTGTTGAAGGCAACGGGGGCCTGCTGCGAGCCGGTCTGCCCTGGCAATCGGTTCATGACGGCGAGGACTATGTCCACGAGCCGCTCAGGCTGACGGTTTGTATCGAAGCCCCGACCGAGGCCATGAGTGAAATCCTGGCGCGCCACGAGTTGGTCCGACAGTTGTTCGACAACCGCTGGCTGCACTTGTTTGCCATGGATGAAAACGGTGGGCTGGCCTGGCGCTACAGCGGAAACCTGGAGTGGCAGCCGGCCGTACCGGCTGCCGAAACCACGCACCGGTCGGCCAGAGTCGCCTGATGTCTTGACGAGCTTCAAGCGCGATTTCCGGTCCCGTCGCGCGGTCGAATTCGGCCGCGTGGGCAGGGGTTCGTGATGGATGGCGTTTATACTCGCAGTCCGATTATTGATGACCTGGAAAACGCTTGTGATTCGATTGCTCTGTCTTGTCGTCCTGACGACGATATCCACCCTGGCGCTGGCCCAGCCGGACGGCGCACCCGAGAGCCCCTGGGCGACCTTTATCGAAGGCGGTGCCGTTCATCAGCTCGATGCCGACCTGGACGAGGGCGGAAGCTACTCGGTGATCCGAGCCAGCATTGAGGCCGGCCTGGCCTATGCCTCGGGTCCCCGGGACAGTATCGGTTTGTCCTTGGGCTATACCGCTGACGATTATCGCTTTGACGGTTCGACCGGGCTGGGGGGGCTGGAACCTTGGGGGTCGTTGCACGAATATCGCGTCAGCCTTTCCTGGCGCAAGGGTTTCGGGGAGCGGGTTGACGCCTTCGCGATCCCGTCGCTGCGCTGGACTGCCGAGAGCGGTGCAGATTTTGGTGATGCCATGACCGCGGGCTTGATCGCCGGTGTCAACTACCGGGTCAGCGATCGCTTGCGCATCGGGCCCGGCATTGGCGTGTTTGATGAGATCGAAGACAGCGTCAATGTCTTTCCGATTCTGCTGATCGACTGGCAGATCACCGAAACGCTGTCGCTGGAAACCGGCAGCGGCCTGGGCGCGACGCGCGGACCTGGGCTGCAGCTCAATTCTTCGGCGGTCGAAAACTGGACTTTCGGGCTAGGTGCACGCTACGAAACCTACCGTTTCCGCCTCGATGAGGACGGACCGGCGCCTGACGGTGTTGGTGAGGAAAAAGGTGTTGCGGTGTTTCTGGCGGCCAGCTATCGCTCAAGCCCGGGCGTCAGCGTCAGCGCCCTGGCCGGTCTCGAAGTGGGCGGTAAACTGCGGCTGGAAGACAGCGAAGGCCGCACGATTCAGAGCGACGATGCCGATCCGGCCCCGTTCGTGGGTTTCGCCTTCCGGGCCCGCTTCTGAATCGACTGCGACCGTTGGTGCTTCAGGTTCAGTAGGCTTCGGTCAGGTCGCCCCACCAATACGCTGCGCTCACGCCACCGTCCATCAGAAAATCGCTGCCGGAAATAAACTGTCCTTCCGGCCCCATCAGGAGGGCGCCGAGGCCTGCGATTTCGTCGGGCGTGCCGGTTCGCCCGGCTGCGCAGGTGTCGATCATGCGTTGGTAGGTCTGACGGCCAGGGCCGCTCAATTCGTTTCTGGCCAGCGGAGTGGCGACGATCCCCGGGCTGATGGCGTTCAAGCGCGCCTCGCGCCTTGCCCAGCGCACCGATTCGGCTTGCGCGCGCAGCGAAGCACCGCGTTTCGCGATCTGGTAGGCCACCAGCGGGTCGGTGATCTGCTCTGGCTGAAGCATCGGAAGCGCGAGCAGTTCATCGGCTGGGGTGGTGGCCAGCGCCCGGGTCTTGTCCTGCGGCCAGGCCGGCAGGCGATAACCGGCCTGTGAAGAGACCACCAGACCACACCCGCCCGCAGCAATGACGCTGCCGAAGACGTCAAGCACGACCGCCGTACCGTAGAGATCGACCCTCAGAATCAGTTCCGGAGTGGCGCTGGACGGCGAAACACCGGCCGAATGGATCAGCCCGCTGATCTCGCCAAGTCCGGAGGCTTCGTGCGCCAGCGCCTCCACCGAGGCCCTTGAAGTGACGTCCACGACGCTCGCATGGACCTCGAAACCCGCCTCATTCATCAGGCCGGCGACCGATTCGGCGGTTTCGCGCCGAAGATCAGCCAGCATGATCTGACGGCCTGCGCCGATGCGCCGGGCAACGGCCTGCCCGATGGCCCCGGCGCCGATGACAACGATCACGTCTGACATGTCGCGATCCTTTGCGATGACCCGACCCCAGCATAGCGAGCCCGGGCCGTTGGCGGGCGGTGACCGGGCAATTTGTCCCGGGCTGCGGGCTGATCAGGCGCCGCCGATGGGCACGTCCGGGGCAAAGTCGAAGCTGTCGTAGAACAGGCGATCTTCGGGCACGCCGATGTCCAGGAAGGCCGCGCGTCCGGCGCTGACCATGGCCGGCGGACCGCTCATGTAGACATCGTGCTCGGCCAGGTCGGCAACCTTTCGAATCACGGTGTCGTGGACCAGGCCGCGTTCGCCGCTCCAGTCACCCGGCGGCTCGGCCAGAACGGGAATGAAGCGCAGATCGGGATGCTGCTCGATCCAGCTCTGGATCAAGCTGGATGCGTAAAGATCAGACTCGGTACGGACTCCCCAGAACAGTTGTACCGGGCGCAGGTCGGACGCTTCAATCAGCTCTTCGACCATGGACTTCAAGGGCGCGAATCCGGTTCCACCGCCCATCAGAATCATCGGCCGATTTGACCCGCGCCGGATAAAGAAAGTGCCCAGCGGTCCCTCGAAGCGCAGGATATCCTTCGGCTGCATGGTCTCGAACACCTGGCCGGTGAAGCCGCCGCCGCTGACATGCTTGATGTGCAGTTCGATGAAATCGGTTTCCGACGGCGCCGAAGCGATCGAGAAAGCCCGGCGCTTGCCGTCGGCCTGGATGATGTCGATGTACTGCCCGGCCAGAAACTGCAGGCGGGCCGCTTTCGGCAGCTTCAGGCGCAGCCGCATGATCTCGGGCGTGAACTTCTCCAGCGACTCGACCCGGGCCGGGAGCTTGCGCACCGGGATGTCGGCGACCTGTTCGAGTTCGCGGGCCTCGATCACCAGATCGCCTTGCGGCACCGCCTGGCAGCTGAGTCCGAATCCGGCATAGAGGTCGTTGAACTCCAGCGCGCTGGGCGGGTTGTAGGGGTAGACGACTTTCCCTTCGACAATGCGGCACTTGCAGCTGGCGCAGGTGCCGTTCTTGCAGCTGTAAGGGAGGACAACGCCGTGGCGCAATGCGGCGCTCAAGACGGTTTCGCCTGGACGGGCCGAAAATCGGCGGCCGCTGGAAGCGACGGTAATTTGGCTGGCGGGATGACTCACGGTACTGATCGGTTTGAGTGGGAGAATCTGAGCGCACCTATGCTACGCTTCGCGCCCTATTGTCGCCACGCCTGGCACTGAATTACGTGAGCAAGTGGGTCCGCGTCCATACCGCCGACAATCCGCCGGAAGCCGTTTTCATCCGTGGACTGCTCGAGGCTGAAGGTATTCCGGTCCAGCTGAAAAGCATGGAGCTGTGGGCCGCCGCGGTCGAAATCTACTTTGCCGAGGGTGCCCGGCCCTCGGTGTGGGTGCCGCGCAGCGCGCGGGCAGAAGCCGAGCGCGTGCTGGCCCAGCGGGATCGCAGCGGAGTGGGGCGGGCCTGGCAATGTCGCTGCGGCGAGCGTCTGGAGGCACAGTTCACCAGCTGCTGGCGCTGCGGACAAGGTCGAGACGAGCATGACTGAGCAGCCTGTGAGATCGCGTTGGACCGGATGGCCGCTGTTGTGGCGGTTGCCGCTGCTGCTGGTCTGGGTGCTCTTGCTGCCGATCGGTCTGCTGGCATTCCTGCCCGGCATTCGCGAACTTCCAGTCGGCAACATGAAGCTGCACATGCAGGTCCATCGGCTCTGGATGCGCGGGGTCATTGCCGTGTGCGGCGTGCGCCTGCGCGTTACAGGTTGTCTGCCGCCGCCACCTTGCCTGGTGGTCGCCAATCACATCACCTGGTTTGATATTCCGGTGCTGCACGCGCTTTGGCCGATGGGACTGGTCGCCAAGGTCGAAATTCGCAGCTGGCCGTTGCTCGGGCGCCTGGCAGAAATCGCCGGCAGCATCTTCATCCAGCGCGGCAGCCAGGAGTCGCGCCGGCGAGTGAATCGCCGCATGGCCGCCCGGCTCCGGCGCGGCGAGATGATCGGGGTGTTTCCCGAAGGCGGCATCCACCCCGAACGTGGGGTCAAGCGGTTTCATGCCCGCCTGTTCGGCAGCGCGATCCGCGCCAGCGCGCCGGTCGTGCCGCTGGCTATTCGCTACTGGAGCGATGGTGATCAGCACGAAAGAGTGGTCCTCGGTCTGGGCGACACTCTGCTCAGCAGCGGACTGAGACTGCTGGCTCAGCCGGGGCTGGAGGTTCAGGTCACCATTGGCCAGCCCATGACGGACTGGCATATCGGCCGCGATGCACTGGCGCGCCGCGCTCAGGACACGGTCACAGCGTTCTATGAAGCCTGACCTCGGCAGCGAATGGCCCGCTTTCGCCCCGACGGGGTGGCTGGCCAATGCCCACGTTCAGTCGCTGATGACCTCCGGGCCCTGGCGCAAGCTTGCCGTGCGCCGCCGGGCGCGCGAGTTTCTGACCCGCAGCGAGCCAGAAGTGCTTCGGACCGCTGACGGGACCCGCCTGCTTGGCTATCGGAACGAATCAGAGGGGGCAGAGGCAGGTCGTCGGGATGCGCTGGTGATCCTGCTGCACGGCTGGGAGGGCAGCGTCGATTCAAACTACATGCTTGACACGGCGGTCGCGCTGGATGCAGCCGGATTCGATACTTTTCGACTCAATTTCCGCGATCACGGCGGCTCTCATTACCTCAACGATGGTCTGTTTCACTCCTGCCTGCTGACCGAAATGCTTGACGCCGTCGGTCAGCTTCGCCAGGCCTATGCTGAGCGACCGGTGTTTCTGATCGGGTTTTCGTTAGGCGGAAACTTCACCCTCAGGATCGCCCGATTTGCCCCCCAACATGGTTTCGAGCTGACCCGCGCAATCGCCGTCAGTCCCGTGATCCGGCCCCGTCACGTGCTCGACGCCCTCGAGCAGGGCCTGGCCGTCTATCATTACTACTTCGTGCTCAAGTGGCGGCGCTCGCTCAAGATCAAGCAGGCGCTGTATCCGGAGAAGTATCAGCTCGACGAGTGGTTCCGCATCCGGGACTTGCGCGAGCAGACGCGCTGGTTGATCGAAAATCTGACCGGATTTCCGGACCTCGAGACTTACCTGGAAGGCTACTCGGTGGCCGGGGATTACCTCGTCGGTCTGGACACGCCGACGCTGATCATCACCGCGACCGATGATCCGATTATTCCGATTCGGGATTTCCAGGCGCTGCCCGAGCTCGATGCGCTGGACATTGAGGTGCTTGAGCGAGGTGGCCACTGCGGCTTCATCGAGACCTGGGGCATGGACAGCTGGATCGAAAAACGACTGATTGGAGAACTATGTCGACACCTGAAAACCTGATGCGCGCCATCCGGACCCTGCTGCAGGAGGGCCGCTACAACGATGCCGCTGCGGCCTGCCGCGAAGCCTTGGCTGAAGCCCCTGACAGCCCGGACCTGAGGATGCTGATGGGTCTTTGCGACGAGGCCTCCGGGCGAGCAGACGGCGCTCGTGCCTGGATGGAGAAAGCGCTGGAAAAAGATCCTGAGCATCCTGCCGCCGGCTACCATCTCGGTCGCCTGCTGCTGGCGGCTGGCGACGACGAACGCGGACAGCGGGTGCTCGAGGAGTGCGTGGCCCGGGACCCTAACCATGCCGCGGCGCGGACACTGCTGGCGCGCGTGGCCCAGCGAGCCGGCAAGCTCGACGAAGCGATCGAGACCCTGCGCATTGCACTGCGCGCCGACCAAGACTACGTCCCCGCCCATGCCGGGCTGGCCGCCTTGCTGCTCCGCCAGGGGGACATCGATGCGGCCCACGAGCACGCCAGCCGGGCGATCCGGCTGCGTCCGGCCGATGCTTTCAGTCAGGTCACCATGGCCCAGGTTTTCCAGGCTCAGGGGCATATGGATTTCGCCGAGCAGTGCCTGCGCAATGCGCTTGAGCAGCAGCCGGAGCATGAGCAACTGCGCGCCGCGCTGGAGCAGCTGCAGCGTGTGCGCCAGTCCGACGGTGATGATGCCAACACGCCGGAATCGCTGCTGTCGCGAATGCGGGAACTCTATCGAGCCGGCCGACTTGTACCGGCAGCCGAGATTGCCCTGGCTTTGCAGCATCGCCTCGATACGTCCGCGCCCGAGGGGCTGGAACTGGCCGAAGTGCTGATGGATGCCGGTCAGCTGCAGGCCAGCGCCGACGTTCTTCAGCGCACTGACGCTGCCTTGCCGCGCCACGCCCTGACAAAGGCCCGACTGGCCGCGGTCAGCGGTCAAATGGACACGGCGCAGGAACAGCTGGCTGAACTGTTTGCCAGCGAGCAGGCCGAGCTGCGTCACGATGCTCGGCGCCTGGCCGCCGACCTGCATTTGCGCAGTGGGGGCATGGCGCCGGCCCTGGAGGTTCTGACGCCGCTGCTTGAAGAGCCGACCCTGCCCCCGGCAACGCTGCGCATGATCGCCCAGCTCGAACATGCTGGTGGAGAGACTGCGACGGCGCGCAAGCTGCTGGAAACCTTGCTCGACCGGGATGCGCTGGCCGAGGGCGAGCGCGCGGTCACTCACAATCTGCTCGGTCGGGTGCTGGACGAGTCCGGAGCGTTCGAGGCGGCAGCCCGCCACCTTGGCCAGGGTGGCTGGCGTGAGCCGTTCATGGTCGGCGAGCTTGAACAGGTCAGTCCAGGGAGCCTTCGAGACGCCTGGGCAGATCTGAAATCCTGGCCGCACGGCGACCAGCCCGTCGACGACGGCCGCCGGGCACCGCTGTTCGTGGCCGGCTGGCCGGGCAGCGGGCGCGAGGCCTTGCTGCCGGCCTTGGCGGGGATGGACGAATTCCGAGTGCTGCCACCGGCTGAGCTCATGCGGCGTCGGGATTTACTGGGGCTGCCGGCAAGCCCTGAGCGGCTGGACGACCTGTCCGAGAGTGACATTCGACGGATGCGCAAGCGCTACCTGCTCGGCGTGGCAGAGTCCCCGGCCGGGCCGCTGGAAACCGGTCTGCCCGAGGCGGCAGCGCTGCCGGCGATCGCCCGCGTCTTTCCCGGCGCGCGCATCGTCTGGCCGAAAGCCTCGGAGTCGGCGCTCCGCTTGCACTGGCGCCTGGCCGGCTGCCGCGACATTGAGCGCATGGTCGAGAGCTGGCAGTCCGAGGAGAATCTCTACCAGCACCTCAAGACTTGCCTGCCCCTGACGATCATTGAGCTGGAGACCGATCAGCTGATCGCCGAGCCGGAGAGCGCCGGGCGAATCCTGGCTGCCGCCCTCGGTCTTGAACAGGCGGCCAATCTGGCGACCGCACTCGCCCAGGGCCTGCGCCAGGCCGGTTACCGAGCGGCCGGTCACTGGCGCCATTACCGCGACATTCTGTAGGAACGCAGTCTGTCATGCGACCGTTACACGGACGGCCGGGAAATCCGCTAGCATGCGCCCTGTGAAGCGCATTCTCCTCCCCATTCTGGCTCTGGTGCTGACCGCCTGCTGCCCCGAAGAGCAGGTCGATGAGCGCGGCTGGCCGAAGGAACTGGTGCTGGGCCTGGTGCCGGCGCTTGAGGCCGAGGCCCTGGTCGACAACCTCGAACCGCTGACAGAGCATCTCGAAGAGGTTCTGGGGGTTCCGGTGCGCTCGTTCGTCCCTCAGGATTACACGGGTCTGGTTGAAGCGCTGGGTTCGGGGCGGGCCGACATCGGCATGCTGCCGCCGTTCGCAGCCATGCTCGGTCAACGTCGCTATGACATCGAGTCCATCCTGGTTTCGGTGCGCAAGGGTGAGACGGGTTATCGCTCGCAGTGGTTTACCAATGATCCCTCGGTGTGTGAGACCGAGATTGAATACGTCGAGCGGATCTGCGAGGCGCGCGTGACCGGGCGCGAAAACATCGTGCGGCGCTTTGCCCAGTGTCAAGGTAGCCTCGAGTCGATGCGCGGCGAATCCGTGGCCTTTGTCGATCCCAACTCGACGTCGGGTTTTCTCTTTCCTGCCGTTCAGCTGCGTGAACTCGGCATCGATCATCAGCGTGATCTCAACAGCCTGTTCGTCGGCGGCCATGATGCGGCCGTGCTGGCCGTTTACGGTGGCGACACCCGATTCGGCGTGAGCTACGACGATGCCCGCAACATGATCTGCGGGCAGTATCCCGATATCGGCGAAAAAGTGATTGTTTTCGACTTTGCGCCAATGCTCCCCAACGATGGCGTTCAGGTTCGACCCGGCCTGCCGCCGGACTTGCGCCAGGCGATCATCGATGCCTTCTTTGATCTCGCCGAGTCCCAGGCTGACCTGCCTGACGACGAGAAAGTGCTCTGGGTGCTCTACGAGATCGATGGCTTTGTCGAAACACCGGAAGGCATCTACGATCCGGTGCGAGACGCCTACGAATTGATGCGCAACTAGCGTCTGTCTGTTTTACGAACTGGATACCGGATGAACAACAACAGCGATCAGGGTTCGATTCGCTTCAGCGAGGCCAATATCGTCTATCCCAACGGCACGGTGGGGATGAAGGATCTGAACCTGGAGATTCAGCCGGGCGAATTCGTGGTCATCGTAGGCTCATCCGGGGCCGGCAAGTCCACCCTGCTGCGGGCCATCAACGGGCTGAACAAGATGACCTCGGGCACTGTGGAGGTTGATGGTCAGACCGTTCCGCAAAAGGACGGTCGGGAGCTCAGGCTGTTGCGCAAGCGGGTGGGCATGATCTTCCAGGATTTCCGCCTGGTCAAGCGCCTGACCGTGATGTCGAACGTGCTGATCGGCCGGCTGGCCCACGTGCCGGGCTGGCGGGCGATGCTCAACCTCTGGCCGGCCCACGACAAAGAGGTCGCCATGAAGGCGCTGGAGCGGGTTGGGATCACTGAGAAGGCCTGGGTCAAGGCCTCGCAGTTGTCCGGTGGTCAGCAGCAGCGTGTGGGTATCGCGCGGGCGCTGGCCCAGGAGCCGGCCATCATCCTGGCCGACGAGCCGGTTGCCTCGCTTGACCCGGTGACCACCCACCAGATCATGCAGGACCTGGTCCGCATCAACCGAGAGCTGGGCATTACCACCCTGGTCAACCTGCACTTTCTCGACCTGGCGCGCAAGTATGGCCAGCGCATCATCGGTCTGCGCTTTGGGGAGTTGGTCTATGACGGTTCAGCCAAGACCGTCACCGATGACGATTTCCGTGACATCTACGGGCGTGATTTCACCGAGGACGACGTGCTTGACGAGGACGTGGTCGATTGATGACCGCCGTTCCCGCAAAACCGCCGCGCAACTGGCTGGCCTGGGGCGGCACGATTGCATTTCTTGTGGCCATGACGTGGTGGTCGGCGCACGGCATCGGTTTCTCATTGACCGAACTTTTGTGCAACCTGGCCGGTGGCTCACGTCTGCTGCAGGAGTCCTGGCCGCCCGATTTCGCCTTTCTGCCGCGGCTGTATGAGCCGTTCATGGAGACGATCAACATTGCCATCATCGGTACCGTGGTCGGCGGTATCCTGGCCATTCCGGTCGCGGTGCTGGCCGCGCGCAACCTGACCCTGGGTCGGGTGACCTGGTTTGTCGATCGCAACTTCATGAACATCCTGCGCACGCTGCCCGATCTGTTCTGGGCCATGCTGTTTGCCACGGCGGTGGGTTTCGGACCGGTGGCCGGGGCGCTGGCCTTGTCGGTGTTTACCATCGCGGTGATCTCCAAGTTGTGGTCGGAATCGCTGGAGGCCATCGATATGGGCATGCCTGAGGCAGTTCGCGCCTGCGGCGGCACCTGGCTGCAGATGGTTCAGTTCGGCGCTATACCGCAGGGCCTGCAGCACTATGTCTCCTACGCCTTGTATGCCTTTGAGCTCAACGTTCGCTCGTCCATGGTGCTGGGCCTGGTCGGAGCCGGCGGCATCGGCATGATCCTGGAGGTGCAGCGGGCCAACTTCGAATACGAGCGGGTCAGCATGATCATCCTGGCCGTGCTTGTGGCGGTGCTGATTATCGAGCAGATCTCGGAGTCGATCCGGAGGCGCCTGGAATGAATGCTCAAACGGGCCTGCTGCAGCCGCAAAAGCGCATCGGATGGGCGACCTGGGCGACCTTCATCATCGCTGCGCTGTTGCTTTGGTCGCTGATTGCCATTGAGTTCTCGCCGGGGCGCATGCTGCAGGTGCCGGCCCAGGTCGCGCGCGTGCTGTCGTTCTTCTACCCGGCCGACATGGCCTACGGCTGGGAAGCGGTGCTTCCGGCGATCATGGAGTCCATCCAGATCGCGTGGATCGGCACCATCATCGCCGCCATCCTGTCGCTGCCGCTGGCCTTGTTCGGCGCGCGCACCCTGTTTCCGCGCATGGCTCGTCTGGTCAAGCTGATCTCGGCCACCGCGCGCGCCTTTCCCGAAATCCTGCTGGCGATCTACTTCGTTCCCATTGTGGGCCTGGGTGCCTTTGCCGGCGCGCTGGCGATCGGGATTTCATCGGTCGGCATGTTGACCAAGCTGGGTGCTGAAGTGGTTGAGTCGATCGACTTCGGCCCGGTGGAGGCGGTCGAAGCCTCCGGCGGATCGCGCATCCTGGCCCTGCGTTATGCCGTCGTGCCCCAGGTGCTGCCCGAAATCGTCGCCCACTGGCTGTTTCGTTTCGAGCTCAACATCCGCGCCTCAGCCGTTCTGGGCGTGGTCGGCGCCGGCGGGGTCGGGGGCGTACTGCTCAATACCCTGCGCTACCGTCACTTCGAGAAGGCCGCGGCCGTTCTGTTGTTGACGATCATCGTCGTGTTGATCATCGATATGGTCTCGGGCGAAATCCGGCGGAAGATTATTCGGGGTTGACCGGGCCGTTGCGGGCCGTCTCTCAGACTCGATACACGATTGCTTTCATGACGCCAGCTGTGACGGCCATCAGCTTCTGCACGGGCTCCGGAATGGTCCTTGCACCGTGTTCGACGGCCATATCGGCGTGGCGCGCTTCATCTTCGGCCATTTGGGCGACGATGGCCCTGGAGCGCTCGTCATCAGACGGCAGCGTATCCAGGTGGTCGTTGAGATGGGCTTCGACTTGACGCTCGGTCGCTTCGACGAACCCCAGGCTCCACGCGTCGCCGGCCAGTCCGGCCGCCGCTCCAATGGAGAACGAACCGGCGTACCACAGCGGATTGAGCAGGCTGGGGCGACTGCCCAGCTCCTTCAGGCGCTCGGCGCACCAGGCCAGGTGGTCTTCTTCCTCGCGCGCGGCCTGCTCCATTTCGGTTCTCACTTTCGAAGTGCGAGCCGCCGCGGCCTGGCCGGCATACAGGGCCTGGGCGCAGACCTCACCGGTATGGTTGATTCGCATCAGGCCGGCGGCATGGCGACGCTGCGACTCATTCAGGGTCGTATCAGGCAGGTCGGCGGCCGGAGAAGGCGCAGTCCCCCCGGGGGGCGGTCCGAGCGCAACCCGAAGTGCTGTATCGATACGGGTCAGCCATCCATCGTACAAGGTGTTTTGGCGCATCAGGTTTCACCGGTATAATTGCCTCAAGTCCTTTGGAAGTCTAAATCAATGCGAAGCAAATTCTTGTTGGCCGGCTGTTTGCTGTTGGCCGCCTCGGCGCAGGCGGAATTCTCCGGTACCGGCGAGTTGGGCCTGGTGGTCAATCGCGGCAACAGCGAATCCGAGGCCGCCAACGCGCGCCTGGAGATGCTGTGGACCCAGGATCGTTGGGAAAACGAATCCACAGCGACCGCGGTCTACGCCAAGGACAGCGGCACCACCAGCGCCAACCGCTTCACCCTGGCCAATACGCTGAACTACAGCATCACCGACCGCAGCTATTTCGGCGGCTCGCTGCGCTACGACCGTGACAAGTTCTCCAGCTTTCGCTACCAGGCCTCGGTCGCCGCCAGCTACGGCTACCGCGTGCTGACGGGCGAGACCCACTTTCTCAACCTCGAAGCCGGTCCGGGTTATCAGTTCAGTGAAATTCGAGCCACCGGCGAGACCGAGAATCAGGCCATCCTGCGCGCCCGCGCCAGTTACGAATGGGTGATCTCCGACTCCACCCGGCTGACCAACCGCCTGCTGGTTGAGTCTGGCAGCAACAACACCTTTGCCGAAAATGCCCTGGCGCTGACCGTATCGATCAATTCGCGCATATCGCTGGGTTCCGGCGTGACGGTCAGGCACAACACGGATGTGGAGCCGGGAAGCGAAAAAACCGACACCCTGACGACGCTGACCGTGGCCTACAATTTCGGTGCTGCCCGGGACTGATGGGCTATTACCGCCACCATCTGTTTTTCTGTACCAACCTGCGTCCGGACGGTGCCGAGCGCCCGTCGTGTGCCCAGTGTGACTCGCCGCACTTGCGTGGTTACGTCAAAAAACGCCTGAAAGAACTGGGTCTGACCGGGCCCGGCGGGATCCGCGCCAACACCGCCGGCTGCCTCGACCGTTGCGAGGAAGGGCCGGTGCTCGTGGTTTATCCGGAGGGAATCTGGTACACCTACGTCGATGAAGATGATCTCGATGAGATCATTGCGTCTCATCTGGTGGGCGGCGAGCCGGTGCAGCGATTGATGCTGCCCGTGCCGGGCTGACTCCGCCTCATTGGGTTCCTGCCGCCGTCGTGGTTGCTTTGCTGGTTCACTTCCGGTAAAATTCCCGCTCTTTCGCGCAGCACTTTGAACAGCGAGCCTGAATCCGCATGAAAACCTATTCCGCCAAACCGCAGGACATCCGCCGGCAGTGGCATCTGATCGACGCCGACGGCAAGACGTTGGGCCGGCTGGCCACGGAGATCGCCCGTCGCCTGCGGGGCAAGCACAAGCCCGAGTACACGCCGCACATGGACACGGGTGATTACATCGTTGTGGTCAACGCCGAGAAGGTCCACGTGACCGGCAACAAGCTGGCCGACAAGATGTATTACCGCCACACCGGCTACATCGGCAACCTGAAGTCGACCAATCTGGAAAAGCTGCTCGCCAGCCACCCGGACCGGGTTATTCAGCAGGCGGTCAAGGGCATGATGCCGAAAGGCCCGCTGGGCCGCTCCATGCTGAGCAAGCTGAAAATTTACGCCGGCGGCGAACATCCGCACACAGCCCAGCAGCCGCAGCCGCTGGAACTGTAATCGACGAAGAATCACCAGGACAGACCATGGCAACTGAACAGTATTACGGCACCGGCCGCCGCAAAACCTCGACCGCCCGCGTTTTCGTGCGCCGCGGCTCAGGGCAGATCACCGTCAATCGCAAGCCGCTGGATGAATTCTTCGGCCGCAAGACCGCCCAGATGATCGTCCGCCAGCCCCTGCAGCTGGTCGACATGACCGAGACCTTCGACGTCAACGTCACCGTCAAGGGCGGCGGTACCACCGGCCAGGCCGGTGCCATCCGCTTAGGCCTGGCTCGTGCCTTGATGGAATACGATGAAGCCCTGCGCTCACCGCTGCGCAAGGCCGGTTTCGTGACCCGCGACGCACGCGCCGTGGAACGCAAGAAGATCGGCTTGCACAAGGCCCGCAAGGCCACCCAGTACTCAAAGCGTTAATAGAGACCGCCCGGAATGCCGGGCTGAGAGGCGGAGATGCCAACGATCTCCATGTTCTACGGCATCATTGTTCGGATGTATTAGGCGCCGAAGGAGCACCCGCCTCCGCATTTCCATGTGTATTATGGAGACCATCACGCAACCGTCAGCATTGAGGATTGCGAAATAAGGGACGGCCAGCTACCGTCCCGCCAGCGAAAGCTGGTGCTGGCGTGGGCGGAACTACATCGTGACGCCCTGCTGGCGAACTGGAAGCTGTTGATGAACGGTGAGCCTCCGTTCCAGATCGATCCGTTAAAGTGAGGTTCTGATGACGCCGAAAATCACCGCTGCCACAGCCGAATCGGACCATCGACTGCTTGTGGAGTTTGAGAACGGCGATCGCGGCATTTTGGACATGACGCCTTTTCTGGATTTTGGCGTCTTCCAGGCGCTACAGGATTCGGCCCGTTTCCGCCAGGTGAGAGTCGCTTTTGGAACGATTGAGTGGCCAGGCGGGATTGATCTGGATCCAAGCTTTGTCCACAGCAAATGCCAGTTGGAAATCGCCGCTTAAGTTTGGGCGGCAAAATAACCGCTTCCCTTTGGGGGATCGTCTAGTGGTAGGACTACGGACTCTGACTCCGTCAGCGGGGGTTCGAATCCCTCTCCCCCAGCCAGAAATGATACGGCCCGCCTTGCGCGGGCCGTATCATTTCTGACTCGGGGATCGGGATCGAACCCCTAGGTTCGACCCGAGCGCAGCGAGGACGATGCGGCGAAGCCGCACCCGAAGGGCAAGCGCCGTTAGGCGCGCAGTCAATCCCTCTCCCCCACTAGGCTAAAAAAATCGAAAAAACTTGACCCGATTCCAGGCCGCTTTGCGTTTATACAGGTTGAGAACGACAAAAACAGGATCGATTGGACCGTGGAGCGCCAAGAAAAGGACGCTTGCGACCGCGTTCCTGTTGACCTACACTACGGCAAGTCATGGCGTAGGCGCCTGGTTTCCCGTGGCACTGAGTTCAATTTAGGCGAATAACGAGAGGAATCGTTTCATGAGCAAGATTTTCGGAAACAGCAGGCGAATTCTTGGAGCGGCCCTGGCCTGCTTTGCGCTGACTGCAGTCTCAACCTCAATTCACGCCCAGACATGCACGGTCCTCAACTGGGATGCAGTAAGCGGAGCTGTTGTCAATGGCGATAGCGACGCAACCGGCTCGGTTGGTTCACCGCCGAATTTCAAGCGCTACGCTGGCCCCTGCTCTTTGAAAGTCACCTTTGGTGCAGACGCAGAGTGGGTCGAGAATGACCAGGGCGGTGCCTTGGATGAAGCAAACTACATCGCCCGTTTTTACGTTTACCTGACTGACGTGGCCGGCACCAATGTGCCGCTGTTCGAGGCCTATGACGGGACTAACGCCGCATTGTTTGCAGTGCTGTACTCCGACACGCTGTCTATCGGACTGGATACCGACGGGGACGGAGCTCCAGACGTTTCGGGTGCTGCTCAGGCTGGCTGGAATAGCGTTGAAGTTGCTTACGACGGCACCACGCTGAGTGCTTCAATCAACGGAGCCGCAGACATCTCGGCTGCCACCGATCTAACGACCAATGTAGCCAGTGTTCGACTGGGTGATATCGACGGTGGCGTAGGTTCAGGCGTCGCCTACTTTGACGATTTCGATTCACGCCGGGTTTCTCGGCCAGGAAGACTTTGCCGAGGTCTAACCGGCGATGGAACCAATCTTGGATTGCCCGACGCATTTTCTATATATGATGAATTCACGTCTGGCTCAAATCTTCTGGCTGGCGGTCAACCTGACTACAACGAGGACGGATCTGTGGACCTTCAGGACTTCTTTGATGTTTACGATGCGTTTGCCAGCGGACAAAACGACTGCGCTGATAATAGCTAACAAATCGACTTTTCAATTCTCAAGACGCGAATCGGTAGTGAGATCAAAAAAATGGTGAATTCTATGAAAGTTACAAAGCAGATACTCGGCTTTACATTCGTCGCTGCGCAGTTGCTCTTTGCCCAGAGTGTTCTGGCCCAGTCGTGGAGCTTTGAAAACGTCAATGCTCAAATTGGAAATACTGAGGTGGTTGTGCCTTGGAGCTTCCAGGCGGGCGGCGGCGTTCAGGGAATCGGTGTGGATGTCGTCTTCGACAACACGCTCATCAGCCCCCAGGTAACCGGGGCTATCGTCGATGGTTGCTTCGAGTCAGTCACGGCCCAGGTGCCGCCATCCTGCCAGTTGATCAATCCGACGACCATCAGGATCACGATCTCCAACTTCCCGGGTACCGAGCTTGTATCGGCCAACGGTATCATTACATTTGATATCGACGCGACCGCTGCGGTTGATGACTCGTCGGATCTTGAGCTGACTGTTGCGAGCGTCGTTCCTCAGGGTTCCAACGTCGCTTTAACCAATGGCTCCGTCACGATTGTTTCGGGACCGCAGCCTTCGCTTGTCTTTGACCCGGTTTCAACCACCGAGTTGGCGTTTGGCGGTGTAGAAAACGGGCAGACAGTCGTCGACTCCGTGGATATCTGTAACGGTCCAGAAGGTGAAACTGGAAGCGTTATCAGCGCGATCTCCGCATCCGCACCCACTGCCGAGTTCGTGGTTGACGATTCAGATTGTGATGGACGTGAGCTGCCCCCCGGGCAATGCTGCACGGTGGAAGTTGCTTTCACCCCCTCTGCCGGCGACTCGACAGCCTTTTCCGACACCCTGGCAATATCGACGTCTGCCGGTCCGGGTACCTTCCCGCTTTCGGGCACGGGAGAAGATGGGCCGGCAGGTGCCTTGAGCATCGACCCGACTGCCTTTGACTTCGGAGAACTTTTGACGGGAGTGGAAACAGCCACGACGACCTTCACCGTGGAAAGCTCTGGTCAGCCCGGATCGACGGTGACCCTCAACACTGTCGGCTTTGGCGTAATGATGCTGGGTCTCCCCCAAACCTTTGAGGTGACGGGCGGGGACTGTCAGGCTCTAACTGTACTGGCGCAGGGTTCCTCTTGTACTGTGGAAGTTACATTTGCTCCGACTGTGGACGGCCCGACTGGCGCTACTTTGGTGGTTGAAGGCACCGACACTATTAACGACTCGCCGGTCTCGGTATCCGCCAGTCTGACCGGTGAAGGCGTGACGCGGGCGATTTTCTCTTCTGATCCGGCGCCGGGCGATGTGGATCTGGGCTTCGCCGGAGCTGAGGGTGAGCTTTCGCTTGACGTGACCGTCTTTAACGACGGCAACGGTGACATGACCTTCGAATGTACCGAAACAGCCGATCCTGGCAACGTGTTCACGTTCGATCCACTATCTCTGAACATTGAGGGCGATGAGACGGGGTCGTTCAACGTTTCCTGCAGCTTGCCCGATCTGGACACGTACTCGGCTACCCTGTCTTGCGACACGAATGATCCGGACAATGGTGATGTGGAATACACCTTCACCTGCTCTGGCCTTGAGCCGCTGGCAGTCCCGACCATGAGCAACTGGAGCATCGCGCTGTTCGCGCTGCTGATGCTGCTGGTCGGTGGCTTCAGCATCCGTTTCTTCAGGACGTAAAACCCACCTGCGAAGGTCGGCTTCGGTCGACCTGAGTAAAAAAACCGCCGGATACCCTCCGGCGGTTTTTTTTTGCTTTCGAGCTCCCCAGTGCCGGCTTCCTCTAACGCAGATAGCGGCCCTCGGCACTGATAATCCGTCGCTCTACTAGCCAGGTGCGGGCATCTTCGGCGTCCTGTTCGAACCACGCCCGCGCCGAGCCCAGTCGAAAACTGTAGCCCCAGGCATCCATATCCGCCATGCAGCGATCGCGGCCGTAGCCCGGCAGCTGGTCGGCGAGGAGGATCTGCAGATAGCAGACCGCGTTTTCTTCGTCGTAATCGCCACCGGCGTTGGTGTGCAAGCCCTGGCGGCGCGCCTCGTCCATGCAAAGCCAGTGGCAGGCCTCGTGCAAAATGGAATGGATGGGCGTGTCGTCTCTGGCGTAAAGCCGGTTCTGGATCAGCCCGGCTTCTTCATCGCCCCAGAAGCTGCCGGGAATGGGGTTATTGCACCCGATCCACTCAAGTCGCAGGCCAAACTGATTGAGGAGCTTGCCCATTGTGTGCGGACCAAGCTCAAGCAGGCGGCTCACTGCGGGTGTTTTCGTTTCGTCGATCAATGACGTCTGCCCCATGGCCTGGACGGCGAACCGGATTAGAATAAACCCATGATTGACCGTCTGCTTCAGTCCCTGTCCCGACTTGGTGAGCTACAGCCCGTGGACTGGTTGCGGTACATGGGCTTTCTGGTCTGGCTGCTGGCTGCGGTGCCGCTTCTGATCTTGCCGCTGGTGGCCGCCGAGCCTCCTTCGGCCGGTTCAATGATCGGATGGTGGTCTGGAGCGGCGCTGTTTCTGCTGGCCTTCATCCACCCGGCCGTGCGCCTGCAGCGGCGTTCGGCGTTCTGGCTGCGGGTCGCGCTGCTGGCGGTGATGTCGGTTTCGGCGTTTGCGGTCAATTATTTCACCCGCTCCGGCATCGGCAGCCTGCTCGCCATGGTGGTCGCGGCGCTGCTGCCGTGGATGCTGCCGGCTCTACCGGGCATGGCCTGGGTCGGGACGCTGGCGCTGGTATTCGGGGCCTGGGTGATCTTTACCCCCGACGGTACCTTTCTGCTGGCGCTGATTTTTGTCCTGATGAACCTTGGTCTGACCCTGTTTCCATTTATCGCCTCGCTCCTGGCACTGCAGCAGGTGCAGGCGCGGGCCGACCTTCGCCGGGTCAATTCCGAGCTGCTGGCAACCCAGTCGCTGCTGGCCGAGAACACCCGTATCGCCGAGCGGGTGAGGATTTCGCGGGACCTGCATGATCTGGTCGGGCATCACCTCACCGCACTGACTCTGAACCTGGAGGTCGCCAGCCACACCAGCAGCGGCAAGGCCAAAGAGCACGTCGATCAGGCCGCTTCCGTGGCGCGTCTTCTGCTGTCGGATGTCCGTGAGGTCGTGGGTGACCTGCGCCGCGACGGGCTGGTCAACCTGCGCGAAGCGCTGCAAGTCCTGGCCGAGGGTGTGCCCCAAATTGAAATTCACCTCGATATCCCGGAGCATCTGGCGCAGACCGATCCCAGCCATGCCCAGACCCTGCTGAGATGTGCCCAGGAAGTGATCACCAACGCCGTTCGGCACGCCAACGCGACCAATCTGTGGATTCAGCTCGAATCCGGGCCCGACGGCATCTCGCTGCGCGCCCGCGACGATGGTCGTGGGGCGGCAGAGCTGATGCCCGGTAATGGTTTGAACGGCATGCGGGAGCGCCTGCGCGAGCTCGGCGGGCGGCTGGATATCTCGACCGGCCCGGGAGTGGGTTTTCAGCTTCGGGCCTGGATGCCGTTGGATAAGCCGGCATGATCCGGGTGATGCTGGTTGATGACCAGACCCTGGTTCGCCAGGGCGTGCGCTCGCTGCTGGAGTTGTCTGACGATATTGAAGTCATTGCCGAGGCCAACGATGGTGAGAGCGCCATTCAGTCGGTGCCCGAGCACGCGCCCGACGTTTTATTGCTGGATATGCGAATGCCCGGAAAGAACGGGCTGGACGTGCTGCAGGCCCTGCAGGCGATGGATTCGCTGCCACCGACCATTATCCTGACCACCTTCGATGACGAGGAGCTGGTGCTGGCCGGGATTCGCGCCGGAGCGCGCGGCTACCTCCTCAAGGACGTCGCCCTGGCAGACCTTCTTGAGGCCGTGCGGTCGGTTGCGGCCGGCAAAACGCTCGTCAAACCGGCGGTCACCGAGCGCTTGCTGAAAGGCCTCGAAAAGCTCAACACCGGATTTTCCGCCCTCGACCAGCCAGACCCTCTGACCGAGCGGGAGACGGAAATCCTGCGCCTGATGGCCGGCGGCTATTCCAACAAGGAAATCGCCAAAGCGCTGAACGTGGCCGAGGGGACGGTCAAGAATCACGTCTCCAACATCCTGTCCAAGATGGGCGTGCGCGACCGCACCCGCGCCGTGCTCAAGGCCTTCGAGGGCGGGTTGATCTGATATTGAGTCCAACAGTCTTCAGAGCAAAGGGATACCGTTTCTTCTTCTTCTCGCGCGAGGAGTCACGACAGCATATACACGTGATTTCTCCTGACGAGGAAGCAAAGTTCTGGGTGGAGCCGAAGCTTGAGCTGGCCAGGTAGGTTGGTTACAGTTCCAAGCAGGTTCGACAGATCGAACGCTTGATTGAGGAGCATCAAGATGAAATCGGCGCAGCATGGAGAGAGCACTTTGCCGGTTGAAGTGACCAATATTTCGGGCGTCGGTCTGTGGCTGCTGGTATGAGATCGCGAATATTTTCTCTCTTATGAAGATTTTCCTTGGTTTCGGGATCAGCCGGTGCGCGCTATTGCACGCGTGGAAGAGCCAAGGCTCGGATACTTTCATTGGCCCGAGCTTGACATTGATCTGAGCGAGACGATCATCCGGAGTCCGGAAAAATATCCAAATGTGGCCAAGTCAATCCAAACGGCGTGATCCAGCCACAGGGTTTTCAAAGGAAAAGCTTTCTTCCTTCAGCCGGGCCACGGTTGTTTAAGGGCTTGAGCCGTTGCTCGATCAGGGAGTTAATGCCTCGGGTCAGGCGTTGCCCACGTCGCGGTCGCGTGGGGAGTGCAAGTACTCGCTTTCCTCGGCCGACTGCATGACCTGGCGCGCCAGTTCCTCGATGCGTTCGCTCGCACTCATCATGTCGTCTTCGTTGGGCGTATCCTGGGGTTGGTGGGCGTAGAGCCAGTAGTGCACGGCACCGGCGATCAGGCCGTCGGCCAGCGCCCAGGGGTCGGCATCCGGGTTGGCGTCGGCCAGTTCGTTGCCCAGCACGACGACTGCGTCGGCGGCTTCGTCGAATAGATCCTGGTTGACTTCGTCGATGTCGTCATCCTGCATCGGAGTATCCCTTGTCCTTGTTCTTGATGGCAGTGCGGGTCAGTCGGCATCCGAGGTCGATGACCTCGCGCGCGCGATAAAACTCGTGGACCATGCAAGCGTTCTTGGGAATCCGGACCACCAGGTCCGGCTGAAAAATGGCCAGATGCTGCCGTGTCAGCGCCGCCTCCATGGTGTCTAGTGAACGCAGCATCACCGCAAACAGTCCCGGCTGGGTCTCGCTGGGCTCCTTGTCGTTGGAGAAATTGTCGACAAAGTCCTTCAGTTTGTCCCAAACGCCGCCTTCACCGGATTCCCGCTCTGCGGCTTTCGCCTTTTCATCAAGTTCGGGTGCTGAGGGCCCGTTGACGTCGGCGACCACGGTCAGGTCGGTCATGCAGCGCAGCGTCGGCGCGACGGGTATCGGATTGAGCAGACCCCCGTCGACCAGCGTGCGGTTGCGATAGCGGTGCGGAGTGAAAATGCCCGGAATCGCAATCGAAGCGCGAATGGCATCGAACAGCGGCCCTCGGTCCAGCCAGACTTCCCGTCCCTGCTCGATATCAACGGCGACCGCGGTAAAGTCGATCTTGAGGTCCCGGATGTCGAGATCCCCGACCAGTTCTTCAAGCTTGCCGATGATCTTGCGGCCCTTGATCAGACCGCCGCCGGCAAAGCTCCAGTCGACCAGTGACAGTACGTCGGACTGTTTGAGCCCGCAGACCCATTCTTCGTAAGCCTGGAGCTGGCCGGCGGCATGAATGCCTCCCACCAGCGCGCCCATGCTGCTGCCGGCGATGGCCTCGATCCGAGCCCCGGCATCTTCCAGGGCGCGGATAACGCCGATGTGGGCCAGGCCGCGGGCGCCGCCGGACCCCAGCACCAGCGAGACGGTTTGACCGGCCAAAGCGCTTCGTTCAGACATCCCTCTATTCTAGGCGTTTGCGAGCCTCGCGCGTTACGTCGAGCCCTCGGCCACCATGCCATGTCGCTCGCGCCCGGACAGGCGCTGCACCAGCCGCACCGCGTCATCGCCGATCAGATAGAGAATCGGAATCAGGCCCAGCGTGATCACGGTTGCGAAAACGATACCAAAGGCCAGCGATGTGGCCATCGGAATGACGAGTTGGGCCTGGAAGCTGGTTTCGAAGAATACGATCGGAGCCAGGCCGAGGAAGGTCGTCATGGAGGTCAGAATAATGGCACGGAAGCGCGCCCTGGCTGCCTTGATGGCCGCGTGGATGCGGCTTTCGCCCGCGCGTCGGTGGCGGTTAACGAAGTCGACCAGGATCAAGCTGTCGTTGACCACCACCCCGGACAGGGCAATGATGCCGAACAGGCTGAGCATGGAGATCGGCATACCGAGCATCCAGTGGCCGACGATTGCACCGATCATTCCGAACGGAATCACCGACATGATCAGCAGCGGCTGCAGGTACGATTTCAGCGGAATCGCCAGCAGGGCATAAATCAGAAACAGGGCAAAGGCCGTGCCCCAGAGCAGGTCGCTCTGGACCTCCTGCCGGCTTCGGGTCGAGCCGGCCAGACGGTAACGCACATCCGGGTAGCCTGAAAGAATCTCGGGCAGGTGGACCTGGCGCAGGTCGCTGGAAATCCGGCCTGGCTCGGCCAGATCCTTGTCGACCCGGGCTGAGACGCTGATCGAGCGCTCGCGATCGTAGCGGCGAATCATTGACGGGCTGGAGCCTACGGTGACATCGGCGACGGCGTTGAAAGGCACGGCGTCGCCCGCCGGGGTCCGAATGCGCATGTTTTCCAGGTAGCCTTCCGAGGAACGCTGCTCGCGCGGGTAGCGCACCATGACCCGCACGTCGTCCTGGCCGCGCTGGATGCGCTGGACCTCCTCGCCGAAAAAGGCCTGGCGAACCTGGCGGGCCAGATCCTGTTGGCTCAGCCCCAGGCTTTCGGCCTCCGGGCGAATTTCCAACTGCAGTTCGCGGGTCCCGCCGTCGAATGAATTGCGAATGTCGTAGGTGCCGTTATAGCTGCGGATCTGGGCCTCCAGCGCGGCCGCCGCTGATTGCAACTGGCCGAGGTCGCTTCCGACCAGCTGAAAGCTCAGGTCCGGCCCGTCGCCGCCGGGACCGCCGCTGCCGCCGATGCGAAGGGCGCGCACGCCGGGGATTTCACCGACTTCTTCGCGCCAGACGCGCTCGAGCTCGCGCGTGCTGACCCGGTTTTCCACGTCGCGGGTCAGCTCGACCAGCATGCCGCCGGTGGTGTCCGATCCGGACCAGGAGAACACGGTTCGCACTACCGGCTCCGAGAATTCGCGCTCGGTTTGAATGCGGGTCTCCGCCGCCGCCAGCGCTTCGGCCAGCAGCTCAAGGTTCAGGTGGGTGGCTTCGGCCGGCGTGCCTTCGTTCATCTCCAGGTCAACCTGCATGAAGTCGCTGGCCAGATCGGGAAAGAACACCACTCGCACCATCCCGCCGACGATCAGCCCAAACGACAGGATCAGAACGGAAACAAAGGCAGCCAGCGCCAGGTATCGGTTGCGCAGCAGGACTTTCAGCGATGGCAGGTAGATATTGTCGACCAGCTTGTACAGTCCCTCGGAGAATCCGCGCTGGAAGCGGATCAACCGATTGCTGGTATCGGCCTCATATTGGCGGACTTTCATGTGGGCCAAGTGGGCCGGCAAGATCAGCTTGGACTCGACCAGCGACATCATCAGGCACAGCACCACCACCCAGCCGATGGCGGCGAAAAACTGTCCCTGGACGCCCGAGACCAGCAGGATGGGCGCAAACGCGGCGATTGTGGTCAATACGCCGAACGTGGCTGGAACCGCGACCTTGTAGACACCGTTGACCACGTTGTCAACGGAGTGTCCCTTGGCCCGGATCTCGGTGTAGGCCGATTCGCCCATGACGATGGCGTCGTCGACCACGATTCCGAGAACCACCAGAAAACCGAACAGGCTGATCATGTTGATCGTGACCCCGACCAGCGGCAGCATCCACAGGGTGCCCATAAAGGCCACCAGCAGGCCCACCATGACCCAGAAGGCCAGCTTCAATCGCAGAAACAGGGTCAGGATCAGGAACACCAGCAAGGCCCCGGCCGCCAGGTTCTTGCCCATCATTTCGATGCGGCCGGCGAGCATGAACGACATGTCGGCCCAGTAATCGATGCTGATACCGGTTGGCAGATTTTCTTGCGCCCGATCGATATATTCACGAACCTCGCGGGAGACCGCCAGGGCATCCTGGTCGCCCACGCTCAACACCCGGATCCCGATGGCCGGCTGACCGTTATGGCGGGAGTAAAAATCGCGTTCGACGAAACCATCGCGGATGTTGGCGATGTCGCGCACCTGGATCCGGCTGCCATCGGGGTTGGTGCGAACCACGATGTCCTCGAAGTCTGCGGCCACGTAAGCCTGGCCAACCGTTCGCACCAGCACATCGCCGCCCGAGGTCTGAATGCGCCCCCCGGGCAGATCGAGCGAAGACCGTCTGATCGCCTGGGCCACCTCGCCGAGGGTCAGATTGTAGGCGCGCAGGGTTTCCTCGCGCACCTCGATGCCGATTTCGTACGGCCGCGCTCCGGTCAGCTCGGCCCGGGTAATGGAGGGCAGAGCGGTGATGTCGTCGCGCATCTGCCGGGCGGCTTCCTTGAGCGTGCGTTCGGGCACCGAACCGAACACCGATACCCAAATCACATTCTGACTCCAGGTGGCTCGCTCGTACCTGGGCCGCTCGGTTTCGGCCGGGAACGTGGCGATGGAGTCGACGCGTCCCTTGATGGTGTCCATGACCTCGAGCAAATCGTAGCCGGCTTCGACCTCGACCGTGACGGTGCCGGACCCTTCGCGTGCCGTGGCGATGATCTCGCGAATGCCGTCGAGGTCCTGGATGGCTTCCTCGATCTTGATCAGCACCCCCTGTTCAACGTCCTTGGGCGTGCCGCCCCGGTAGGGAACGGTGACGCTGACGTAGTTGGTCTCGATCCTGGGGAGGATTTCCTTGCTGAGCGTGGCTGCAGAATAAAGGCCGCCGGCGATCAGGCAGAGCATCAGCAGATTGGCGGCGACTGGGTTGTGAGCGAACCAGGCGATGATCTGGCCGTACCAGTTGCGTTCCGACATCATGGCGTCAACTCCTGGCCCAACGACACCGAATCGTCCCTGACCCTGAGCGGCAGACCTGGAATCGGCGCCTGGATGGCCGTCGTGATCACGCGATCGCCGGGCTTGAGCGCGTTGCGCACGTAGGCTTTTTCCGGCGTCGTCCGAAGGACTTCCACGGTTCGTACCTCCAGTTCGTCATCACCATTGGCGAGGTAGACCGTTCCGCCGTCGCGCAGCGCGCCGCGCGGGAGCTGGATCAGCCCTTCGGAGGTGCGGCCCCGAATCTCGGCCTCGACGAAGGTGCCCATGGCCAGCGGAATGGCCCGCTCGGCGCCGAGCAGACCGTAGGGATCCCGGATCTCGGCGACGGCATGCACCAGCCGGGTGTTTTCGTCAACCACGCCTTCGGTCCGAACAATCAGTGCATCCCACTGCGCCGGCTGACCGCCAACTCGACCGCTCAGGGCGACTGGGACAGGCTCGGTCGCTGCGATTTCTCCGGGGGCCGGCAAGTCGAGAAAGGCCAGGTCCTGATCCGACAGCGGCAGACGAACCTCGGCCACGTCAACGGCAAAGACCACGGCCAGCGGCGTGCCGGTGGCGACAAACTGCCCCAGGTCGACTTCCCGGGCGCGGACCAGCCCGTCGAAGGGCAATGAGATGCGGGTTCGCTCCAGGTTGCGGCGAGCCCTCAGGACGCCGGCCTCGGCCGCTTGCACGGCGGCTTGTGCGCCGGCCACCTGCGGTAATCGCAGCACCAGTTCGCCCGGCTCGCGGTCGCTGCCGTGCAGACGCTGCCAGTCGCGCCGGGCCTGCTCCGAGCGCGCGCGCTCATCGGCCAGTCGTGACTGGGCCGAAGCCAGTTCGGCTTCTGCCTGCAGTAACGCTGCCTCGTAGTCGCTGGGATCAATTCTGAGCAGGGTTTCGCCGGCGCGGAAAAATCCGCCGGCGGTGAAATTTTCGGCCACCTCTACCACCCGGCCACCGACCTCTGCGGCCACCGTCGTTTCAGTGCGCGGCTGGACTGTGCCCTGTGCCTGGACCGAAAAATGGCCGACGCTATGCTCAGCCTCGATCACGTCGACCATCATGGCCGTGACGGTCGGCTCGCGTTCGGGAGGCGCCTCCCGACTGCGGGCCATCATGATCACCGCAGCAACGGCCAGAGTCATCATCAGCAGGCCGGGCAGGATGATCTTGAACAATACTTTCACAACACGCCTCAATCAGAAACCGGATTTGAAAACAGACCGCCATGGTGCCGAAGCAGACGTCCGTGCGCACGTGCCATTAGGCATAGCTGCACTCGAACAACACCCGTGCACTACAATTGGGGCTTGATTCTTGAATTTGAAAGCCACTTCCGATGGATTCGTCAATCCAGCTCAAGACCGCCGAGGAAATCGAGGCCATGCGCGTGGCCGGACAACAGGCTGCCAGCGTACTCAAGATGATCGGCGAGCACGTGCGCCCCGGCGTGACCACCGGTGAACTGGATGCCATCTGCCACGCTTACATCGTCGACGAACTCAAGGCCGTCCCGGCGCCGCTGAATTATCGCGGTTTTCCCAAGTCGATCTGCACTTCGGTCAATCACGTGGTCTGTCACGGCATCCCTGGCGACAAGGTGCTCAAGGACGGCGACATTCTCAATATTGATGTGACGGTCATTCAAAACGGCTGGCATGGCGATACCAGCAAGATGTTCTATGTCGGTGAGCCTTCGGTGAAGGCGAGACGAATCTGCGAAGTCGCCCACAGAGCGCTACTGACCGGGATCGAGATGGTCCGCCCGGGTGTGACCCTGGGTGATATCGGTCATGCGATTCAGACGTACGCCGAAGGCGAGCGCTGTTCGGTGGTTCGCGAGTACTGCGGGCACGGCATCGGCAGAGTGTTTCACGAACAGCCGCAAATTCTGCACTACGGTTATCCGGGCGATGGTGTGCGGCTGGAGGCGGGGATGACCTTCACGATCGAACCCATGATTAACCTGGGCAAGCGTCATACCCGCCTGCTGCCGGATAACTGGACCGTGATCACCCGTGACCGCAGCCTGTCGGCACAGTGGGAGCACACCATGGCGGTGACCGAAGACGGGGTCGACGTGCTTACCCGGCTGCCCGAAGATCCGCTGTGAACGAGCGCCTGGGCGCGGTTGCGGCGACGCGGCACTGCCTGGATTTGCCAGCGCTGGCCGCGCTGCCCGATCAGCCGACCGCGCTGGCGCAGGGCCTGAAGATGGCTCGCGAAGCCGCCGACCGAGAGCTCTCGGCACGGTTTAAGGCGGGAACCGATATCCGCGAGCTGGTTCATGCACGAGCCTGGGTCCTTGAACAGCTGGTGCTGAGCGCCTGGCGTCACCTGATTCAGGTCGATATCGAACTGGATCTGTGCGCGGTTGGAGGTTTTGGCCGAGGCGAGCTGCACCCCCACTCTGATCTGGACTTGCTGATCCTGGTCTCCCAGACGGGTGAACGACCGGATGCGGCCCTGCAGCAGGCCTTGGAGTGCCTGGTCCAGGTGCTGTGGGACGCAGACCTTCACCCCGGGCACAGCGTGCGCACGGTCTCTGAATGCGTGATTGAGGCCGAGGCCGATGTTGGTGTGGCCACCAACCTCATGGAATCGCGTCTGCTGGCCGGTTCCGGGCGCTTGTTGGCGGCCATGAGATCGGCCACCGATGCGCCTGCACTGTGGCCGGCAGCCGAGTTTTTCGCTGCCAAGTCCGCTGAGCAGGATGCCCGCCATGCACAGTTCGAGGACACAATCTATAACCTCGAACCCAACGTCAAGGAGGGCCCAGGCGGCTTGCGCGATCTGCAGATGATTGCCTGGGTCACCCGTCGGCATTTCAGTACCGCGACCCTGCACGGATTGGTTGAGCGCGGTTTTTTGAGCGAGCAGGAGCACGATGATCTGGTCGACAACCGCGATTTTCTGTGGTCGTTGCGCTGGGCCCTGCATGAGCTGGCCGGTCGCGCAGAAGAGCGATTGCTGTTTGAGCACCAGCGCCGTCTCGCGGCCGTGTTCGGGTTTGATGTTGACGCTTTGGGCAACGAAGCGGTAGAGCGCTTCATGCAACGCTACTATCGCTCGGCCATGCAGGTTGCACGCCTGAACGAACGCCTCCTGCAAAGCTTCGACGAGGAACTGCTGGCCGGGCGTCAGCACTTGCCCTCGGCCGCGATCGATGACTATTTTCGCGTCCACGACGGCTATCTGGAGCTGGCCGACCCCCACGCTTTCGTCGAGCGACCCGAGCTCCTGATGCGCATGTTTCTGGTGCTGTCGGAGAACCCGGACATCCGCGGTGTTCGTGCAGCGACCATCCGGTTGGTGCGCGAGCATTTGTATCTCATCGACGAGCGTTTTCGGGAAAACCCCAAGATTCTCGAGATGTTCCTGGAGCTGCTGCGTGGACCGCGCCTGGTCTACAGCCAGCTGGCCAGGATGAATCGATACGGCATGCTTGGGGCCCTGCTGCCGGCTTTCGCCGATATCACTGGGCGCATGCAGTTTGACCTGTTTCACGTCTACACCGTCGATCAGCACACCCTGTTCGTGATCCGCAACCTGCGGCGCATTGCCCTGGCTAAGTATCCCGATCAGTTTGCCCACGCGATTGACGTGATGGCCCGGATAGAGCGCCAGGAAGTGCTTTACCTGGCAGCGCTGTTTCACGACATTGCCAAGGGTCGCGGCGGTGATCACTCGGAGCTCGGGGCTGAGGATGCGCGCGCCTTTGTCGATCGACTCCAGATCGCCGAAACCGATCGCGAGCTGGTGGTCTGGCTGGTGCGAGAGCACCTGCTGATGTCGCGGACCAGCCAGCGCGAAGATATCAGCGATCCGGTGGTCGTCAACCGCTTCGTCGAAAAGATTCAGACCCGACGCCGGCTCGATCACCTGCTGGTGCTGACCACCGCCGATATCGCCGCGACCAGCCCCCGGCTCTGGAATTCGTGGAAGGACAGCCTGATGTGGGAGCTCTACCAGGCCTCGGTTGATGCGCTGGAGCGCGCGCCGGAAGAGCGGCCTGACCGCGACAGCAGCGTGAGCGAGACGCGCCAGGAAGGTTTGGAGCGGCTTGACGCCGAAGGCCTTGCGCCCGGGCGGGCGATTGAGCTGTGGTCGGCTTTGCCCGAGCGAGCCTTTCTGCGCCTGGATGCCGACCAGCTGGCCTGGGCCACCCTGGCCGTAGACCGGGCCGATCGGCTCCCGCTGGTGGTCTTTCGGCACCTGCGAGACAAGGGGATCAGCGAGGTCTTTGTCCACGCCGAGGACTTTGCGGGCCTGTTCGCCGTGGTCGCCCGCGAGCTTGATCGGATGCAGCTCAATGTGCTTGCCGCCCGGGTTGTGACCAGCACCGATGGCAAGAGCTGGGACGTGTTTCAGCTGATGGGCTCGGCCGGTGGGCCGTTGCTGGATTCCGATGCTGGCCGCCTGGCCCGGATCCTGACCGAGCAGCTGGCGGCCAAGGCCGTTCGGCCCCTGCCGCCGCGCCCGGTGCCGCGCCGCCTGCAGCCGTTCATGGGTCGGGCCGAGATCCGAATCACGCCGGTTGGCGAGTTGACCTGCGTGGAGATGGCCGCGACTGATCGGCCCGGACTGCTGTCGGCGATCGCCGAGGCCCTGGTCAACTGCGATGTGCAACTCCTCGATGCCCGGATCGCCACCTTCGGCCAGCGGGTTGAGGACGTGTTCCTGGTTTCGGACGCCGACGGGCGCGCCTTGAGCGAACAGGCCTGCGTTGCGCTGGAGGCAGAACTGCGCGATCAGCTTGACGTTAAACCATCCAACCTAACCGCAAGAGAGCCTGCATGAACAGCCAGACACATCCCGCCCGGAGCCTTATCGAGCAGGCCTGGGACCAGCGCACCGAACTCGGTCCAGACAGCCACGATCCACGACTGAGATCCGCCGTTGATGCGTGCCTGGATGATCTGGAAAAGGGCAGGCTGCGCGTCGCCGAGCCGGGTGTCGATGGCTGGGTGGTCAACCAGTGGCTCAAGCAGGCCATTCTGCTGCACTTCAAGATCACTGCCAACCGTGACTTTACGGGCGGATTGACCCACTACTTCGACAAGGTCGATCTGCGTTTTGCCGAGTCTGGGGATGCCCCGGCCGACAGCGGCGCCCGCGTGGTGCCGCCGGCGACCGTGCGGCGCGGAGCCCATATCGGCCGGGATGTCGTGCTCATGCCAAGCTACGTCAACATCGGCGCTTTCGTTGGCCAGGGCAGCATGATCGATACCTGGGCAACGGTGGGGTCGTGCGCTCAGATCGGTACCGGGGTGCATATCTCGGGTGGTGCCGGCATTGGCGGCGTGCTTGAGCCGCTGCAGGCCAATCCGACCATCATCGAAGACGGCTGCTTTATCGGGGCCCGATCCGAGGTCGTCGAAGGCGTGATCGTGGAAAAGGGCGCTGTGGTCGGCATGGGGGTTTTTCTCGGCCAGTCCACACGCATCTACAACCGAGCGACCGGCGAGATCCTCACCGGCCGGGTACCCGCGGGCTCGGTGGTGGTCGCCGGCAGCTTGCCGGCTGAAGATGGTTCGCACAGCCTGTATGCGGCGATCATCGTCAAGCAGGTTGACGAAAAGACCCGCTCGCGGACCTCGGTCAATGAACTGCTTCGGGCGGCGCGATGAGCCGGCTGACGATCTACGGCATCAAAAGCTGCGATACCTGCCGCAAGGCGATTAAATGGCTGGATGAGCATGAGCACAGCTATCGCTGGCATGACTTGCGGGCCGACGGTATTGAAGGGCATCAAGTGCGGCGCTGGCTGACGGCGCTTGGCACAGATTTATTGATCAATCGGCGTTCAACCACGTGGCGCTCGCTCAGCGAGGCAGAACGGGCCCGAGCCGGCGATCCCGACCAGGCCGTTGCGCTGCTGGTTTCCAATCCGACGTTGATCAAGCGCCCGGTCTTCGAGCGCGATGACCGGGTGATGGTGGGCTTTGATGCGGCGGTTCGGGAGAGCCTGTAGACTGGCGTGCATGAGTCAGACCGCTGAAAAAATGGCTCCACTGAAGCCCATTGCCCGTGTTGACCGTGAGGCGCGCGAGGCTTTGCTCTCCCCGCTGGCGACTCGATCGGTGGACAGCCAGGGACGCAGCCGCCGTGAGGCACCGGATCCTTATCGAACGGAGTTCGAACGCGACCGAGACCGGGTGCTGCACTCCAAGGCCTTTCGACGCCTGAAGCACAAGACCCAGGTTTTTATCAACCCGGAAGGCGATCATGTCGTCACCCGAATGAGCCACACCCTCCAGGTGACCCAGGTCGCTCGGGCCCTGGCAACCGCACTCGGGCTGAACGAGACTCTGACCGAGGCCATCGGCCTGGCCCACGACTGCGGCCATACGCCGTTCGGACATACCGGTGAAGCGGCGTTGTCGGAGTACGTGGACGATGGGGAGTGGCTGCATTCCGAGCAGGGCGTACGCATTTTCGAGGTGCTCGAACCCTGCAATCTGAGCTGGGAGGTGCTTGACGGGATTCGTGCCCACACCTGGCGGGTCAAGCCGCCGCCGCATACTGCGGAGGGGTGGGTGCTGCGTTTTGCCGATCGGATTGCCTATCTCAACCACGACCTGCAGGACGCTATCCGGGCCGGCGTGATCACCACCGACGATGTGCCCGTTGACATTACCAAAGTGCTCGGGCCGTTCAGCGGCGGCGTCTGGATCAACACCATGATCGAGGCGGTGATTGATGAATCCTGTCGCCGGGGCAAGGTGACCATGAATGCCGACGTTCTGCTGGCCATGAAACGTTTTCGGGAGTTCATGTTCGAACGTGTTTACCTGCGCCCCGAAGCGGTGGCCCAGGCGCGCCGTGCAACTGGCGTGATTCATCAGCTGGTCGAACATCTGCTCGCCCATCCGGATGAAATACCGGACAGTTACCGGATCGTGGAAGACAAACCATTGACCCAGGTACTGGATTACGTCGCCGGTATGACCGATCGCTACGCGCTCCACCTTCACGATCGCCTGTTTCGTCCGCGCGGCCTGGTCTGATCTTCCCTGCATTTGCATTTCCTTAACTCGTTTGTTAAGGTTTGCCGCTGATTCAACAAATCGGTGATGCATCTCGTCATGACGTGAGATGCGGTTCAAGACATGCGTCGGTCGCAAAGACCTTTGCAGGTTCAATCTTCAGGCGGATAAGCGTTTCTATGCGCGATTAGCCGCCAACGCTGGTTTCAATTGACTGATCTTGTCGGCCGTCTGGCTGCCTGAGCAGTCAGGTTCAAAAAGACAATTGGGAGAACTTTGATGAACAAGACACCTCTTGCGTGTTTGTGCGCGCTGGCGTTGAGTATGCCGTCGTCGGCCCTTTTCGCATCCGAAAATGTTGCTGAAACCGAAGAGCTCAGGGAACAGATCGAGCAGATGCAGCGCCAGCTGATCGAGATGCAGTCACGATTGGAGCAACTGCAGACCGAGCGTGATGCCGACCGCATCGCGCGTGAGCGGGTGGAATCACGCGTCGAGGAAGTGGCCGAAACTGCAGAACAGGCGGCTGCCGAGGACGACAGCGGCATCAATGTTGGCGGTGCGGTGCGCTTTCAGTACGTCTTCGAAGACTACAACGACACCAACAAGGAGAACAACGGGACCCTTGAGCTGGATACCGTCAGAGTCAACTTCGACGGCACGGTCGGCGACGTGATCTTGTCGGCTGAGTACCGCTTCTACCAGTACATGAATGTCATTCATCATGCCTGGGCCGGCTATGACTTCTCCGATACCCTTCAAGGCCAGATCGGTATCCACCAGGTCCCGTTCGGGGTGACGCCCTACAACTCGCACAGTTTTTTCTTCAGCTCCAACTATTACCTTGGACTCGAGGATGACTACGACTTCGGGGTCAAGCTGATTCACGATGATGGCCCGCTCAACCTCCAGGGGGCTTTTTACTGGAATGATGAGCTCGGCGGCGCTGACGGCTACTATGGATTCGATGCGGGCGATTCGCCGAACAATCTTAACGACCGTTACTCGTATGACATCGTGGGCGTGCGCGCACCGGGTGAAGGGACATTCGCTACCCCGGGGGAAGGGGCTTTCGACGCCAGTATTTTCAACCTTCGCGGTGCTTATACCTTCGGCTACGGCACGGATTTCACCACTGAGGTCGGTCTATCGGCCCAGTTTGGTGATGTCGTCGATTCATCCGGCAACAGCAACGGCACGCAGTCCGCCTATGCCTTGCACCTGAATGGAACCTACGGTCCGTGGAACCTCATGCTGCAGGCGACTGAGTATGAATATGACATGGACAACGGCGCTACCCGCATGGCCGTTGGCGCGTATGACTTCTTCGACACAATTTCTTCCGAGGCCACCACATACACCGCCAATCTGGCCTATAGCCTTCCGGTCAACTGGGGGCCCGTCTCGAATCTCCAGTTCTATAACAACTATTCCCTGGTGACTGATAAATCCGGTGGTCTGAAGGACACCTGGATGAACGTGACGGGTATGTCGGTGACCTCTGGCGGATTGTTTACCTACATCGACCTGATCACGGCCGAGAATCAGCCCTTCATTGGCGGCTCCATGGACTCACCAACCGATGGCGGCACCAATACGCGCTTCAACATCAACTTCGGTTACTACTTCTGAGTACTGAAAGACCGAACTGACCGGAGACAAACGACATGAGCGATAGCAAAGCAAGCCAGACCGATCAGGACAAGCTGCTTGAAGAGCTTGAAGAGGTCTATGAAACCGACTATGAACTGGGCCAGGACAATGTGACCTGGCTGGGGCTGGATCTTCATAACCCGGTTTTCGTGGTCAGTGCTGTGTTGATCCTGCTTTTTGTGATTCTTTCTTTGATTTTTCCCGAGCAGTCCAACTCGATGTTGGGTTCGACACGGGTATGGATCGGTGAGAATTTTGACTGGCTCTTCCTCTCGGCAGGCAATTTCTTTGTCGTTTTCTGTCTGTTGCTGATCGCGCTGCCCGTGGGCTCGATCCGTCTAGGCGGTGATGAGGCGACGCCGGAATTCTCGATGATGTCCTGGTTCGCGATGCTGTTCGCGGCCGGCATGGGCATTGGCTTGATGTTCTGGTCTGTTGCCGAGCCGGTGGGGTACTTCACCGAGTGGTTTGGTACGCCGTTGGGGATCGCCGGTGGCACAGAGGAGTCCAAGACTGCCGCGCTTGGGGCAACGATGTATCACTGGGGCCTGCATCCCTGGGCCATTTATGGCGTGGTGGCGCTTTCGCTGGCCTTTTTTACGTATAACAAGGGCCTGCCGCTAACCATCCGTTCCTGCTTTTATCCGCTCCTTGGCGATCGTGTTTGGGGATGGATGGGAGATGTCATTGATACGCTGGCGGTTCTGGCGACGATTTTCGGTCTGGCGACGTCTCTGGGTCTTGGGGCTCAACAGGCTGCCGGCGGCATCGACTTCCTGTTCGGGATTCCGAGCGGCCTGCTCTCGCAAACGATCATCATTGCGGGGGTGACAACGGTTGCGCTGATTTCTGTGCTGCGCGGCATTGAGGGTGGCGTGAAGGTTCTAAGTAACCTGAATATGCTGCTCGCCTTGCTTCTGTTGCTCTTCGTGATGTTCGCCGGAGGCTTGTTCAGTTTCTTCGGCAATCTGGGGCAGACGGTCAGCGGCTATGCTCAGTACGTGCTGCCGCTGAGCAATCCAGTGGGCCGTGAAGATGATGTGTTCTACCACAGCTGGACGATCTTTTTCTGGGCGTGGTGGATTGCCTGGTCGCCGTTTGTCGGCATGTTCATCGCTCGAGTTTCTTACGGCCGCACGGTGCGTGAGTTCCTGATCGCCGTTCTGATCGTCCCGGTCGTGGTTTCGACGGTCTGGATGAGTACCTTCGGTGGGGCAGGTTTGGATCAGGCCCGCGACGGTATCGGAGCACTGGGGGCTGACGGAATTACGGACTCTTCGCTGGCGCTGTTCCAGATGTTGCAGTCGCTGCCGCTGACTTCCATCACGTCGCTGCTGGCCATCGTCTTGGTGCTTGTGTTCTTCGTGACCTCCTCGGATTCCGGCTCGCTGGTGATCGATTCGATCACGTCCGGCGGGAAGATTGACGCGCCGGTGCCGCAGCGTGTCTTCTGGGTGGTTGCTGAAGGCCTGATCGCTGCCGTGTTGCTGGCGGTTGGTGGTGCCGCTGCCCTCAATGCGCTGCAGGCTGGCTCGGTGAGCACCGGCTTGCCGTTCGCCATCGTTTTGCTGCTGATGTGCGTGAGTCTGATCAAGGGTCTGGTTCACGAGCGCAAGCTGCTGAGCCTTCAGGGCAAGCGATAGCGCGCGTCGGCGAATAGTCTCAACTCTCGAGGCCGCGGACCTTGCAAATCGTCCGCGGCCTCGCTTTAATAGGAGCTGAAAGCTGTTTGCGGCGGGCGTCGTATAATGGTTATTACCCCAGCTTCCCAAGCTGGAGATGACGGTTCGATTCCGTTCGCCCGCTCCAGATTCCTGCCTGGCTTTATTCGATTGCTTCCCCGAAAGCGACCACGCTTTCAGTGATGGCCGCCAGATCATAGCCGCCCTCCAGGCTCGCCACCAGACGTCCGTTGGCGTAGCTTTTTGCGATTCGCATCAGCTGCTCTCCGATCCAGTAGTAGTCTTGGTCCTTGAGCTGCAGCTGGGCCAGCGGGTCGCGCCAGTGGCCGTCGAACCCGGCCGAGACCAGGATCAGCTGCGGTTTGAAGCGCTCCAGTGCCGGCAGCAGGTGCTCGGTCCACAGCGCGCGGAACTCATCACTGCCCGAGTTTGCCGTCAGGGTTGCATTGATGACGTTGCTCGCCGTGGTTTGGGCAGGGTCGCCGGTTCCCGGGTACAGCGGTGCCTGGTGCGAGGACAGAAACAGAAAACGCGGATCGTCCTGCAGAATGGCCTCAGTGCCGTTACCGTGATGGACATCAAAGTCAACCACGCCGATTCGCTTCAAGCCATGCACATCGGCTGCGCGTCCGGCCGCCACGGCGATGCTGTTGAGCAGGCAAAATCCCATCGCGCGGGCTGATTCGGCGTGATGCCCTGGAGGTCGGACGACGGCAAAAACCGCACGATCAGGATCGGCCATGACCTGGTCGACTCCGCCGCAAACAGCACCTGCAGCCAATCGGGCTGCCCGAAGGCTGCCCCGGCCGATATAGGTATCGGGATCGAGACTGAGCAGACTGCCGCTGGCATCCAGGTCAGTCAGGCTTTGCAGGTAGTTGACCCCGTGCATTCGCTCCAGGTCCGTAGGGTCGACGGGCTCTGCCTCGCGCACCTCCGGATGATCCAGTTGCTCAACACCGACCATCGCCGCCTGCAAGCGAGCGGCCCGTTCGGGATGGCCAGCCGGTGGGGCATGGGCCATGCAATCCGGATGAGTCAGTACGATCAGGCTCATCGCTGACGCTCGTGGTTCCAGAGCACTTCACCCGCGCCCGAGGCACGTGCGACCGTGCGGGCGATCACGAACAGGAGATCGGAGAGACGGTTCAGATAGCGAATCACAGGCTCATTGACTGGCTCCTGCCGGGCCAGGGAGATCACTCGACGCTCGGCGCGACGGCAAATCGTGCGCGCCAGGTGCGCCTGGGCGGCGGTCAGGCTGCCCCCGGGCAGGATGAAATCCTTGAGTGGCGGGAGATCCGCGTTGAGCCGGTCGAGTTCCTGTTCGAGTCGGTCGATGTGTCGGCTCTGGATCATTTCCATGCCGGGTACGCACAACTCACCGCCCAGATCGAACAGATCATGCTGGATATCGAGCAGGACCGATTCAATGCTGGCCTCGTTCAGACTCGCGATCAGAAGCCCGAGGGTGCTGTTGAGCTCGTCCACGGTCCCATAGGCCTCGACGCGCAGCGAGTCCTTCTGCGTGCGCGACCCGTCGCCCAGTCCCGTGGTCCCATCGTCCCCGGTACGCGTGTAGATTTTGGACAGGCGGTTTCCCATGGCGAAAGGTTCTTTTATGAATGAAATTGAGAGAATAGCCCAGTTGCATCAAGAGCGGGCCATCGGGCGCGTTTTGTCTGGCTCTGAGAAAGCCAGGCTCGCCGAATGAAGCGAAAAAAAACCCCGGCCGTGGGGGGGCCGGGGTACTGCCAACCAGGTCTGAGTCGCGGCAGGGGGTGAACGCGAACCCGGACCTCCGGTTGATCAACTGCCGTAAGGCGCGTGCGGCTTGCCTTTAAGGAGTTGCGATGAAGTCATGTGACCAGGTGCCGTCGGCTGGAAAGATTGCACCGCTGCCACCGGCGAGGTTGGGCGTTTTCGCGGCAACAAAAGCCACCAGGTGTTCTTCAAGGCCAGCATCCACGACCTTGTGGACAATAACGTGAGCGCCATCGGCGTCTGTGACTACCTCAGCGAAGCCCCATGGTTGGATTGAACAGGCGCCGAGAGATTGACCCGCTCCTCCGGTCCCGGAACCGACGACTTGGCCTGCGCTGCCCGTGCCGGACCCTACGACTTGTGTGGCTGAACCCGTGCCGGAGCCCACAACGTCCTTCGCGCTTCCGGTGCCGGAGCCTACGACCTCACTGGCAGAGCCTGTCCCGCTGCCAACAACGAGAAAGCCTGCGCCGATGTCGCAGAACGTGTCAACGCCTCCGGTGCCAGAGCCGACGACCTGCCCGGCTGCGCCTGTGCCGGAACCGACAACGTTGGTCGACGCGCCGGTGCCGGAACCAACGACCTGGGTAGATGCGCCGGTGCCTGAACCCACGACTTGTTTTGATGAGCCAGTGCCAGATCCTACAACTTCGCTAGCGGCTCCTGTGCCCGAGCCAACCACCAAGGGCTGGATGAAGGACCCAACTTCAGAAAAGCGTAGGGCCGAGAACAGAGGGATCACTTGGTAGTCAACTGAAACAGTCGAGGTTGGAGCGGCACCGATGATTACGCCATCTGGACCATGAACAGAAATGGACAGGTGGTTTTTCTGATGGCTAATCAGCAGTTGATCGTTATTTGCCATTACGGTTGAGGTGCCAAAGGTGGCGACGCTTAAGGCTACGGCGATCGCGAGGCCCCGCATTTGAATGCCGGTGCCGCTTTTTTCGATGCCTGTCCCACTGCGCTCAATACCAGTGCCTGATTTTTCGATACCGGTTCCGCTTTTCTCAATACCAGTGCCTGATTTTTCGATAAATGACGTCATAACTGTCTCCTAGATAACGTTTTTGAGTTTGGAAAAAATTAATCAATTTGGCTGCTTGGTTGCTTCTTCCCAGTAGTACCAACCAATTCCAACGGAGCAGTCCGCTCCCTTGTCTGTTTCTCGCTCCTCGCGCTCAAGGTGCGACTCAATTTCCTGGACATGTCTTTTCATTAGGGCTCTTAAATCGTCCCTGAGTATCGCAACCCGGTCGCAGGGGATTCTGTAAGACCATCGATCTTGCTGTAACCAGGGGGTAAGGTTTAGGGCATGTCGTTTGCTGTTATGCACAATGGACTTTCCCAAGAGGCTAATGGAAAGGCTTCCAGCTTCAATAGTTGTCCTCTCCGACTCATTGACCGGCATGTAAACAGGATCAATCAGTCGCACATGAGTGGCCTCCTTGTTCAGTTCGATGTTTCCGCTTTCGAGT
>JAZBOC010000055.1:0-65913 GCA_036353315.1 Wenzhouxiangella sp. | reverse complement strand
GCGGCGGTGATCGCCTGCTCGGCTTGTTTGCGAAAGTCGGTCAAGATCGCTTACTCCATCCGGGAAGTTCGACCAGCGCCACTTCAAACGGCCGCTTCGGGCGCCAGTCCGGCAATAGTCCGGCCGCATTATCGCCACAAACCCAGTCAGGATGTGTGAGCTCGCGAACCTTGCCTGGGGTCAGCAAAGGTGGATGGCCCTTCCAGCGACTGACAGCCAGGTTGCCCAGGGCTGCACCTGCCAGGATGAATGAGGGTAGTCGCAAGGTTCGGATGCGCCGGCCCCGTAGCCGGCTTGCGAGGGTCGATAGATCGGCCCAGCCATAGCCGCCGCTGCGTCCGTCATCGAGACACAGTTTGCGCTGATTCGGCCAGCGATGGCTCGTCAGGCTGACGATGGCTGCGCAGAGATCATCAACATGAAGCATGGAAAACCGAGCCCTGCGCGGTCCGATCTGGATCAGCCAGCCCTTCGCCAGCGCTTGCCACAGCGGGGCAAGGGCTGGATCAGTAGCGCCATAAACAGCCGGCGGGCGCAGGATCAACCAGTCCAGATGGCTGCTTTCCACAAGCTGTTCAGCGGCTCTTTTACTATGGGCATAGTGCGAAAGCTCGGGCGCTCGCGCCGCCAGACTGGAAACATGGATCAGACGACAGCCTGGATTTTCGCGTTCGGCGGCTTCGATCAGGCGCCGTGTTCCGATGGCGTTGACACGCTCAAAATCCTGCCGGTTGCGGCCGCCGATGGCCGCGGCAAGATGGATCAGGCAATCGCTGCCGGCGACCAGTTCCGAGAGCGCCTCGGGTGTCTCCAGGCTTCCATGGATCTCTTCGAGCTCCGGATGGCTCGGACAGCGCCCGCGGGTGCGCGACAGCGCGCGAACCCGGTGGCCTGCAGCCAACAGGTGGTCAGCGAGTCTGGTGCCGACAAAGCCGCTGGCCCCGGTCAGCGCAACGGTCGGTCGGGCGCTCACAACGGGGCAGGAAGATCAGCGACCGGAGGGTTCGGCCGCTTCGGTGTGCGGCGTGCGGTCGACGAGTTCACGCGGCAGGATTGGCCGATCCTGCAGATCATTGCGCTGCAGAAAGTCCAGCCGCGCGCCGCTTCGAGAGAGCTTGCCCGACGAGGTGCGGGGCAGGGTGTGCAGCGGGACCAGCTCGATCAGGCAGGCGATCCCGAATTCACGCTGAATGCGCTGTTTGAGGCGCTCGACCAAGTCAGCTTGGCGGAAGCTGTCCTGCTCCCGACACTGGACGACCAGAACCGCGACTTCGCTGCCATCTTCGCCCGGAATCGAAAAAGCCGAGGCGTCCTCCGGGCGGACCTCGGGCTGCTGCTCGGCCAGGTATTCAAGATCCTGAGGCCAGATATTGCGCCCGTTGATGATCAGAAGGTCTTTTGCCCGACCGGTGATGAACAGGGCATCACCGGCTCGATAGCCGACGTCGCCGGTATTCAGCCAGCCGTCGGCGTCCAGCGCCGCGGCGGTTGCTTCCGGATTATTGGCATAGCCGCTCATCACGCTCTTGCCGCGCAGATACACCACGCCGCATTCGCGCTCAGCCGCCAGCTCGCCGCCAGGTTTGCGGATTTCCACTTCGTAACCGGGCAAGGGACGCCCGCAGTTGACGAATTCGGTCATCCGGCGGTGACCTGCACCTGATTCCAGAGGCTGGGCGATCCGCTCGCTGGCCAGACGTTCGGCGTCCAGACGATCGGTTTCCAGCCCCTGTCCCAGCGGCGCGAAACTGACCGCCAATGAGCATTCAGCCATACCGTAGCAAGGCAGGAAGGTGGAACGGTCAAATCCGGCCGACTGCAGCGCGTCGGCAAAGCCTTGCAGCCAGGGCGCTCGGATCATTTCGGCGCCGACCCCCGCCACGCGCCATGAGGCAAGGTCGAATTTTTCGACGTCGCTGGCACGCAGTCGCCGAGCGCACAAGGCGTAGCCGAACGGCGGGCTGAAGGAGATGGTGGAGCGATTGCGCGACATCAGACTCAACCACAGACGCGGCCGCATGGCAAACTCGCGCGTTCCGAGATAGTCCACCGAAAGCTGAGAAATGACCGGTCCGAGAATCAGTCCGACCAGACCCATGTCGTGGTAATAGGGGAGCCAGGACATGAATCGGTCGCCACGCCGAATTTGAACGCCGAACTGCAGAATGCCGGCCAGATTGTCCAGCACGGCTGCCTGAGTGATCATGGTGCCCCGCGGAAAGCGGGTGCTGCCGGACGTGTACTGCAGATAAGCCAGCTCGTCGGCCTGTGGTGGTGGCGGCAGTTCGCTGGCCGGCTCCAGTTGAGTAAACGCGTCCAGAGTACCAAACACCCTCAGCTCAAGGCCCTCTGCCGCTTCGGCCAGAAATCCGGCGAAACTGGCTGGCGCAAACGCCGCTTCCGCTTGACAGTCCTTCAACATCGCGCGCAAATGCGATACGAACGCCTCTCGCCCGCCCAGATGCACGGCGGCGGGTAAAGGCACCGGTACCAGCCCGGCGTACTGACAGGCAAAGAAAAACACGAGAAAGTCGGGATGGGTGTCGGCTACCAGCGCGATACGGCTGCCTCGCTTTAGGTCCAAGCCGTGCAGTCGCCGTGCCAGATCCAGCGATTGTGTCCGCAGAGCGGCATAGGTCAAGCTGCGCTCAAGCTCGCCGCGACCATCGTAAAAATTGCAGCCGGTCGCACCGCGCGAAGCGTAATCAAGCGCTTCGGCCAGGCTTTGATATCCGGATGTTTTGAGCGGTAGGGAGTTGTCTGTCGGGGTCGGCTGCGGCATCAAAGCTTAAGTTTCCCTTCTTTTTGTCGAGGCCCGCACGGCTCCTGCTTGAGGAACGGACGAATCGGTCATTATAGTGCCGTGCTTCAGTAAAGAAAACATTCGGCCCAAATCCGTTAAATTCGTTGCCCATGTCATCACTTGCCATCACCACTGTCGCCCGTCGCCGGGATTGGAAGGCGCTGTGGCAACTGTCCCGGACAATCTATGGCGATGATCCGGCGTGGGTCGAGCCGCTGCACGTTGAGCGTCGGGCTTTGTGGTCAAAGGCGAATCCCTGGTTCGAACACGCCAGCGGAGAACTTTTTCTGGCGCGCCGGGCCGGGCAGCCCGTGGGTTCGGTCAGTGCGCAGATCGATCGTCTTCAGCCGGCCGAGCAGGGTCGAAGGATTGGTTATTTCGGGCAATTCGAGTGCGTCAATGAGCCCGACGTGGCGGCGGCATTGATGGATCAGGCTGCGGCGTGGCTGCGGGCACGCGGCTGTACCTGGATGCGCGGACCCTATGATCTCGGGATCAACCAGTCTTGTGGACTGCTGGTGTCGGGTTTCGAGACGCCGCCGATGATCCTGATGGGTCATGCCCAACCCTACTATCAAGCGCTGATGGAACGCGCTGGGCTGGATGGCGAAATGGACATGCTGGCCTACCTGGTCGCCCCCAACTTTCCCGCACCGGCTGCGATGACCCGTTTGCTTGAGCGCAGCCGTGGACGCCTGATCCTGCGACCGCTGGACATGCGTCATTATGAACAGGAGGTGGAACTGTTGCGGAATCTGTTCAACGATGCCTGGGCCGACAACTGGGGCTTCGTGAAGCTGACCCGCGAGGAGTTCGCGCATACGGGGCGCGAGATTCGACGGATAATGAATCCCGATCATGCCTGCGTGGCCGAGATCGATGGTCAGGCGGCTGGATTCCTCATCGCCCTGCCCAACCTCAACGAACTCATTCGGGATCTGGGCGGCCGGCTATTGCCCACCGGGTGGATTCGACTGCTGTGGCGACTGAAGCGGGGTAGCGCGACCTCGGCCAGAGTGCCGCTGATGGGCGTGCGGCGCGAGTACCAGCGCGGGCCGCTGGGAGCGGCCATCAGCTTCGGCCTGATCGACCACGTTCGCCAGGCGCTGCACCGTGACGGCCTCCGGGAGGTCGAAATGTCATGGATTCTCGAAACCAACCGGGGAATGAATTCGCTGATTCGGGCGATGGGCGGAGATCTCTACAAGCGGTACCGGATGTATGGCCGAGCATTGGACTGATTCGTCCGGGTCGGTCGACCGGATCGTTCTGGCTGGTGATCGACGCCCGGACGACCCTCTGGCCGTCAGTGCCGGTGTCAGCGGTAAGGCGCTGGTCCCGGTCGCCGGACAGGCCATGCTGGCCCACGTGGTCCGGACTCTGATGACCTGGCCACGCAGGGGTCGGGTCATCGTCGTGGCGCCAGATCATCAGGCTTATCGGAAGGCGGCAGAGGAGGGAGCCGGCGGTGCAGCCGATGGCCTGGTTTGGGTCGAGCCTGCGCCGTCGCTGACGGGCAGTGTCAGCCGCGCCCTGAGCTGCGTTCGCTCCCCTCGCTGCCTGCTGCTCACGGCAGACCACGTGCTCCTGGATTCCGCCTGGCTGGAGCATCTTTTGGCGGCCGACGTCGCCCGAAACGCTAGCCTGGCGGTGGGTCTGGCCGACTGGAACGCCGTTATGGCGCGGTTCCCGGGCAGTCGCCGAACGCGCTACCGCTTCAGTGATCATGCGGCCTGCGGAACCAATTTGTTTCTGATCAACGAGCGGGCCGGGGTGGATCGAATTCTTGCTCAGTGGAACAAGGTCGAACAGCAGCGCAAGAAACCCTGGCGCATCGTATCGATGTTGGGCTGGGGCAACCTGAGTCGTTATCTGGCCGGGCGCTTGAGTCTTGACGAAGCTTTCTCGTCTTTGTCGTCGAAGCTCGGGGCACAGGTGCAGCCCATTCTTGTTCCGGACCCCTTGGCCGCCGTGGACGTGGACAGCGTTGCCGACCTGGCCCTAGTGGAGCAGGTTCTGGCCCAGAGAGCTGCCTCCTGATGCTGATCGAACGCTATCTGGCCGCTGAGATCCTGCGCCCGGTGATCGGGATTTTCGTTTTTCTGACCGCGGTTGTGCTGGTCTTCTACGCCAGCCAACTCCTGGGTCGCGCGGCGCTTGAAGGGCTGCCCATGGGAATTGTGCTGCGAATGGCGGGTCTGCGCCTGGGTCTGTTTCTCGATGTTCTGCTGCCGATTTCGCTGCTGCTGGGGACCGTGATCGGGCTGGGCAGACTTCAGGCTGCCCATGAAATCACGGCCCTCGCGGCGGTCGGTGCCGGCCGTCGTCGCGTGGTCAAGGCCCTCGTGGTCACCGTCCTGGCGGTGGCCTTGATCGTTGCGCTCGCCTCGATGTTTTTCCGCCCGTGGGCATATACCACTTTGTATCAGCTGGAGCGACAGCTGGCGGCGGAGCTGAATCTGGATCGCGTCGAGCCTGGCCGCTTCCAGGTCGGGGACGAGCGCTGGTTGATCTATGCCCAGGGCCGTTCCGACCGTGGACTGGAGGGGGTCATGGTGCGTCAGCGGGCCGATCAGTTCAGTGGCCTGATTCGGGCCGAGCGTTTGACTCAGGAGACCGTCGAAGAGGGCGTCGTGCGTTTGATTTTCGAGGGAGACGTACACAGCTACACCATGGCGCCGGCTGGAGAGCCCGATATCGTTGCCCGCTTTGATCGCTTTGATATTCTGCTCCGGCTGCGCGAGCCACCGGGGCGTGAACGTTTGCGTCGAGCGATGCCCATGAGGCGGCTCATGGATGATCCAACGCCGATCGAGATGGCTGAACTGCACTGGCGGCTGACGGGCCCGATGACGGTGCTGGTGCTGGGACTGGCGGGTCTCGCCCTCAGCCGGATTAACCCCCGGAGCGGTCAATCGGCCCGGGTCTTGACCGCAACCCTGACCGGAACGCTCTATTTCAGCGGTCTCGGTGTCGTTATCAACTGGCTGGAGCAGGCCCGATTCCCGGTTGTGCCGGGCGCTTTCGCCGTGCCGTTGGCGGTTGTGATGATTCTCGCCGTTCGCTACTGGCTAGTTCAGCGCGGACCCGGGCCACCGCTATGAGGATTTTGCGTGAATACCTGATCGGCCGGCTTATGGCCGCCTACCTGGTAACAGCGGCGTCGATTGGCGCGCTGCTGTGGCTGCTGGAAGTGCTGGAGGGGCTGGAAGAGGGGCTGGATTCTGCCTCCGATCTGGCCTACCTCGCCCTGGGGGCTGCGCGCATCCTGCCCGAAGGCATTATCGACCTGTTGCCAGTCATCACCATCCTGGCGACGGCCTCTGCGATGGGCGCACTACAGGTGCGCAGCGAGCTGACGGTGATGCGTTCGGCGGGCATTTCCATATGGCGCTTGACTGGCATCGCGCTGATACCAGGGATTCTGGTCGCGCTTGTGGCGCTGGCCAGCCTGCAGTGGCTGACCCCGCTCATCCAGGAAAGTCCCGAGCGGATGCTCGGCGCCTCCCTTGGGGAGAGTGGTCTGTGGCATCCATCGCACGGCCTTTGGGTGCGAAGTGGAGACGAGTTTCTGAACGTGCAGGACCTTCGGCTGGCGCGGATACCGACTGGTATCAACCTTTACCGTTTCGATCCGGCTGGCGGCCTCTCCCAGCACATTGAAGCCGAGGCCGCCGTGATCCGCGGTGATGGTGACTGGATCCTTGAGTCGGTGATTGTTCGCGACTATGGTGCCGAGGGCGGTGAGGCGTTGCGTCATGTCGATCAACAGCGATGGGATTCTTTCCTGTCAGCGCGCCAGCTCGAACTGTTATTGAGCCCGCCGGCCAGCCTGCCGTTGACCGATCTGTGGCAATACGTGGAGGGTTTGAAGGCGCGCGAGCAGGAATCGGCGGAGTTTGAAATGGTGCTGTGGCGCCGGTTGGCGCTGCCGTTAGCCTGCTTGGGCATGGTCTTGGCCGCAATGGCAACCGCAGCTGCGCCGCTGAAGAGTCGTGCCGTCAGCGTGCGGATGGTGGCTGCACTCACGTTGGGCCTTGGGTTCGAGCTGCTCGGTGAGCTGACCGCTTATCTTGGCCTGGTGCTTCGCTGGCCTGTGATTGCCGTTGCCCTGGGGCCCGCAGTCATCCTGGCGGGATTCTCTTGGTGGCTGTTGGCCAAAGCCCGCTGACCCGACCACCGCCGGCCCAGCGGGCTCAACCAGGCCTGACTAGCCCTGGCGCTGCACGTAAGCATTGCACCAGCCGTCATGCGCAACTTGCTGGCCCGGAAAAATGCTGCAACCAAGCCAGTCGGCGCTCAGGTCTCCTTGAGCGAGCTGACAGGTGGCGCAGATCTGACCTTCCGCGTAGCGCGGATAGCGGGATTGATCGACCTCACTGTAGTGGTGCACATAGCCGAGCGCTTTGGCCTGGGCCCCTTCGGGATCAACAGGGTTTTCCTGTGCCCAGGCGGTTCCAGCCGACATGCGAGTGATGGCAGGTAACAGCAAAGCCAGCGAACCGGCTCCTGCCAGGCGAAAAAGATTACGCCGTGAACAAGTTTTCATGAAAAGCTCTCCTTATCTCAAATTCAGACTCATCCGGCCTCAACACCGGTCCTTTAGATTATCAGCCAGACAGCGCCGGAGTTGTGATGCTAACTGAATTGCCTGAATGCACCATTAATGCGCAGCTGCCGCCGAGCGGAGAGGTGTATTACTGGCGTTCACTAACAGCTGAACCGCGCTCCCGCGAACTTTTCAATGGTCTGCGCCAGGATCTGGATTGGCGGCAACTGCCGGTCACGATGTTCGGCCGATCCATACCTCAACCGCGGTTGACTGATTTTCTCGGGGATCCTGGGGTCACCTATCGCTACGCGGGGCTGACTCTGGAGGCGCGGCCCTGGACGAACGACCTAGCCCAGCTGCGACGTCTGGTCGAGGATAAGGTGGGCCATCGGTTCAATAGCGTGTTGTGCAACCTATACCGCGACGGCCGCGACTACATGGGTTGGCACGCCGATAACGAACCGGAGCTGGGCCCGAATCCGGTCATCGCGTCGCTAAGCTTCGGCGCCCGACGTCGCTTTACCCTGAAGCCTCGATCCGGGCAACAGGAGCGGGTCGAATTGGCGCTGGAGTGCGGCAGTCTGCTTCTGATGCGCGGCGACGTGCAGCGCCACTGGCTGCACCAGCTGCCGCGCGCGCTCCGGGTGCGGGACCCGCGGATTAATCTGACCTTCCGGAGCATCGCCGCCTGACTTATTGGGCGGGCTCTTCAGGCGTCTTCTGAGCGCTGGGAAAGGGCTGTTCAGAGCTTGCATCGTCTGGATCAGACAATACGGTGACCGTGTGTCGTGCCTGCTCCAGCATGCGATGACAATGCTTACTGAGCGCCACGCCGCGCTCGAAGCAGCTCAGCGAGTCGGTAAGCGATAGCTCTCCATCTTCAAGTTTCTCAACAAGTTCTTCAAGTTCTTTGAGAGCGGACTCGAACTCTGGGAGCTCATCGGCGGGATGGCTTTCAATGGGTGCATTCATGGACTCTATTGTAGCTGCAGTTCACTTTGCCAAAACAGCCGGAGTCCTTGGGTTTGCAGAAGCTCAGAGAATGCCGGATCCAGCCAGCGGTCACCGACTGCCACCAGCTGATCCTGGTACCAGATGCGTGGCCAGTCGGGGCGCTGCCAGGGAGGCACACCGGCTGCGGCCAGGATCTTCTTGACCGCCTGTCGGCCGCCGGTGCTCAGGCGCAGCCGCTCTCCATGAACGCCAGAGCGGACCGTTAGTTCAAGCGGCGCAGGCGGTGCTGAAAATTGCAGCCAACCGATGGATTCCGGCAGGCGCAGGATGCCCGTACCGTCCCATGGCAGGCTCCAGGCTTCATGTGCCTTGGGCCTCGGTCGCAACCAGATGGCGTTGCCGAAACGCTGTAGACGGGACTCCTCCCAATCCAAGGCGGGTTGGCGGTCTTCGGCCGCCTGTTCAACCTGACGCATGAATTCATCAAGGCACAGGCCCGAGGGCGGCGTGCGCCCATGTCTGAGACACCATCGCCGCACGGCTTCGGCCTGGCGATAAGGGGCTAAGCCTTCCAGGCCGCCGAGATCCAGACGCGGGCCAGCATGCTCGGCCTGGTCCAGGTCGCGTTCGGCTAGCTCCGCCAGAACTTCTCCCGCCGCTCGATTGAGCCTGGCGCTGCGGGCGAACGCCTGGATGCAGCCAGGGAAATGCTCGCGCAGCAAGGGCAGGACTTCGTGGCGAAGAAAGTTTCGATCCATACTGACCAGGTCGTTGGCCGGATCGTGGATACTGCTGAGCCCATGGTGTTGCAGGTAGGTCTTGATGTCCTTCCGGCGCCATCCAAGGAGGGGTCGGATGAGGTGACCCGAGCAGAACCGCCTGTTCGCGGGAATGCCCCCCAAACCGCTGGGTCCGGAGCCGCGAAGCAGTCGCAACAGCATGGTTTCGGCTACGTCATCGGCATGATGGGCGGTCACCAGAACATCGCCGGCACCGATATGACCCGTCAGGGCCGCATAGCGGGCCCGCCGTGCATTCGCCTCAATCGATCCGGAACGACGCACCTGGACCTTTTCCACCTGGCAGGGTACGCCCATCATGTCAGCCATCCTGGACGCACGCTCCGCGCGCAGGGCGCTGCCGTGATCGAGCCCGTGATCAACATGAACTGCCTGGATCGGCCTGCCGATCTGGCTGACGGCCAGCAAATGCAGCAGGCACGCCGAGTCCGGTCCGCCGCTGAACGCGACCACGATGGTGCCTGAGCCCGGCCAGTCGGACAAACGGGGATCAAGCCGCAGCGCCTGATCCGCGTCTGCTTCAGGGTGCTTCAAAGACACCGGGGGCCATGAGCCGCTGGTAGCGCTCTTCGAGCAATTCATCGACAGGCTTGCGCAACAGAACCTCGGTCTGGGCGATGATGGTTTCCTTCAAAAGTACGGCGACCTCCTGCGGGTTGCGGTGGGCGCCACCGGCCGGTTCCTTGATGACTTTATCGATCAGTCCCAGCGATTTCAATCGCGGTGCGGTCAGGCCGAGTGCCTCTGCCGCCGTCGCGGCCCGATCCGCATCCTTCCAAAGAATCGAGGCGCAACCTTCCGGGGAGATGACGCTGTAGATGCTGTATTGCAGCATGTTGGTCCGGTCGCCGACGCCGATCGCCAGCGCGCCGCCGGAACCGCCTTCGCCGATGACGTTGCAGATGATGGGCACCGGCATGCGCGCCATGAAGGCCAGGTTCCGGGCGATCGCCTCGGACTGGCCGCGTTCTTCGGCGCCGACCCCGGGATAAGCGCCTGGCGTATCAATGAAGGTCACCACCGGCAGGCCGAATCGACTGGCCATTTCCATCAGGCGAAGTGCCTTGCGGTATCCCTCGGGTCTAGGCATCCCGAAGTTGCGACGAACTTTCTCGCGCGTATCGCGGCCTTTTTGCTGGCCGATCAGAATGAAACTGCGGCCTTCAAGCTCAGCCAGACCGCCGACGATCGCCGGGTCATCGGCGTAGGCCCGGTCGCCGTGAAGTTCCTCGAAGCGATCGAAGATCATCGCGACATAGTCCAGCGTGTAGGGACGTTCCGGGTGTCGCGCGAGCTGCGATATTTGCCAGTCGCTCAACGCCGCGAAAATCGCTTCGGTCCGCTCGCGACACTTTGCCTCCAGGCGCTGAATTTCTTCTTCGATATTCAGCGAGTTGTCCGAGCCAACATTGCGAAGCTCGCGAATCTTTGCTTCCAGTTCGGCTATGGGCTGCTCGAAGTCGAGATAGTTGGCGGACATTAAAGAACGGTTTTCGTCAGGCTGGTCCCGGAGTATAGCTTTCGACGCGACCGCCTTGCACGATGACAGGCCGGTGCGGAATCCGGCGCGGATTCCAGTGGGTCAGGGCCCAGTTCCAAAGGGTCGTCAGGCACCGGCAATCGTCGGGCGGTGGATGGCCGAGCGCTTTCAAAGCCAGAGCAAGCGTGGAGGGCGCATTCCGTGAGTTGACCGGGTCATCTGCCTGCGACTTGCTCAGCTTGCGCCCCTCCCGGTCGACGACCAGGGGCAGATGTAGATAACGCGGGGTGGGCAGCCCCAAGGCCTGCTGGAGCAGAATCTGGCGGCCGGTGGATTGCAGGAGATCCGCGCCGCGCACAACGTCGGTGATGCCGGCGGCCGCGTCGTCGACCACTACAGCCAGTTGATAGGCAATCAGGTCATCGCTGCGGCGAATGATGAAGTCCCCGGACTGGCTGGCCGGAATCTGCTGCTGGGTGCCCCGCACACCGTCCTCGAAGACCACGGTATGGTCGCCGACGTTAAAGCGAATAGAGCGTGCCTCACGACCGGGTCGGAGACCCCTGCGGCAGGTCCCGGGATATCGGCCATCGGGGCTTAGGTCGCTGCGAGTGCAGCCGCACGGGTAGGCCAATCGGCTGTCGAGCAGATGATTGATGGCGTTTTCATGGCGGTGGCGGGCTCGGCTTTGATAGCTGGGGGCTTCATCCGGATTCATTCCGAAAGTGGCCAGTACAGCAAGCTGCCGTTCCGCGGCGCCAGCGACCTCGCGCGGCGGGTCAATGTCTTCGATCCGCACAAGCCAACGCCCACCGCGGGCGCGGGCGTCGAGAAAGCTCCCGACCGCGACCATCAACGAGCCGAAGTGCAAATCGCCGGTGGGTGAGGGCGCGAATCGACCGATGGGTGCCTGGCCAGAGGGCTCGCTAAAATCTGCCGTGATCTTGGAATCTGGCTGCACGGCACGCATTGTATGATCGCTATCGGTTCCGTCTTCCGCCAAATAAGAGGATAAAACACATGCAGCGCATCATGCTGTTCGTTGCGACCAATCTGGCCGTACTGGTTGTGCTTGGTATTGTTATGACGCTCCTGGAACCCTGGCTGGTCGCGCAGGGCATCAATGTCAACCACGCAGCGACCCTGCTTTTCGCGCTGATTTTCGGCATGGGTGGGGCCATCATTTCGCTCCTCATGTCCAAGCGCCTGGCGCTAATGGGCACGCGAGCGCGAATCATCGAGCAGCCCGCCAACCAGACCGAACGCTGGCTGGTGGAAACGGTTCGCCGCCAGGCTGCCGAAAGCGGCATCGGGATGCCGGATGTCGCAATCTATGAAGCGCCCGAGCCCAATGCCTTTGCCACCGGCGCATCCAGAAACAAAGCATTGGTGGCGGTGAGTACCGGGTTGCTCAAGGGCATGCGACCCAATGAAGTCGAGGCCGTGCTGGGGCACGAGGTCGCCCACGTCGCCAACGGTGACATGATCACACTGACCTTGCTGCAGGGCGTGCTGAATACTTTTGTTCTGCTGCTCTCCCGCGTTCTCGGCCAGCTGATAGACCGAGTCGTCTTTCGGTCGGATCGGGGCTACGGGCCTGGATACTTCATCTCGGTCATCGTGCTGCAAATCGTGCTGGGAATCCTTGCCAGCATGATCGTCATGGCCTTTTCGCGCTGGCGAGAGTTTCGCGCGGATGCCGGCGGAGCGCGCCTGGCCGGCAGGAGCAACATGATTGCAGCGCTTGAGCGCTTGCGGTCCAGCAGCCAGCCCACTCAGCTGCCTGAGTCGGTCGAAGCATTCGGCATTCGTGGTCGCGTGGGTCAGGGTTTCCGACGCCTGTTGATGAGCCATCCACCGCTAGAGGAGCGCATCCGCGCCCTGGCCGAGGGTGCTCGCTAATCATTTTGGCGGGTCTGACCGCCAGGGAATGAGCCGGACGAGCGGCTAGAGCGCCGCTCGTTCGCGCACGAATTCTCCCTGGACCAGCGTAATTCCGAGCTGCCAAAGAGTGGCTAAATCGCCGGTGTCATCAATTTTTGGCGCGACGATACGAACGTGGTTGCGGGAGGCTTCTCGAACCAGTTCGGCGAGCTGGTCGCGCAGCGCTTCGTTGTCGCTGAGGTTGTGAACCATTTCTGGAGCCAGGCGCAGGAAATCCAGCTCCAGAAACCTCAGGCTGGGGCCGGTTGCGCTGTCGGGCACGACATCGCAGACTGCGAATCTGCAGCCCATGGGCCCGAAGCGATGAATGAATTCCTGGGTCTGGCGTAGCTTGTCCTGGACCTCGATATCGCGAAACGCCCAGATCATCTGGCGAGCCGGCAGTACTTCCTGTTTCATCTGGGTCTCGAGGTGATCGCAAAAGGCGGCGTCGGTGGCCGATTGCAGTGACAGCGTGACCATCCACAGGTCGTCGCGCGAAAATTCGCGCTCTTGCAGCGCCCGGGTCAGACGGCGCAGCAAATCCTTGTCCATTCTTGGTGCCAGGCCCAGACGGCTGGCAGCGGCGCTGAACACCGAGGGCATGACGACCTCGTCGCTGTCCTGGGAGCGCAGCCGGGATTCGATTTCGTGGATGATGAAATCGTCTTCGTCCATGCTGGTAACCGGAGATGACAGGAGCTGGATTTCATCGTGATCCAGGGCATGGACCAGACGCTCCCCCCAGGCGAGATCAGCGTCGTCGGTTGATGAAGAAATGCGTGGACGGTATCGAACGTAGGCATTGCCGCCGGAGCGCAGAGTCTCAGCCAGGGCGATATCGGCCTGGGATATTAGCGTTTCCGCACTGGGGTTGGCGCTGCTGCCTTGGGTGACGCCGACGCTGACCGTGACCGGCAGGCTGATGTCACCGATTTCGATCACCTGTCCCTGACAGTGTTCGACGATCTTGCGGGACACGGCATCTGCCTGTGACTCGACGCAGTCATCGAGGACAACGGCAAAAATATGATCGCGCAGCCGCGCCATCGGAACCTCATCGCCGACAGCCTCAACAAACATATCGGCCAGGCTTCGGATGAGCTGGTCGCTCGCTCCGATGCCGACGCGCGATTGGACCTTTTCGTGGTCATCAATCGACATCATCAATACAGCAATGCCGGTGCTGTCGGAATGGGACAGCAGAAGTTCCTGGAGACGATCGATCAGGGCCGAATGGTTGAGCAACCCGGTGAGAAGATCAGACTGCTTGATACGGCGCAATTCCTCGGTCAGCGCCGGATCGGCGTCGGCGCGGTCTTCATGGACCAACATCTGGGCGCAGGCTTCGCCGCCGTATCGAGCGCGAGAAAACATGACGACTGCATTGAACTGACTGCCGTCAGCCCTTTGGGCGTCGGCGAGAATCGGTTCCCCAGGAATTTCATCGTGGGCCAGCGCCTTGAGCACCTGTTTGAGATCGGTCCGTTCATCGCTGCTTTCCAAAAGGTCGAGCATCGACAGTCCTTCGACTTCATCGAAGGAAAGGAAACCGAACATCTCGAGGTAGGCCGGGTTGGCAAAAATATGCAGCCCCTCGTGCAAATAGGCAATCGCTTCGCTGGAGCTGTCGAGCAGCAGGGTGTAACGTTCTTCGATTTCGGCGAGTCTGTGGCTGGCCAGGTTCGCGCTTTGACGGGCCCGCAGCAGCTCTGCCTGGCGCAGAAGAATGGAGCGGAGTCGACGGTCATTGTCGCTGGTGACGAAGCCTTCAACGCCGGCTTTGGCCACGGTCGCCATGGCCGTTTCGTCTTCGGCCTCGATGACGCCGATCACGGCAATAGGATGGTCCAGCTCGCGTACCTGACGATGGACCGCTTCAAACAGCTCCGGCAGGGTGCTGTCGGCGTAAACCACGGCCACGTCAATAACTTGGCCTTCAAACGCGCGGGCGACCGCGTTCGCAGTGTCGGCGAACACCAGCACAATGCCGCTATCGGGTCCCAGTAATCGTTCAAACTGCTTCGGACGAGCCGGATCATCCGTAACCAGCAGTGCCGTGACCGGCAGTGGGGTTGTCATGCGCGCACTCCGTGGTTCACCCGGGAATGGTAGCAGCATTGACGACCCATGCTTGCAAGTCTTGCCTGAGAGTCATGAGATCGGCAGCTTGTAAGGCTGGCCGCGCGATTCTCTGACCAGTCGCGGAACCAGATATCCCGGTAATTGCAGCCGCAGGGCATGCAGTAATTCCACGCCGGCGCGCTCATCGACTTCGAAGCGGGCACTGCCAGCAACCCGGTCGAGCAAATGCAGGTAGTACGGTATGACGCCGGCGGCAAAGGTTCTTTCCATCAGGCCGGCGAGCGACTGAACGTCATCGTTGATGCCGCGCATCAGAACAGCCTGGTTGAGCAAATGACTGCCGGATGAGCGCAGTCTTTTCATCGCACTGTCGACGGCAGGATCGAATTCCTGGGCGTGATTGGCGTGAATAACGATGACGACCGGCCATGGCAGCTCGTTCAGCCAGCGTGTCAGGGCACTGGTGATCCGGTCGGGGAGTACCACTGGCATCCGAGTATGAATGCGCAGACGCCGGACATGCTTCAGGCCGGCGAGGTCCATAGTGAGCTCGCTTAGCTTGTCGGTCGACAGCATCAAGGGGTCCCCTCCGGAGAGGATGACCTCTTTGATGTCGGGCTGGTGCGCCAGATACGACAGCGCTTCCTTCCACCGGCGCGAGGTGATGGTCTGGCCGGCATACGGGTAATGCTGACGAAAGCAGTAGCGGCAATGAATTGCGCAGGCCCCGGTGCTCATGAGCAGGGCGCGGCCGTGATATTTGTGCAGGACTGCAGGTGCCGAGCGACTGTCCAGATCGCCGACCGGGTCGGTACCGAATCCCGGACGGGCGCGGGTTTCATCGGCATCTGGCAGAACCTGCAGCAGCAACGGGTCATCGAGTCGCCCGGCGGTCATGCGCGCGGCAAATGAGCGTGGCACTCGCATGGGGAACGCTGATCGGGTGATGGCGTGGTGAGGATGCGAATCGATCCCCAAAAAGGCGAGTAACTCGCCTGGATCAGCGAAACCTTGCCGAATCTGCTCCCGCCAGCCGATCTTGGGCCGGAACGGACTTCGCGATACACTATGCGCATCGGTATCCAGCACTGCTGCTTGTTCTTTCACGTCGATTCGGTCGGGGCCTTGCTTATCGGGTCGCGTCGCTATTGTAATCTGGAGTCTCCATGGCAACCTACAGCACCAACGAGTTCAAGTCGGGCCTGAAGATCATGCTCGACGGTGATCCTTACACCATCGTCGAAAACGAGTTCGTCAAGCCCGGCAAGGGTCAGGCGTTCAGCCGCGTGCGAGTTCGCAATCTCAAGACCGGGCGCACGATCGAGAAGACCTTCAAGTCAGGCGATTCGGTTGAAGCGGCCGACATCTTCGAAAAGGAAATTCAGTACCTTTACTCCGACGGTGAATTTTGGCACTTCATGGACCCGGAAAGCTTTGAGCAGCTGGCCGCCGGAGAAGCGGCCATCGGCGACAGCGCTCAGTGGATGAAAGAGGAAGATTTGTGCCAGGTCACCCTTTGGAATGGCGAGCCGCTAACCGTACTCCCGCCTAATTTCGTCGAGCTGCGGATTGTCGAGACCGACCCCGGGCTCAAAGGAGATACCTCGGGCAGCGGCGGCAAACCCGCTCGACTGGAAACGGGTGCCACGGTGAGGGTGCCGCTGTTCGTCCAGGAAGGTGAGGTGATCCGGGTCGATACCCGCAAGGGTGAATACGTCTCCCGAGTCAAGGATTAGACGGTCGTGAGCGACACTCAGACTGCCCTGCTGCCAGAATGGATCGTGCCGGTTCACCCGGCAGGCGAAGTCCTGGAGCATCACGCCCTGGTCTTTCACGGAGACACGATCAGCGCCGTCATCCCAAGCGACAGGCTCAAAGACACCTTTCCCGAGGCCCAGAGAGTGCCCCTGCCGGGGCGGGTGCTGCTGCCTGGGCTGATCAATGCCCACGCCCACAGCGCCATGACCCTGCTCCGTGGTCTGGCAGACGATCTGCCGCTGATGCGCTGGCTGGAAGATCATATCTGGCCTGCAGAGCAGCAGTGCGTGGGGCCTGACTACGTCCGCGCCGGCACTGAACTGGCCCTGGCCGAGATGCTGCTGGGCGGCACGACCTGCTTCAACGACAATTACTTCTTTCCCGATGTGGCCGCGCGCACGGCAATCCGCGCCGGGATGCGGGCCGTGGTTGGAATTCCAGTCATCAGCGTGCCGACCGCCTGGGCCACGACGGAAGACGAATACTTCAGCCGCGGTCTGGCCGTTCATCAGGATCTGATTGATGAGCCGTTGGTCAAGACCGCTTTTGCTCCGCACGCGCCTTACACCGTCACTGACTCGGCCTTTGCGCGGATCCGGGAGCTGGCCGAGGAGCTCGATATTCCGGTCCACCTTCATCTGCTTGAGGCTGCCGGCGAGATCGAGACCAGTCAACAGCAGTATCGTTGTCATCCCATCGATCGACTCGAGAAAATGGGCTTGTTCAACGATCGCTTGCTGGCCGTTCACATGACCCAGCTGACCTCGACCGACATGGATCGGGTCGCACGGGCCGGTGTTCACGTCCTCCATTGCCCGGCGTCTAACCTGAAGCTGGCCAGCGGGATCTGTCCGGTGGCCGCGCTGGTGGAGCGCGGCGTCAACGTCTGCATTGGCACCGACGGTGCGGCCAGCAATAACACCCTGGACATGTTTGCCGAAATGCGCCTTGCGGCTTTGCTGGCCAAAGGCTATAGCGGAAATCCGGAGGCGGTTCCTGCCCACGTGGCGCTTGAAATGGCGACCATCTGTGCGGCCCGTGCCTTGGGGTTGGACGATGAGATCGGGTCCTTGGAGTCCGGGAAGCAGGCGGATATCATTGCCGTCGATCTTGACAGGATCGAAACCCTGCCGGTGCATCATGTGGTGTCCCAACTGGTTTACGCGACCGGCCGCCATCAGGTCAGCGACGTCTGGGTCGCCGGACGCGCGCTTGTCAGAGACGGTTTGCTGCAAACCCTGAACGAGGAGCGCATTCGAGACGAGAGCCGGGTCTGGCAGAGACGCCTGGCGCGCATCGACCAGCAACCACGAGCATGACCGCGACCATGAGCGATACCGAGGTTTCCATCGAACGCAACCTAGATCCCGGCGAAGCCGAGAAATTCGACCAGCTGGCGGCCCGCTGGTGGGATCCGGCGGGCGATTTCCGTCCGCTGCACGATCTCAACGGCCCGCGTATGGAGTTCATTGCCGGACGGGCCAAACTTCAGGATGCGCGCCTCCTGGACGTGGGCTGCGGCGGCGGGCTGTTGTGCGAATCCGGTGCCCTGGCCGGCGCTCGTGTGACAGGCATAGACGCGGCAGAAAAGCCGTTGGTTGTCGCCCGCCTGCATGCGGCCGAAAGTGCGCTGGATATCGAATACCGCAAGATGACAGCCGAGGAACTGGCCGCGGAACAGGCCGAAGCCTTCGATGTCGTCTGCTGCCTGGAGATGCTCGAGCATGTGCCGGATCCAGTGAGCACGGTGGTGGCCTGTGCCGCCCTGTGCCGACCCGGCGGTCACTTGTTCTTCAGCACCATCAATCGCTCGCCGATGTCCTGGGCGTTGGCCATCGTTGGCGCCGAGTACGTACTCGGCCTTTTGCCCAGGGGAACTCATCGCTATGATCGCCTGATTCGTCCCGGGGAGCTGGCTGCTGCCATTCGGGGAAGCGGTCTGGAGGTGCGCGAAATCTGCGGTATGGATTACAACCCGTTCTCCCGCACCGTGCGTATCGGCGGGCGGCCACGGATTAATTATCTGATCCACGCGCACAAACCGGACTGATTCGCATGGGCGCATCCCGGTCGCTCCGGGCCGTATTGTTCGACCTTGACGGCACCTTGGTTGACAGTGCCCCGGATTTGCTCGGTGCGCTGGCTTGGCTGCGCCGAAGGCTCGACCTGCCGGCGCGGGATTATGGCGGCCTTCGGCATCATGCGTCGCGCGGAGCGCTAGGCATCATTGAGGCGGGGTTTTCCGATCAGCCCGGGCTCGATCGAGAACAGCTGCGCGCGAGGTTTCTTGACCGATATGCTGAACACTACTGGGTTGAGTCCCGGCCGTTTGCCGGCGTCGACGCCATGCTTGAGCACCTCCGCTCGGAGGGACTGTCTCTGGCCGTGGTCACCAACAAGGTGTGGCGACTGGCCGACCCTCTGGTCGCAGCGGCCGGCTGGAAAACGCTGCTGCCCTGTGTCATAGGCGGTGATACCGCTGTCCGCCCAAAGCCGGATCCGGCACCGGTGCTCGAAGCCTGTCTTCGGCTGGGCGTGTCTCCGGATGAGGCCTTGATGGTCGGCGACGATATCCGGGATATTGAAGCGGGCCGAAGAGCCGGTTGCCGGACCGCAGCGGCGACCTGGGGCTATGTTGCGCCTGGCGAGGACCCGCGCTCATGGGGCGCAGACCATCTTCTCGGTCAACCCGATGAAATTCAGGAGATTATTTCAGTTTTCTAATAATGACTCAAAAAGATTATCTGCAAAGAATTTTGTTTGAAGAGGTCGGTGCCCGCTGCGTTTATGTCCGCCTGGAAAGCGTGGTTGAGGAGGTCCTTGCGCGCGGCGATTATGACGCCGGAGAGGCCAGGCTGCTGGGCGAGGCCCTGCTGGTCGTGGCGCTGATGTCAAGTGGCCTGAAGTTCACTGGACGCATCAGCCTGCAGCTGCGCGGCCCTGGGCCGCTGCAGCTGCTTTTGGCCGACTGTTCGGATGTCGGTGGCTTGCGCGGCATGTTGTCCTGGGACCAGCACAGCGAGGAGCGGCCAGATCCGAGTTGTCTGAGTGCCTGCGCCGGGGCTGGATCGGTGCTGACCCTGACCCTCGATCCAGCCGATGGCGGTCAGCGGTGGCAGGGGATCGTACCGGTCGAAGGGGACAGCCTGGCCGAGGCAGTCGCGGCGTATTTCGAGCGCTCCGAACAATTGCCGACGCGCTTCCATCTGGCCATGGAGGGGCGCCGCGGCGCCGCCTTGATGCTGCAGCGGATGCCCGACCACGAGAGCGATATTGAGGACTGGCATCGGCTGCAACACTTGTTCACCACCGCCAGTGACGACGAAATCCTGAGTTTGGACGGTGAGACCTTGATGCGCCGTTTGTTTCACGAAGAGTCACGCCGCATCTTTCCGGCGCGGCAGCTGGTCTTTCAGTGTCCATGCAGCCGGGAGCGCGTTAGCGAGGTCCTGATCAGCCTGGGAGAGGAGGAGCTTGAGCAGATGGCGGCCGAACCGGAGGCAACCGAGGTTCGCTGCCAGTTCTGCAATCAGCGCTACCGCTTCGATCGGCTGGACCTGACCGCGCTGCTGCACGGTGAGGCACCGCCGATCGATCCGACCGTGCACTGAGCATGAATGCCCTCCAGTGGTGCAGCGATCGGCTGCTGGTGCCGGGCCATCCTCTGGCCGCCAGTCTCCGGTTCGTGCCATCACCTGAGCGCGAGCGCGTGCTCGCATTGCGCGCTTTGGTTTCCGAGCTCGCTGCGCTGGATGATCCGGGCGTCGACGGTACCGTCAGGGAGGCCAGATTCGGGTGGTGGCAACAGGCGCTGGTCGAGGGTGCGGAGCATCCGGCGCTCAGGGCGCTGGCAGAAAGTGGTGCGGCGGAGTTTGTGCCCCCCCGGCATTGTCTGTCGTTGCTCGATTCGATTCGAACTGCTTCGGCCAATCCGCGCTTTGAGCGCAGCGAGGAGCTTTGGGCACACTGCGCAGCGATCGGCGGCGAGGCCGCCCATCTTGAACTTCGCCTGGCCCAAGACTCAGCGCCGGCCCCGAATCCTGCGGTCGCAGTGGGGGCGGCTGGCTACCTGATCCGGCTCGTCCGCGATCTTGGCCAGGATGCCAGCAACAACCGCTGGCTGGTACCGCTGGACCTCCAGGCCCAGTTTCAGGTCAATCGTCGTGATGCGCTGGATGCGCGCGCGGGACCAGGCTGGGATGGTTTGGTTCGAACGCTGCTTGATCGGGCTGTGCGGCAGGGCAGTGCGGCTTCGGTTCAGCTGCCGCCCGGCTGCCGACATCTGCCTATTTACTGGGCCCTGGAGCGACGGCTTGCCGCCCAACTGGCGCGCCGCCCGGCCGCGACGCTCAGCCGCCGCGTGCTCCCCGGGCATGCCGGCAATGTTTGGACGGCCTGGCGCGCTGCTCGTCGGTTGACGCGAGCGACTAAAGCGTAATGCCGATGCCCAGGCTGAACTGCGTTTGTGACGACCAGCGCGACGCGTCGGCGGGCCATAAGTGCAGTCGCTCGGCTTGCAGAACGGGGTGGGCCAGCCGATACTCGTCGACTTCGCTATTCTCAATGCCAGCTATGCTGCCGAGGGCGGTCAGATAGCGGCCGGGGGCGTACTGAATCGGTTCAAGAAAGCCGGGATGGCGGAGCAGAAAGCGCACGCCCGGCTCTTCGCGGAGGCGCGGCCGATCGGCGCGGTCGAGCGGGTAGCTGACCATGCTGATCTCCGTGTGGTTGGCCAGGTTGCGCACGGCGACGATGCGCCCACCCCAGATAACGCGGTCGCCGGTCTGGCCCTGTCCTTCCAGCACATGGGCAGGTCCCAGTGGTTTGACCGGGTCGGATTCTACGGCTACCGGGCTGCTAGCGCAGGCTGTAAGCAGCGCGGCAAAAGACACGGTCATCACCCGTCGGAACAGGCTTTGCTCAATCGTCTGCACTGATCACTCCCGGGCCTTTGCCGGCGGTTTTTTCATAAACGCCTTGGCCGATCTTTCGGTACTGGGTAAAGCCCGCTTGCTCGATGCTCGAGGTCTTGAGCATGTGGGCCTTGCCGCTGACGACGTTCGGCGGCGAAATCAAGCGGCGCACGCCCTGTCCACAAGAGGGGCAGGCCGTTAGCCGCGGATCCTTCAGTCGCTGCAGCACGGTAAAGCCGGGGCGGCAGTGATCGCAGCCTTGCTCGTCGATGCTGATGTACTCGTAGAAGGGCATGGCCGGTTCGCTGGGATTACGCCTGCATGGTAGCGCATGAAGCCTGATTGAATCTGCGACAATTGTGCATGAATCCTCAGATCAAACGCAGGCGAAGGAACATCGGGTCATGAGCAGGGTTTCCCGGCCGGTATGGTTGGTGACAGGCGCAGCGGGCGGGCTGGGGCGCGCTTTGGTGGCTCGGATCCTGGCCGGCGAACAGGACTGCATTGCGCTGGACCGCAACGAACGCGGACTGAACAGCCTGCACGACGAACTCGCCGCCGCCGGTCAGCCGCCTGCGCTGTATCCACTGGATCTGTCTGGCGCAGGTCCCGACGACTATGCCGAATTCGCGCACGTCGTCGAACAACAGTTTGGCCGACTTGATGTGCTTGTGCATGCGGCGGCTCACTTCACTGCGCTTCGGCCACTGGAGCATCAACCAGGCGACGACTGGTTCAAGACGCTTCAGGTTGGGCTGACAGGACCGCATCTGCTCAACGCCGCGTTCATGCCGCTGCTGCGCAAGGGCGCGCGCGGCGCGATCGTGTTGATCAACAACGGCGCCTGTCTGGACAAGCCGGCTCGATGGGGTGCCTATGGCATCTGCCAGGCTGGCCGGCGGCAGATGGTTGCAAGCCTGGCATCCGAGCTGGGGCCGCGGGGCCCCAGGGCGATCGAAATCGATCCCGGACCTTTTTTCAGCGCCCTGCGCAGTGCCGCCCGCCCGACCGTAAGACCCGAAGAGCTGCCCTCCCCAGCCTCTGCGGCCGAGCAAATCTTTCAAACCATTCAGACCGGAGTCACCTGATGAGCGACGACCTTTTTCTGAAAATCATCGACCGCGAAATTCCGGCCGATATCGTGTTTGAGACCGAGCAGGTGCTGGCGTTCCGGGATATTGATCCTCAGGCGCCGGCCCACATTCTGATCATTCCCAAACGACGAATTGCCACCATCAACGATCTTGAAGACGGTGACGCCGAATTGATGGGGCTGCTGATGTTGGCCGCGAGAGACGTCGCCCGGGCCGAGAATCTGGAGAATGATGGATATCGGCTGGTTTTCAATTGCAATCGGCACGGCTGCCAGTCGGTCTTTCACATCCATCTGCATTTGCTGGGCGGGCGCCAGATGAGCTGGCCGCCCGGCTGAATCAGGACACTTCGGGCAGACGGGCACTCAGCCAGGCGCCAGCCAGACCCATCGCCGCAAGGATCAGGATCACGCCAGACACGGGCATGACGGCGGTTAGCGCGCCCACACTGCCGGCCAGCAGCAGGACCACGCCGATGACCGTATTGCTGACCGAAACGTAGTCGGTTCGCTTGTTGCCGCCGGCCAAGTCGACGATGTAGGTCTTGCGGCCCAGCCGCACGCCCGCATGGGCGATCGCCAGAAGAAAGAAAAACAGCGGATACAGCCACTGGCTGCCAGCCAGCCCGGGCGCCAACTGGACGATGCCGACCAGCACGGCCCCCACCGCGGCAGAGGCTGAACCGGCCACAATCATCACCCGTCGGCTGGAGCTGTCTGCAAAGCGTCCCCAGAACGGCGCCGAGACCAGGCTGGCCAGTCCATCGGCGATGACGAACAAGCCGAGGACCAGCAGGGCGCCTTCAGTCTGCTCATGGGCCAGCATAATAAAAAACGGGGCGCTCAGTGCCGAGCACAGTAGCAGCGAACGGGCGATCACGAACTGCCTGAAGGGTCGATCGCTGGCCAGCAGTTTCATGCGTTGCAAGGCGGCTGTTAAGGCATTGCCACCGCCGTCGGTGGCTCCCGGCGTTTCGCGAACAAGGGCGTAGGTTCCAGCCGCGATCAGCCAAAGACCACCGGCGCAAGCGAGCAGGATCAGATAAGTCGCCATGCCGTCTTGTTCGCCTAAATCAAGCAGCAGAACCATACCGACACCGATTGTCACCAGCCCGGCTAGAAATTCCGACCAGCCGCCGACCCGGCCACGGCGTGATTTTGGAACGGTCTTGCCCAGAACGTCCTTGGACGCGACCGAACAGAGGCCTCTGGCAAGACTGAAAACCACCAGCGCGCTGATTAGGCCAAAGCCGGCGGCAGAGCCGGTCAGAGTCACGGCAATCAGCCCCATGCCGAAAACCGCCAGCGCCTGGAGGAGGCAGCCGAGAACAAAGGTCCATTTGCGAACGGCCTGCCCGCGGACGTAGCTGGCGATGATGAGCTGCGGGATCAGCGAGCCCGATTCGCGAACAGGCACCAGGAAGGCGGTGAACACCCCCGGCGCTCCCAGCGCACTGAGCATCCACGCCAGAATGGTCTTGGGGTTGGCGATCGCATCCCCGAGCTTGGTAAAGAATTGGGTCAGAACCTGAAGGAGAAAGTTGCCGGGCACAACCCGGCAGGCATCGTCGTCGATGTCGGTGCAAACGCGAGCATCTTCCTCGTTGACCAGCGCGCGGTAGGTGCGTTCGATCTGAGGGCTTGAGAAAAAGTCGTCGATCCCGGACATCTCAGGGCGCTCCGTTCGTCTCCTGGCGTGAAGCCGGATAGGTTGGCTGCCACTCTTCCACCCGGACCAGAACGCCAAGCCAGGATGAGTCGAAGTATTCCAGGCGATCCATCAGAATGGGCCGGCTCAGATTCAGACGATGAACCAGTACCTGAGTTTCCGGGCGCGGAGCCAAAGCCTCGATGGGGGCGGGGTCGCTCCAGACCAGCTCAAGATCGACGTGGCGAAACTGGCGTTGACGAAGATGCAGACTGCCGTCGAGCCGGTACCGAATCTCGGGCGCCGAAACAGGCGGGACCACCAGCGTCTCGAGCTCGATGGGCATCGGGCTGGTTTTTGACCAGTCGATTGTGAGTGGATCGGTGCCTCGAACGCGAACCGGGCGCGTCTGCCGGTCTCGTGCCAGTGGCTGTAGCCAGGCCATTGTGGTCAGGACGCGATACTGGGGACTGTCCTGCAGCCGGCTGATGGCTTGCTCCATGTCCGGCGAGAACTCGGGCAGACCGACGTAGAACTCCGGCCAGGAAGGACCGTACGGCATCACGCCGAGGGCCTGCTCGGGTGGGGCTAAGGGTCGTTCGTGGCCACCTTCCAACCGGGCATCATCGGGCTTGATTCGAGCGGTCCAGGCAGCCAGGCGGGCGTTCTCCTGCGGATCGGGCAGGGCGGCGAACGCGTCAACGAACTGGCCCGGCCAGCGATCGGAGCGCCCCTGGAGGTGTTGAAAGACCACAAGCTCCACTCGGACGATGTCGGACGACTCGGCCTGCCCGGGGATTGGCAAGGACAGCAGCAGGAAAACGATGCAAATGAGCGCGCTTTTCACCACCGCGAGTGTACCACCCGATCGACTCATCCTAAGCCGCCTTGCGACGCGGATCCAGGCGTTGCAGCACCTCCATGGCCAGCGCCTGACGCTCTTCCGGCGCATCGTGTTCGGCCTTGATCCGCAGCCGATCATTGGCGGGCAGCTCAAACGTGTGAGATTCCTTCTGAATCATGCGGATCAACTCGGCCATGTCGATATCGGGCTGGTTGACGAACTCGACTCGACCACCGGCAGGCCCGATTTCAAGCCTGCGGATCCCCAGCCGACGAGCGTGCAGGCGGAGTTCAGCGCTGGTAAAGAGTTGCTTGATCTCGATCGGCAGCAGCCCGAATCGGTCGATCATTTCCACCTGCAGCTCATGCAGCGCGCGCTGATCGCGGGCCTGAGCGATTCGCTTGTAGAGCACAAGGCGCTGGTGAACATCGGGCAGGTAATCCGGCGGGATCATGGCAGTCACGTGCAGGTCGACCTCCCCGGTGACCGCCATCGGCTCATCGAGGTCGGGCTCGGCCCCGGAGCGGAGTGCTTCGACAGCGCGGTTGAGCAGATCTGAGTAGAGCGAAAAACCGATTGCCTCGATCTGTCCCGACTGATCCTCGCCCAGCAGTTCGCCGGCGCCGCGGATCTCCAGATCGTGGTTGGCCAGGGTGAAGCCGGCGCCCAGCTCTTCCATGGACTGGATCGCCTCAAGACGCTTGTGCGCATCGCGCGTTATGGCCTGGCGCGGCGGTGTGACCAGGTAGGCATAGGCCAGATGGTGCGAGCGGCCGACGCGACCACGCAGCTGATGAAGCTGAGCCAGTCCGAACTTGTCGGCGCGGTTGATGACGATGGTATTGGCAGTCGGAACGTCAATGCCGTTCTCCACGATCGTCGAGCACACCAGCAGGTTGATCCGACGTGCATAGAAATCGCGCATGGTACGTTCCATCTCGCCCGGTGGCATCTGCCCGTGGGCCATGCCAATCCGGGCCTGGGGAAACAGTTCGGCCAGCTCAGAGGCCATGCGTGGCATGCTCTTGACCTCGTTGTGCAGGAAATAGACCTGGCCGCCGCGCTGGAATTCGCGCAGAACAGCATCGCGAATCGTGCTGGTGTCCCATTCGCTGACGAAGGTTTTGACCGCGAGCCGGCGGGCCGGCGGGGTCGCGATGATTGACAGCTCGCGCAGCCCGCTCATGGCCATGTTGAGCGTGCGTGGAATGGGTGTGGCAGTCAGAGTGAGCAGGTCGACTTCAGCTCGCAGAGCCTTTAGGCGCTCTTTCTGGCGCACGCCGAAACGCTGTTCTTCGTCGATAACGACCAGACCCAGGTCCTTCAGTTTGACGTCTTTTTGCAGCAGCCGATGGGTGCCGATCACGATATCGACGGTGCCGTCGGCCAGGCCCTCCAGGATTCTCGACTGTTGCTTGCCAGTGCGAGACAGCAGTTCGACCCGGACCGGCCAGTCTGCGAATCGATTGGAGAAGGTTCGATGATGCTGTTCGGCCAACAGCGTGGTCGGCGCCAGGATGACGACCTGGCGCCCGGCATCGACAACCGCAAATGCCGCCCGCAAAGCCACCTCGGTCTTCCCGAAGCCGACATCGCCGCAGACCACTCGATCCATGGGCTGGTCCGAGGCGAGGTCGGCTAGGACGGCGTCGATGGCGCGCTGCTGGTCGTCGGTTTCCTCGTACTCGAACCCGGCGGCAAAGCGTGCATACAGCCCGCGATCCAGCCCGTAGGCAAAGCCTTCGCGCGCCGCCCTACGGGCCTGCAGATTCAGCAGTTCTGCGGCCACGTCGCGCACTTTTTCTGCGGCCTTGCGGCGAGTCTTCTTCCATTGATCCGAGCCCAGCCGATGGAGGCTGACCGCGTCGGGATCGGCGCCGGTGTAGCGACTGACCATTTCGAGATCGGTGACCGGCACGTAGAGCTTGTCGCCGCCGTCGTATTCCAGAGCAAGATACTCGCCGCGTCCATCGCCGACTTCCAGCACCTCCAGACCGCGATAGCGTCCGATGCCGTGTTCGAGATGCACCACCAGAGCGCCGGGCTGCAGATCGGCCAGGCTCTTGACCAGGCTTTCGGGGTCCTGCCCGGTTCGGCGCTCCCGCTGCACGCTGCGCGCGTGGCCGGGAAACAGCTCGTTCTCGCTGAGTACGATGATGCCGTCCTGTTCGAGCATGACTCCGCCGGAGAGGGGCAGGACAGCAATGCTGACCGGGTCCGCCTGGCTGGTGAAGGCGGCCCAGGACTGGACCGGTCGGGGTCTGAGCCCGGCTGACCGCAGGCTTTCGCTGATCAATTCGCGCCGCCCCGCAGTGTCAGCCGCAAGCAGCACGCGGGCCGACTGGCGTTCGAGCCACTCCACGGTCTGTTCGGGACGCTGGTCAAGATCGACCGGGTCGGGCGATCGAGCGATGATTGCCGCGGGAGGCCGACGGGTCACTCTGACGCGGGCTCGCTGCAGCAGTTCGGTTGCCAGTGCGCGGCCGTCGAAGAACAGCTCCAACGGATCCAGCGCCGGGCGTTCCAGATCGCCGCAGCGCTGTTCGTGACGCTGCCGTATCTGTTCACCGTAGGCCGTAGCGGCCTCCTCGACACCATCGAGCATGACCAGACGATGCGACTCGGGCAGGTAGTCCATGAGCGTGCTGGTCTGGTCAAAAAACAGCGGCAGGTATTGTTCCAATCCCTGTCCGGCAATGCCTTCCCCGACTTCCTGGTAGGGCAGGGCGCGGCGGAGGTCCACGTCGAAGCGGGTCCGGAAGCGACGTCGAAACTCGCTCCGGGCGGTCTCATCGAACGGAAACTCGCGGCCGGGCAAGAGATCGATGCGCTCGAGTTTCTCTACCGAACGCTGGCTTTCGGCATCGAAGCTGCGGATGGTTTCGATCTCGTCATCGAACAACTCGAGTCGAAACGGCAGGCTCTGGCCCATCGGCCACAAATCAATAACCGCGCCACGGGTGGCGAATTGACCCGGCTGCCAGACTTGTTCCGATGGCTGGTAGCCCGCGTCCTGAAGCTGGGACCGGAACAGGCCCGGGACAATGCGCTGGCCCACATCAAGCTTGATGCTTTGACCACGAATCCAGGCGACCGGCGCCAGACGCTGCATCAGGGCGGTGACCGGCGCAATGATAATGCCGCGCTCGAGGCTGGGCAGCTTCGCCAGCAGGTCCAGCCTGCGCGAGGTCAGGTCCGGATGCGGCGAGTACAGGTCGTAGGGCAGGGTCTCCCAGTCGGGAAACAGCTCGACGGTCGGGCCGTCCAGACGGGCGAGGTCATCGCGCAGCTGGCGCGCGCTGTAGCCATCCCCGGCGGCCACAAGCAGCGGGCCGCCCTGTCGTCGACCAAGCGCGGCCAGGGCGAGCGCCAGTCCAAGACCCTGAAGGAGGGGCCAGTCCTGTCGTTCGCCAGGCGACAGCGAGGGCGGATTAAGGACGGAAAAACGAACGCTCATCAGCAGGTCAGTCGAAGTCGGCCCGATATTGTAACGACTAGCGTTAGATGTTTGCCTGAACGCAAGCCTTGGTTTATACTGCAGGGCTAGTTCGGATGGGCGATTAGCTCAGTTGGTTAGAGCGCTGTCTTGACATGGCAGAGGTCACTAGTTCAAATCTAGTATCGCCCACCATCCTTGCACTAGTCCGGTGCCGCGGCTGCCGGTTTGAACAGCAGCCGTTCCGCAACCGGCTGAGACGAATGAATCAGGGCGCCCGGCGCCCTTTTTTCATCCAGATTCATGATTTTCGGGTTATTGAGCAGACATGGTGCAGATCAGCCTTCCTGACGGTTCGAGCAAGCAATTCGACCAGCCGGTGACGGTTGCCGATGTGGCCGCATCGATCGGTACCGGGCTGGCCAAGGCGACGCTGGCCGGTGAGGTTGACGGTCGTCTGGTCGATGCCAGTCACCGCCTGGAATCCGACGCCAGCCTGCGCATCATCACCGGCCGCGATGAGGAAGGCCTGGATCTGATCCGCCATTCTACCGCCCACCTGATGGCCCAAGCGGTCAAGCGATTGTTTCCAGAGACCCAAGTCACCATCGGGCCGGTTATCGAAAACGGCTTCTACTACGACTTCGCTCGCGACGAGCCTTTCCGGCCGGAGGATCTTGAAGCCATTGAGGCTGAAATGAGCCGAATCGTGGCCGATGATCTGCCGGTCTCGCGCGAGGTCATGGACCGCGACGATGCGATCGACTTCTTTCGCGGCCAGGGCGAGGAGTACAAGGCACGGATCATTGCTGATATCCCGCCCGGGGAGACCATTTCTCTATATCGGCAGGGCGACTTCATCGACTTGTGCAGAGGGCCGCACATCCCCTCGACCGGGAAACTGGGCGCATTCAAACTGACCAAGCTGGCCGGCGCTTACTGGCGTGGTGATGCCCGCAACGAGATGCTGCAGCGAATCTATGGCACCGCCTGGGCCGACAAGAAAGACCTCAAGGCTTATCTCAAGCGTTTGGAGGAAGCTGAAAAGCGCGATCATCGCCGCCTGGGCAAGCAGCTCGACCTGTTTCGTTTCCAGGATGACGCTCCGGGCGCGGTGTTCTGGTTGCCTCGAGGCTGGTCTCTGTTCCGCCAGTTGATTGATTACATGCGCGAACGCCAGGAGGCGGCTGGCTACGTCGAGGTCAACACGCCCGATGTGATGGATCGCTCGCTTTGGGAAACTTCGGGGCACTGGCAGAATTATCACGAGCACATGTTTACGACCAAGACCGAGGACGATCGCGTTTTCGCCTTGAAACCGATGAATTGCCCGGGCTCGGTCAGCCTTTACAAGCACGGCCTCAAAAGCTACCGCGACCTGCCGATTCGGATGGCCGAGTTCGGCAAGGTCCACCGCTACGAACCGTCGGGGGCGCTGCACGGACTGATGCGTGTGCGTCATTTCACCCAGGATGATGCGCACATCTATTGCACCGAAGAGCAGATGGAAGAGGAGTGCCGCAAGGTCATCGAGCTCAATCTTTCGGTCTACCGGGACTTCGGCTTTGAGGACGTCCGGCTGAAATTTGCCGATCGGCCCGAGAACCGCATCGGCGATGATGCGACCTGGGACAAGCTGGAAGGCGCGCTCAAGGGTGCGATCGACACGATGGGGCTGGACTACACCTACAACCCGGGTGAGGGCGCATTTTACGGCCCCAAGATTGAATTCGTCCTGCGCGACGCCATTGGTCGCGACTGGCAGTGCGGGACTCTGCAGGTCGACCTGAATCTGCCGGAGCGATTCGACGCGACCTACCGGACCGCAGACGGCGGGGAAGCGCGCCCCGTGATGCTGCACCGGGCCCTGTTCGGGTCGCTGGAGCGTTTTACCGGCATCCTGATCGAGCATTACTCGGGCAATCTGCCGCTTTGGCTGGCCCCAGTGCAGGCGGTCGTGATGAATATTACCGATGCCCAGGCTGACTACGCGGAGGAGGTCTGCGGTCTGCTAAAGCGGAAAGGGCTGCGCGTCGAGACCGACCTGAGAAATGAAAAAGTCGGCTACAAAATCCGCGCCCGCACGCTGGAGAAGATTCCTTACCTGCTGATCGTCGGTGACCGCGAGGTCGAGCATAATCAGGTTGCCGTGCGGCTGCGCGATGGGACCGATCTGGGAAGCATGAGCGTCGCGGCGCTGATCGGGCGCCTGAACACGGAAGTGGCGCAGCGCGGCGCAATCGGGGATAATTCCGCGGCGGCCTGAGCCGCGGTTCTGGCCGAAAGCCTCATTCAACGCAAGGAGCAGCACACATCGCAAGCGAAAAACAGACCCGGCGCAACGAGGACATCACCTCCCCGAAAGTGCGCGTGGTGGGTCCAGAAGGAGATCAGATTGGGGTCATGAGCAGCCGCGATGCCCTGGCACGGGCCGAGGAGTTCGGGCTGGACCTGGTTGAAATCGCGCCGCAGGCCGAGCCGCCGGTCTGCCGCATCATGGACTGGGGCAAGTTCAAGTTCGAGACCTCCAAGAAGGCGCAGGCGGCTCGCAAGAAACAGAAACAGATTCAGATCAAGGAAATCAAGTTTCGGCCCGGTACCGACGATCACGACTACGATGTCAAAATGCGGAACTTGATGAAATTCATAGAAGAAGGCAACAAAGTTAAAGTGACTTTGCGCTTTCGAGGTCGGGAAATGGCCCACCAGGAACTGGGGCGGGACCTGCTCAAGCGAGTCGAGCAGGCAACCTCGGAGGAAACCGTGGTCGAACAATTCCCGCGGATGGAAGGTCGCCAGATGGTTATGATGCTGGCACCGAAGAAGCACTGATCCCTGAAAAACACAGGGGCCGATAACTCGCTGGACTGCAGCTCTAACCGAGTTCCGTCACGTCGGCATCGAGACGGACGCTGCAGGAAGGTTTTAAAAAAACGCTTCCCGTTTTGACGGGAGCCGAGACAGGAGAAAGTCAATGCCGAAGATGAAGAGCAACCGGGGCGCGGCCAAGCGCTTCCGGGCTACGGGCAGCGGGCGCATCAAGCGCAAGCGCGCCTTTCATAGCCATATCCTCACCAAGAAGGACACCAAGCGCAAGCGGCGCCTGAGGTCTACAACGCTGATCTCGAAGGCCGATGAAAAGGCCGTTCGCCGCATGCTGCCCAAGCTTTAAGGATCGAGGAGAAATAACATGGCTAGAGTCAAACGTGGAGTGGTGGCCCGTCGCCGCCATCGCAAGGTTCTCAATCGCGCCAAGGGTTACTACGGCGCGCGTCGCAAGGTTTATCGGGTTGCCAAGCAGGCGGTCATCAAGGCAGGTCAATACGCCTACCGCGACCGGCGCCAGCGCAAGCGTGATTTCCGCAGTCTCTGGATTACCCGCATCAACGCTGCCGCGCGTGAGCATGGTCTTTCCTACAGCCGGTTCATCAACGGTCTGAAGCGCGCCGAGATCGAAATCGACCGCAAGGTCCTGGCCGATCTGGCCGTGCATGACAAGGCAGCTTTCAAGGCACTGGCGGAAAAGGCCCAGGCCAGCCTGGCCTGATGTCATGAGCAGCCCGTCTCCGGAAGACCTGCTGTCGCAGGCTCAGGAGTTGGTTGCCGAAGCCGGAGACGCACGCGCCCTGGACGAGGTCCGGGTGCGATATCTGGGCAAAAAAGGCGCACTGACCGGGCTGCTCAAACAGCTCGGCCAGCTGCCTCCGGATGAGCGTCGGGAAGCCGGACAGGCCGTCAACCGCTGCAAGCAGATGCTGGAAGCCGACATCTCGGCGCGCCAGATGGCGCTGTCCGAACAACAGCTGAACGCCCGCCTTGCCGCTGAGCAGCTCGATATCAGCCTTCCCGGTCGCATGCATGAACCGGGTGGCCAGCATCCGGTCAGCCGGGCGCTGGATCGAATTCTGGATATTTTCAGCCAGCTTGGATTCAGCGTGGCAACGGGGCCTGAAGTCGAGGACGACGAACACAACTTCGGGGCGCTCAACTTTCCCGAGCACCACCCGGCTCGGGCGATGCACGATACCTTCTACCTGCCGGACGGGCGTTTGTTGCGCACGCACACCTCGCCGGTTCAGATTCGGGTCATGAAGCAGTCTCAGCCACCGGTGCGCATCGTTGCACCCGGACGGGTTTTTCGGGCCGACTCCGATCAGACCCATACGCCCCAGTTTCACCAGGTCGAGGGGTTGCTGGTTGATTCCGACGTGACGTTCGCCGACTTGAAGGGTCTGCTGTCGGATTTCGTCAATGCCTTTTTCGAAGACGAGTTGGACGTGCGCCTGCGGCCCTCCTATTTTCCGTTCACCGAACCGTCGGCTGAAGTCGATGTGCGCTGGACCGAGCCCGACGGCAGTGCCGGCCGCTGGCTGGAAGTATTGGGCTGCGGCATGGTCCATCCGAATGTGCTCGACAACTGCGGCATTGATTCCGAACGCTACACAGGCTATGCCTTCGGTCTGGGCGTGGAGCGGTTCGCAATGCTGCGTTATCGGGTCGATGACCTCAGGCTGTTCTTCGAGAACGACCTGGGTTTTCTGCGCCAGTTTCGTTAAGGGGGCTTGCGTGAAGATCAATTATCAGTGGCTCAAGTCCTGGGTCGATACCGATCTGGACGCCGAATCAGTGGCTGAACGCTTAACGCTGGCCGGGCTGGAGGTCGATGAATGCCGAGCGGTTGCGCCGGCGCTGGACGGCGTGGTGGTTGGTTCCATCGTCGATGTTCAGCCGCACCCGGACGCCGATCGGCTGCGCGTTTGTCGCGTCGAGGGCGACGTTCAGGAACGCACCATTGTTTGCGGTGCGCCAAATGCCAGGGCAGGGCTGAAAGCCCCGCTGGCAACGTTGGGATCTGTGCTGCCGGGAGGACTGAAGATCAAGCCGGCTCGCTTGCGCGGAGTCGCCTCCGAGGGGATGCTGTGCTCGGCGCCTGAGCTCGGCCTGGGCGAGAACGGCAGCGGACTGATGGAGTTGCCCGACGATGCGCCGGTCGGCGAGCGATTGACCTCTTATCTGATGCTCGATGATCACGTCCTGGATATTGATCTGACCCCCAACCGCGCGGACTGCCTTTCGGTCCGTGGCCTGGCGCGTGAGCTATCGGCGCTGACCGGCGTGCCGGTGAGCGGACCCGCATTCGCGCCAGTCCAGGCCGACGTTGATGTCGCCATTGAGATCGAGCTGCAGGCGCCCTCGGACTGTCCGCGCTACCTCGGTCGGGTCATCCGCGGCGTCGACGTAAAGGCACCAACGCCTCTGTGGATGGTCGAAGCGCTGCGCCGCTGCGGAATTCGCAGCCTGGGCCCCGTGGTTGATGTCACCAACTACGTGCTGCTGGAGCTTGGCCAGCCCATGCACGCCTTTGACCGGGACAAACTATCCGGTGGCATCCGGGTCCGACGGGCGCGGGCAGGAGAGCGCATGGTCCTGCTGGATGAGCGAGAAGTCGAACTGGATCCGGACATGCTGTTGATCTGTGACCAGTCTCGCGCGCTGGCCATTGGCGGGGTCATGGGTGGACTCGAATCGGCGGTCAGCGATGAAACGACCGACATTTTTCTTGAATCGGCCTGGTTCAATCCGGCCAGCATTATCGGACGGGCCCGGCGTCTCGGTCTGGCGACCGAGTCAGCGCATCGATTCGAACGCGGCGTGGATCCCGAGCTGCAGCGGCTCGCTCTGGAACGAGCGACCGAGCTGGTGCTTGCCATTGCCGGCGGCTCGCCGGGGCAGGTGCTGGAGGCGCTTAATGAGGCCTATATGCCGACAACGCCCGAGGTCAGACTGCGGCCGGAGCGGGTCAATCGATTGCTGGGAACTGAGCTCTCGACAGGCGCAATCGTCGCCAGCCTGACTCGCCTGGGCATGAGGGTGATTGAGAAGGATGAAGAGTTCAGAGTCACTCCGCCGTCAGCGCGGCGAGATATCGAGATTGAAGTCGACTTGATCGAGGAAGTGGCCCGGCTACAGGGCTACGATCAGCTGCCCAGCAGACGTCCCGGTGGGCGCCTGAAGCTGGCACCGATCCCTGAAGCCGAGGTGCCGCAGCGTCGGTTGCGACGGCAGCTGGCGGCGCGCGGCTTCCAGGAGATCATCACATGGAGTTTTGTAGCTGAGCAGGAGCTGGCCAGCCTTGGTCTGCACGAGGGTGCGCAGCGGCTCGCAAACCCGCTGAACCGGGACATGGCCGTGCTTCGGACCAGCCTCCTGCCCGGCGTGCTGAAGACGGCAAGCGCGAATTTTCGCCGCCAGCACGACAATTTCCGGCTGTTCGAGATCGGAACCTGCTTCATCAATAATCCTGCCGGGTTCAGCGAGCCGCATCGTCTGGCCTTGTTCATGACCGGGCGGGTCAGCGGCGAGCATGCACTCGGGGCCGGACGAGCGATCGATTTCTTTGATGTCAAGGGCGAAGTCGAGCAACTGCTGGCACTCAATGGGGTCGGCGGTCAGCTGCGTTTAGAGCGTTCCGAGCAGAGCTGGCTGCACCCCGGGCAGGGTGCGGATCTGTATCTGGATGATCAGCTGATGGGTTCGCTGGGCCAGGTTCATCCCGCTCTGGCCCGTGCGATGGATTGGGCTGGAACAGGCTTTGTTGCTGAACTTGATGTCGACGGCATTCGCAAGGCACAGCTGCCCGTGCACCAGCGCAGTTCGAGATATCCCTCCGTACGGCGGGATATCGCGGTGGTTGTTCCGGATCAGGTCCCGGCTTCGGCCTTGATGGCAGGAATCCGTCGAGCTGGCGGAAAGTTGGTGGAAAAGTGCGTCATTTTTGATGAATATCGTGGCGAAGGTATCGAAACAGGGCACAAAAGTCTGGCTATGGGCTTGATTCTTCGTGATGTTTCGCGCACCCTAAGAGATGATGAAGTCGAAGCAGTGATAGGCCGCATCGTTGACGGTCTGACCCGCGACTTCGGGGCTAAGCTAAGAGGATAATCGTATGGCGTTGACCAAGGCCGATCTGGCAGCCACCTTGTTCGACGAGGTCGGGCTCAACAAGCGCGAGGCAAAGGAATTTGTCGATGCCTGGTTTGAGTCGATCAGAACCGCGCTTGAAGCGGGCGATCACGTCAAACTGTCGGGTTTCGGAAATTTCCAGCTCAGGGACAAGGGTCAGCGCCCGGGCCGGAATCCAAAGACGGGGGAAGAAATTCCAATTACGGCCCGACGGGTGGTGACATTCAGACCGGGGCAGAAGCTGAGAGCACGAGTGGAAGGCTATGCTGGATCCCGGAAGTAACCAGGAACTGCCACAGATTCCGGCCAAGCGCTACTTCACCATTGGTGAGGTCAGCGACCTTTGCCGAGTCAAACCCCATGTTCTGCGTTACTGGGAGCAGGAGTTTCCACAGCTCAAGCCGGTAAAGCGTCGCGGCAATCGCCGCTATTACCAGCGTCATGACGTGTTGATGATCCGCCAGATCCGCAGTCTTTTGCATGAACAGGGCTTTACAATTCTGGGCGCTCGGCAGCAGCTTGAAGGTGATCACGCGCAGGACGATGTGACCCGCAGTCAGCAGCTGCTCAGACAGATGCGGATGGAACTGGAGGATGTTCTGCAGGTTCTTCGACGCTGAAGCGTCCCTGCGTGTTTGCGGTTAAAATAGGCGCTTGAGTTTGAGTCGGTCGGAGCGTAGCGCAGCCTGGTAGCGCACCACAATGGGGTTGTGGGGGTCGAGAGTTCGAATCTCTCCGCTCCGACCATTTTTCTCTTGCACCAACATCTCTTCCCCGCTCACAGTTCCTTTATTGTCACTGGCGTGTAATCTCGGCCCCGACAGCAACGCCGCCTGGCGGCCACTGGAACCCGGAGACCACTGGACCATGACTGAAAAACGCAAGCTCGCCCGCATGCCGGATATCGCCAGCCACGCCGAAGTTCAGGTGGCCGGCAAGCTCGACTGGGTCGGAATGAACGAGATCGAGTTACCGATCCTGCTGGATGGTCCTGACGGCCGACAAATCCAGACCAATGCCCGGGTCAGCGCTTTCGTCAATCTGGCCGAGCCGGAAAAGCGGGGCATCCATATGTCCCGGCTTTACCTGCATCTGGATCGAGCGCTGGCCGAGCATTCCATCACGCCGGCCGCACTCAGGCATTTACTCCGCGACTTTCTTCATTCCCATGAGGACTTGAGTACCCGGGCGATGGTGCGCCTGGACTTCGAATACCTGATTCGTCGCAAGGCCCTGGTCAGCGACAATAGCGGTTGGAAACAGTATCCCATTAGTCTCATCGCCAGTCTCAACGGGCGCGAGTTCGCGATGGAGTTGGCTTTCCAGGTCATCTACTCAAGCACCTGCCCATGCTCGGCAGCGCTGGCCAGGCAGTTGATCCAGGAGCAGTTTCGCAAGGACTTCGCCGATCAGTCGGCGCCGGAGGCTGACGATGTCGTGGCATGGCTGGGCAGCGAGCAGGGCATTCTGGCTACGCCGCATTCCCAGCGCTCAGCCGCGGACATCCGGCTGCAGTTGGCTCCGACCTTCGAAGCCTTTCCCTTCGTGCAGATGATTGATGCCATCGAGGATGCCCTCAAGACGCCTGTGCAGGCGGCGGTCAAGCGTGAGGATGAACAGGCGTTTGCGCTGCTGAACGGTCAGAATCTGATGTTTTGCGAAGACGCGGCCCGACGGGTGCAGACGGCTCTGGGCGCACAGGAGCGCGTGACCGATTTTTGGGCAAGGATCAGCCACTTTGAAAGCCTGCACCCACACAACGCCGTGGCCATCGTGACCAAGGGAAACAAGCACGGCTACAAGCCGATAGACGGCCACCCTGCCGGCTGGAAAGTCTGAGGTCGGCCGGCTAGGGCCTGGGAGGCGGTTTTTCCAGATCCACTTGAATATGGTCCAGCGCCAAGCCCAGGCGCCGGGCCTGTCTATCAGCCCATACGTGACCCAGCATGTTGTCGGTATCGCTCTGGAGCGCTTGAAGAGAAAGCAGCGGTGATCCCGGCTGCTGGCCCTGGATCAATTCCAGCCTGATGACAACGTCCAGCGGCATGTCGGCCGCATCCAGCGGCTCTATGGGCCTGGAACCGACCGCGATCAGGAATTCTTCGGCCGTACGCCATCCGCTGCCGGCTTGCTCGCGGACGCGAACCTGGCCGAGAAAGCTGTCGAGGCGGTATAGCCTGAGGATATCCGGAGGATTGTCTTCTCCCGTACCGGCAGCGATCAACTGATCTGCGATGATCACTTGGTCGGCATCCAGGGCAACTTCCTTGAGCAGTCCAACGGCGTCTTCTGAAGCGCCGAATCGACACTGGTCAGGATCGGTCTCACCGGACAGCAGGCCGTCTCGGACGACGAAACGCATTGCGCAGCTCTGAGCTGACGGGGTGCCGTCCGTCTGCAGCGGATGAAATCTTCCCGGAATGAAAGTGGTTGCGGCCATGCTGCTCAGGGTCAGAATGAAGCCACGCTGCCGCTTTTCGAGCAGTTCCCGGAACTCCAGGACCAAAGTGCCATCGCCGCGCATGACCGTGCTGAGCTGCATCTGGGTACCCGGCTGTTCCTGATCCAGCCGCCGCGCGGCGCCGTAGCGTCCGGGCAGGCGTGAGGCCAGTTCTTCGAGCTGGCCGAATGAGGCGAGCGGCATCGAACGGCTTTGTTCACGCTCCGGCGGGCCGGCGCACGCACCCAGCGCCAATCCAGCCGCGATCGCCAAAACCGCACGCAGTCTCATTCGTCGACGTTTTCCAGCAGCAACGCCGGATCGATACGGACATCGCCCAGGCTGATGCGCCAATCCAGGTGCGGGCCCGTGGCGCGACCGGAGGCCCCAACTTCGGCAATGACTTCACCCTGGGCCACGTGTTGTCCAGGCTCGACCAATATGTCACTCAAATGGAGAAAGGCCGACACCAGACCGTGGCCGTGATCGACGAACAAGGTCCCGCCCGAAAAGTACATGTCCGAGTGGACCAGAGTGACAATTCCCCCAGCCGGGGCTTGAACTGCGGTTCCGGTTGGCGCGGCGATATCGAGCCCCCAGTGCGGCGCCCTTGGCTGGCCGTTGAGGATGCGCTGGGAACCGTAGACCCCGGTAATGCGGCCGGCGAGCGGTCGAATGAAACCACGGTCCCAGTCGATGCGCGCATCCCGGCGCGTTCTTGCCTGGCGGGCCAGGGCGGCTTCCTCACGGATTCGCTCAAGTACTTCCGGGCGCGGAGTCACCTTTTCGGACGGCAGTCCATCAATGCGTTGGATATCAAACGAACGCGGAGCGGGTCTCAGATCCTGCGTCCAGACGCGGTCATCGGGCAAGCGAACCGTCAGCCGATGCGGGCCTTCGGTATCGCGACCGAAACCGAGCAGAAAACGCCCATCCTCGGCGACCAGAATCGACTCTTCGTCGAGCAGGACCTCGCTTCCCGGCGGGGCTGTACCGATCATGAGGCCACCCTGGGTGAGGTGGCCGGAAAGTTCGACTTCGGCGCCGACCCGGGTGAAGGCGAGCAGCACCAGCAGGAGGAGGCGGCGGGGCTTACGCACTGTCGCCTCGATGGACGGTCAAGATCTGGCCCGGACGGAGCACGCTGGCTTCGTCAAGCCCGTTCCAGCGCATCAGGTCGGCGAGTCGAACGTCGAGGCGGCGCGAGATCAGCCAGAGAGAATCCCCGCTGCGAACCGTATAGCGTGTCGGGCGCGCACGGGCTGCTCGGCCACCGGGCGCCTCCATGTTGATCACCAGACGCTGGCCGGGCCGAATCAGGCTGCGCGCTCCGAGTCCGTTCCAGCGCTGAACGTCCTCAACGCTGACCGAATAGCGGCGGGCGATCACCCAAAGACTTTCCCCCGGCCGGACCTGGTGCTGGAGGCGCCGAGTGGGCAGAAGGCGCTCCTGAAGGCGCGCCAGTTCAGGGTATCCGGCCGACCAAGGCAGGTCGGTCTCGATGGCCGGTTCGTCTGAAGGCAGGCGCAAGCGCTGGCCAAGGGCGAGATGGTCGCCTCGCAGTTCGTTGATTTCTCGCAGTGCGGTCACACTGGTCTGGTGTCGAAGCGCCAGACCTGAAAGCGTGTCGCCGCGTCGCACGACGATCTCTTCATAGCGCAGCTTCGGGCGGCCGTTAGCCTCCGGCAATATGGCGATGACATCCTGCTTCTGATCGATCGGAACAATGAGGTGATGGGGACCGCTGGGCGGCGTCAGGTGTCGGTTCAACCCGGGGTTGAGGGCGACGAGCTCGGCGATATCGATATCGGCCAGCGCCGATACCGCAACGACGTCAACCGGCCCCGGTAGCTCGATGCGGGCAATCAGCGGTGTGTCCGACCACTGGGGCCTGCTCCAGCCAAAACGAGCCGGTTCGCGGAACAGGCAGGCCAGTCCGTGGAGCTTGGGCACGTAGGCCAGAGTCTCACGCGGCAGGGGGAGTGCATCCCAGTTCGTGGAACGGTTGCGCGCCTGATTACGACGAATTGCACGACCCACGCGGCCCTGACCGCCGTTATAGGCCGCCAAGGCAAGGTTCCAATCGCCCTCAAACAACGTGTTGAGATAGCTCAGATAGTCGAGCGCAGCTCGTGTGGCTGCGTAAACGTCTCTACGACCGTCATACCAGTCATTGATCTCGATGCCCAGGTCGCGCGCCGTGGCGCTCAGAAACTGCCACGTTCCAGAGGCTTGCCCGTGTGAGTAGGCGAACGGGTCGTAAGCACTTTCCACAATCGGCAGCAGGGCAAGCTCTCCGGGCATCTGGCGGCGCCTGAGCTCACCGACGATATCGTGCATCCAGGGGTGCGCGCGATCGAGAACCCGCGCCATGTAGTCAGGTCGGTCGCCGAACCAATGCGCCCATTCCAATGCTCGACTGCCGTCGGGGCAGTCGGCGAACTCGAAGCGGTCGACCACCTGCGCAAGAAGATCGACTTCCAGCGCTTTGCGTTCGGAAGTCTCGGCCAAGTCCTGCGGGTCTTGTACGACGCGTCGGAGTGCCCGGTCAACGGCATCAAACGGCTCCTCAAGGTTGGCACGCAGGTAATAGGGCACGGACGCGGCCGAACCGTCGGCGCGCGCTACAGGCTCCGAGTCCCGCTGAGGCGTGACCGTCGCGCAGCCCGTTAAAAAGACGAACAGCGCCAGTAACGTGAAGCGAAGAAGATGAACAAGAAAAGGCAGACGGCACCTCCGGAGCGCGGGAGCAGCCAAGCATTATCGCTCAAGCGAAGGCCCGGTCAAGCGCTACCAGAAAATCCGGGCACCTCGGTCTTGATTTAGACGGTATCCTGCTGCTAGCTTATGCCGGCTTTGCGACGGCCAGAGGCTGGATCGAAGCGCTGTGACAGGGGCCAAGCAATCTGCCTGCCGTGGCGACACGAGCGCGATCAGGACAAGCTGGAGGAAGATTAAAAGAATGATCCGGATACAGAAAGGTCTGGATTTGCCGCTTGCCGGGCAAGCCGAGCCACGGATCGAGCCGGGTCCGACGGTTCGCTCGGTGGCCGTGCTGGGGGGCGATTACCCTGGCATGCGTCCGACCCTGCACGTTACCGAGGGTGAGCGGGTTCGGTGCGGCCAGCTTTTGTTCGAGGACAAGAAGAATGCAGGCGTGCGCTACACCGCACCGGCAGCAGGACGCGTTGCGGCTATTCACCGCGGAGCGAAGCGCTTCATGCAGTCGGTGGTGATCGAGCCTGATGACGGCGGCGACGTCGACTTCACCGCCTTTTCTTCAAAAGTGGCTGGCGGTTTCGCGCCGGATGCGGTGCGGGCCCTGCTGATCGAGTCCGGTGAGTGGACGGCGCTGCGGACCCGGCCCTACGGCCAGGTGCCTCCGGTCGATTCCACGCCGGTTGCGATCTTCGTTCGGGTAATGGATACCCAGCCCCTGGCACCAGATCCGGCGATCATCGTTGAGCCGGAGCTGGAGGCCTTTGAAGCCGGCCTGAACGTGCTTCAGTCTCTGACTGAAGGGCCGGTCTGGGTCTGTCGGTCGCCGCAGTCCAATCTTCCCTCATTCAGCGGTGAGCGGGTGCGTGAGGAAGTCTTCGCCGGGCCGCATCCGGCCGGCAATCCGGGGACGCACATCCACTACCTCTGCCCGGTCGGCCGCGGCCGTGTGGTCTGGAGTGTCGATTACCAGGATGTGATTGCTTTTGGTCACCTGTTCGCGACCGGAAAGCGCTATACGCGCCGAGTCATCGCCCTGACCGGGCCGCGCGTCAAGCATCCAAGGCTGATCGAAACCCGCCTGGGGGCCAGCGTCGAGGACCTGTGCCGGGATGAGCTGGTCGAGGGCTGCAACCGGATCATTTCGGGATCGGTTTTTAGCGGTCATCACGCGCGTGAAGCACTGGCCTGGTTAAGCCGCTGGTCAAACCAGATCACTGTGATTCGCGAAGACCGCGACCGTCGCCTGTTCGGGTATCTCTCCCCGGGCCTTGAGCGCCATTCGGCGATGAATATCTACCTGTCCAAACTGCGTCCTGGGCGGCTTCTGGATCTGACCTCATCGACCAACGGCAGCGAGCGGGCGATGGTGCCGCTGGGACAGTATGAGACTGTCATGCCGCTGGACATCCTGCCCACCCAACTGTTGCGTTCGCTTGTCGTGGGTGATTTGGAAATGGCCGAGGCGCTGGGCGCGCTGGAGCTGGTCGAAGAGGATCTCGCACTGTGCGCCTATGTCTGCGTCGGCAAGTATGAATACGGGCCAATCCTGCGCGACGCGCTCGAACAGATTCAGAAGGAGGGTTGAGTGGGACTGAGAGCTTTCGTGGATCGGCGCGTGGCCCCGCACTTTGAGCGGGGCGGCAAGTACCACCGCTTTTACGTCTTTTACGAGATGTTCGACACCATGCTCTACAGCCCGCCGAGCACGACTCGCGCGACCGCGCACGTGCGCGACGGGCTGGACCTGAAGCGCGTCATGATGACGGTTTGGTTTGCCGCCCTGCCCACCTTGTTCTTCGGCATGATCAACGTCGGCTACCAGGCCAATCTCCAGATCGCCGAGTTCGGTTATAGCCCGATCCCCGGTTGGCGAACGGATCTGGTCGCTGCGCTGGCTGGATTCGATCCCGCTAGCTGGATCGCGAACCTGCTGCACGGTGCGGTCTACTACGTGCCGATATTCATCGTCACCTATCTGGGCGGCTTCATCTGGGAGGGCCTGTTTGCCTGGAAGCGTGGCCACGAGGTCAACGAGGGCTTTTTCGTGACCGGCATTCTGTTTACCCTGATTCTGCCGCCAACCATACCGCTGTGGATGGTTTTTCTCGGCATCAGCTTTGGGGTCGTGCTGGGTAAGGAGGTCTTCGGCGGCACGGGCAAGAACTTTCTCAATCCTGCCCTGACCGGTCGAGCCTTTTTGTTCTTTGCCTATCCAGCCAGTCTGACCGGTGATTCCGTCTGGACAGCGGTGGACGGTTTTTCCGGCGCCACGCCACTGTCCATGGCAGCGCTTGGCGACCTGAACTACAGCGCCGGCCTGGCGGCCAACGCCTCGCTCAACCCCGAAGTTGATCTGACCTGGATGCAGACCGCTTTGGGTGGCATCCAGGGCTCGATTGGCGAGACCTCGACCCTGGTGATCGCCTTCGGTGCGTTGATTCTGCTGACGACCAAGATCGCCTCCTGGCGGATCATGCTGAGCATGCTGTTGGGCATGATCGGCATGGCCACGCTGCTGAACTGGGCCGGCAGTGAGACCAACCCCATGTTCGCCATGCCGTGGTACTGGCATCTAACCCTCGGGAGTTTCGCGTTTGGTCTGGTCTACATGGCCACCGACCCCGTATCGGCCGCGATGACCAATGCTGGAAAGTGGGCCTTTGGTATCCTGATCGGCGTCATGGTGGTTCTCATTCGCGTGATCAATCCAGCGTTTCCGGAAGGCGTGATGCTGGCCATACTGTTTGGCAATTTATGCGCGCCACTGATCGATTACGTGGTCATCAAGGCCAATATCGCTCGGCGCAAACGCCGACTGCAGGAGGTCGCTGGTGAGGGATAAGAACAGCGTTGCCAACGTACTGCGCATCGCTACGGTGGTGTGCCTGATCTGCGCGGTCATCGTGTCAACGGCGGCTGTCACGCTGCGCCCCTTCCAGGCGGAGAATCGAGAAACCTTCCGGCAGCTCAATGTCCTGCAGGCGGCCGGCCTGTTCGAACCGGGCATGGACGTGGCGCAAGCTTTTGAACGGATCGAGCGCCGGGTCGTGGATTTCGACAGCGGTGAGTACGTGGATCCGCCGGGGGGATTCGATCCCGTTCGTGCGGTTCGGGATCCGGCCCAGTCCAATGCGCTCACTGGCGATCCGGCCGGAATCGGGCGCAGGACGCACTACGGCGAGGTTTTCCTGGCCCGGTCAGAAGACGGCGCCTTGGAGCGGGTTGTTTTGCCTGTGCACGCTTACGGCTTGTGGTCGACCATGTATGCGTTTCTCGCCCTGGAGCCCGACCTTCGGACCGTCTCGGGTATCAGTTTCTTCGAGCACGGCGAGACGCCGGGTCTTGGTGGCGAAATCGAGAATCCTCGCTGGCAGCAAGGGTGGGTCGGCAAGCAGGTGCGCGACGAAGACGGCGATGTGCGCTTTCGCGTCGACCGGGGCCGCACGCCCGAGGGTGTTCCCGATGCCGAGCATCGGATCGATGGTTTATCGGGTGCGACCATTACGTCGCGCGGGGTCGAGAATATGGTGCAGTTCTGGCTGGGAGAGCAGGGCTATGGGCCCTTTCTGGCCAAGCTGGAGAATCGAATGAAAACCGGAGAGGTGCTCTAGCCATGGCGCAATTGAAGACACGTGACGTTCTCTTGGGGCCGGTGTTCGCCAACAATCCCATCGCCCTGCAGATTCTTGGCATCTGCTCGGCGCTGGCGATTACAACCCAGCTGAGTACCACGGTGACGATGTGTCTTGCGGTGATGTTCGTACTCACCCTTTCGAACTTTTTCGTCTCGCTGATCCGCAATCACATCCCATCCAACATCCGCATCATCGTCCAGATGACCATCATTACGACGTTGGTCATCGTGGTCGATCAGTTCCTGCAGGCGTTCGCCTTTCAGCTCAGCCGGGAATTGTCGGTGTTCGTCGGGCTGATCATTACCAACTGCATCGTGATGGGTCGGGCCGAGGCGTTTGCGATGCAGAATCCGCCGGTGATTTCAGCGATCGATGGCTTTGGCAATGCCCTGGGCTATTCGATCGTTTTGTTGATTGTCGGCTTTTCGCGCGAACTGTTCGGTTCGGGCAGCGTGTTTGGCATGCAGGTGCTGCCTCTGGTCAGCGACGGCGGTTGGTATCAGCCTAACGGATTGATGCTGTTGCCGCCCAGCGCGTTTTTCCTGATCGGAGGCTTTATCTGGATCCTCAGGAGCATTCGGGTCGAACAGGTCGAGAAAGAGCCTTACGAAATCGTTCCCAATACGCGCACCAGTCCGGCCTTTTGATGGGCGGGGAGCCACGCTGATGTTCGAGCATTACCTGAGTCTTTTCCTGCGTGCTGTGTTCGTGGAGAACATGGCGCTGGCCTTCTTTCTGGGTATGTGCACTTTTCTGGCGATCTCGAAGAAGGTCGAAACAGCGATGGGGCTGGGCGTTGCCGTGGTGGTGGTGCTGACCCTGACTGTGCCGGTCAATAACTTTATCCTGCACAACTTTCTCGATGAGGGTTCGCTGGCCTGGACCGGCATCTCAGCGCTGGAGCAGGTCGATCTGCGGTTTCTGGGCCTGATGTGCTACATCGGCCTGATTGCCGCCATCGTCCAGATTCTGGAGATGTTTCTTGACCGTTACGTCCCGGCTTTGTACAACGCGTTGGGCATCTTTCTGCCGCTGATCACGGTCAACTGCGCCATTCTGGGGGCCAGCCTGTTTATGGTCGAGCGCAACTACCAGTTTGGTGAGTCGGTGGTGTTCGGTTTCGGTGCCGGGGTGGGATGGGCGCTGGCCATTGTTCTGCTGGCCGCGATCCGCGAAAAGCTCAAGTACAGTGACGTGCCCGAGGGCCTGCGTGGCTTGGGCATCGTCTTCATCATCACCGGCCTGATGTCGCTGGGGTTCATGTCTTTTGCGGGGGTACAGCTTTGATTTGGACCGAAATCATTGCCGGAGTAGTCATGTTCACCGGCAGCGTCTTGATCATGGTGGGGCTGATCCTGGCGGCGCGCTCGCGTCTGGTCAGCACGGGCGAAGTCAACATCGAGATCAACGGTGATCCAGACAAGGTCGTCACCACCGCAGCCGGCGGCAAACTACTGGGCACGCTGGCCGAGCAGGGCATCTTCCTGTCCTCGGCCTGCGGCGGAGGCGGGACCTGCGGTCAGTGCGTGTGCAAGGTGATCGAGGGCGGGGGCGATGCCTTGCCGACCGAGCGCGAGAAGCTCTCGCGCGGAGAGATTCGCGAAGGCAAGCGCCTGTCCTGTCAGGTCGCCGTCAAGCGCGACATGAAGATCGAGGTTCCCGAAGAGTTCTTTGGCGTCAAGAAGATCGAGTGCGAGGTCATTTCCAACGACAATGTGGCCACCTTCATCAAAGAGCTGGTCCTTAAGCTGCCCGAGGGGTTGGACATCAAGTTCCGCGCCGGCGGCTTCATGCAGTTTGCCATCCCCAGCTTCGAGGCGCATTTCGCCGACTTCCAGGTGCTCGAGGAGTACCGCGAGGACTGGGATCGCTTCGACCTTTTCAAGCTCAGGCTCAACAACCGCGAGCAGGAAACGGTCCGTGCCTACTCCATGGCCAATTACCCGGAAGAAAAGGGCGTGCTGAAGTTCAATATCCGCATCGCCACGCCGCCGCCCCGCCAGGCCGATGCTCCACCTGGGATTGCTTCGACCTACCTGTTCAATCTCAAGCCCGGCGACAAGGTCACCGTTTTCGGTCCATTTGGCGAGTTTTTCGCCAAGGACACGGACGCAGAGATGGTGTTTATCGGCGGTGGCGCTGGGATGGCGCCGTTGCGGGCACACATCTTCGACCAGCTGAACCGGCTCCAGACTGACCGCAAGATCACCTTCTGGTATGGGGCGCGTTCCTTGCGGGAGGCATTCTATGTCGAGGAGTTCGACCAGCTCGCGGCTGAGCACCCGAACTTCGAGTGGCACCTGGCATTGTCTGATCCGCTGCCGGAAGACAACTGGGAGGGGTACACCGGCTTTATCCACAAGGTCGCGCTCGATCATTACCTCAAGGACCACGCGGCTCCAGAGGATTGTGAATACTATCTCTGCGGGCCACCGATGATGAATTCGGCGGTCCTGAGCATGCTCGATGATCTTGGCGTGGAGCCGGAAAACATTCTGCTGGACGATTTCGGTGGCTGAAAGCATCGGTTCGGTCCGCCCGGGTTATCTGATCCTGTGCTGTGTCGTTGCCTTGCTCGCGGCCTGCAGCCGGCCGCCTCAAGGAATCACGCTCAACGGCGAGACCATGGGGACCTACTGGACCGTACGACTGCCCGCTTCGCCGGACGCAATCTCGATAGCCGAGCTGCGCGAGCAGATCGATCTGCTGCTCGACCAGGTCAACCAGGAAATGAGTACCTATCGGGCCGACTCGGTCATCAGCGCGTTCAATCGGGCCGAAGCCGGCGCCTGGATCACACTGCCGCCGGGCTTTGCCAGAGTGTTGTCGGAAGCACTGTACTGGGCCGAAGCGACGTCAGGGGCATTCGACCCGACCGCCGGGCCGTTGGTCAACCTCTGGGGCTTTGGTCCGGCTGCTTCCGAGCGCTCGGTACCGGAGCCCGAGACGATCGAAATGACGCTGGGCCATGTTGGCTGGCAGCGTTTGTCGTTCGACGCCGACAGCGATCGCCTGCTCCAACCGGGCAAGGCTTATCTCGATCTGTCCGGCGTCGCCAAGGGCTGGGGCGTGGACGTGGTTGTAGAGTATTTGCTGACCTCTGGATTCAGTGATTTTCTGGTCGATATCGGTGGTGAATTGCGGGTCCAGGGGTACCGAGCTGATCGGGAGCGCTGGCGGATCGGCATCGAACGCCCGATCGCCGCTCAGCGTGAAGCCCTCATCCTGCTTGAACTGGAAGATATGGCATTGGCCACCAGCGGCGACTACCGAAACCATTTCGAAGCGGATGGACAGCGCTTTTCCCACTTGATCGATCCGCGTACCGGGCGCCCGATCGATCACGCCACGGTCGCCGTCACGGTGGCATCTGAGACCTGCACCACGGCGGATGCTCTGGCCACGGCCTTGAGCGTGATGCCCATCGACGAAGCCTGGTCATTTGCCATGGAGCGAGAACTGGCGGTACTCTGGCTACTGGCCGATGGCGAGGCTCTGCTTGAGCGAATGACGCCGGCTTTTGAACGCCTGCTGCAATCCGGAGATTCCTAGATGCTGACCACCCTGATTTTGAGCGCCTTGCTGATGCTGATCCTGTTCGCCGCCATGATGATCGGCGTTCTGATGGGACGTGGCCCAATCAAGGGTTCCTGTGGCGGGATCGGCAGCCAGGGCGATTGTCCCTGCGGTCGCAGCCCCGGTCGCTGCGCTGCCGAAGCCGATGAGGGCACGGCGCCGGAACGGCGCGCGCTCAGCGCTTCAGAATGAAGCGGTGATTGATGATCTCCTGCAGATTCGGCGGAAACTTCTTTGATTTCCGGTCCTTGAACGCCTTTTGGTAGAAGCCGTTGAGGGCGTGCAGGATATCACTTCGGCTGACGATGCCCAGCAGTCGTCCTTCGGCGGAGACCGGCAAATGCCGATAGCGGTGGTTGACGAAAATCGAGGCCAAGGTAAATACATCCATTTCCGGCTCTACGCAGACCGGGTGCCGCTTCATCATCGTATTCACGGTCTGGCGGGGAGCCGGCGAGCCGAAAAAGACCTCGTTGGACAGGTATTCCAGACAGTCGCCTTCTGATAAAAAACCAACAAGAAGGCGATGGCCTTCGCCATCGTATTCGATCACGGGAGCGTTGGAGACCTTGTGCTTCTTCAAGAACGCAATCGCCTCGGCCAGGGACATCTCAGGAGTGACAACATGCACTTTGCGGGTCATGAAGTCCTGAGCCTGGGGCGTGTTTGGCTGCTTCACGGTTAACAAAAACTCCCTTTGGAAAAATTGGCATCCCGACGATCGGAGTATAAACACAGTCAGCTTCGATTCGGGCGGATCGACGGCTTTTTCGGTGTCGGACGCTAAGGCTATACTGCGGTTGATAACAAACAGACTTAAAAGGAGAAGAGGGTGCACAACATTCGTCAGATCCTGTCAGGAAAAGGGGACGAGATTTGGTCGGTCAGTCCGGATGACTTCGTGATCGAGGCGGTTCGGGAAATGGCCCGTTATCGGGTCGGGGCCATGCTGGTGATGAAGGACGGAGAAATGAAGGGCATGTTCTCCGAGCGCGACTACGCTCGCAAGGTCATTCTGGCCGACAAGTCCTCGCGCGAGACCCGGGTCGAGGAGGTCATGACCACACCGCTGATCACCATCGATCCCCGCGCCACCGCCGAAGAGGGTCTGGCCCTGATGACGAGCAAGCGCGTTCGCCACCTGCCCGTGGTCGAGAACGGGGCGCTGATCGGGCTGGTCTCGATCGGCGACCTGGTCAATGCTGTTATCGGCGACCAGAAGCGTCTGATCGAGCATCTGGAAAGCTACGTGCGTGGCTGATTCGGGTTGACCCGGAGGGATTGCTTCCAGCCCGTTCAGTTGCTGTGGCGGAGTATCATGCCGCCATGAATGAATCTAAAGCGATCACGCTGGATGATCTCCGGCGTACCCTGGCCGAAGCCGACCGCCCACTGACGCGGCGTCGGCTTTCGACGATGTTTGGCTTGGACAAGGCCGGCTCCGATCAACTGCTCAAGCCTCTGCTGGTCGATCTGGTCAACCGCGGCGAGGTCGTGCGCAACCGGCGCGCCGCCTACGGCCTGGCTCGCGAGATGGATCTGGTCGCCGGGCGCATCAGCGCGCACGCCGATGGTTTCGGCTTTGTCATCCCCGACGCCGGGGGCGATGATCTTTACCTGTCGCCGCGCCAGATGCGCCAGGTTTTCAACGGCGACCGGGTGCTCGCCGCTGTAACCGGAGTGGATCGCCGAGGGCGCAAGGAGGGCGGTATCGTCGAAGTGGTCGAGCGCGCCCACGCGCAGGTTGTCGGCCGCTTGATGATCGAAAGCGGCGTGGCCACGGTAGTTCCTGACGACCCGCGCCTGACCCACGACATTCTGATTCCGCTAGAGCGAATAGGCGACGCCAAACCAGGACAGATCGTGGTTGCGCGTATCGAGCGTCCGCCCAGCGCTCATCGCGGCCCGGTGGGCGAGCTGATCGCGGTGCTGGGCCAGGCCGACGAGCCCGGCATTGCTACGGACATGGCTGTATTTTCATACCAGTTGCCGGCGGAATTTCCTGATGAGGTGATCGCCGAAGCCGGGGCCTTCGGGGCTGAAATCGACCCTGAGATCGCCGCCAGGCGCGTCGATCTGCGGGAGCTCCCGTTGATCACCATCGATGGCGCCGACGCTCGAGATTTCGACGACGCCGTTTATGCCGAGCCACGCGGCGACGGCTATCGCCTGATTGTGGCAATCGCCGACGTGGCTGAATACGTTCAGCCAGGCAGCCCGCTGGATACCGAGGCCTGCCAGCGGGGCACTTCGGTGTACTTTCCCGACCGCGTCATTCCCATGCTGCCCGAGGCGCTGTCGAATGGGTTGTGTTCGCTCAATCCGAAGGTCGATCGTCTCTGTCTGGTCTGCGAGATGAAGCTCGACGACCGCGGGAAAGTTTTGGGCAGCCGCTTCTATGAGGCCGTGTTTCGCTCGCATGCCCGCATGACCTATGACCAGGTCGAGCGAATCGTCAACGGCGGGGACAGCGAACTTCGCGCCCGGTTCGCCCACGTGCTGCAGACCCTGGAGCATCTATCTGCGGTTTATCAGGGCCTGGCGCGCCGACGGCGACGTCGTGGTGCGCTGGACTTTGACTCCCAGGCGGTCTACTTCCAGTTCGATGCTGACGGGCGGGTGGCCGATATCCGCTTGAGTATCCGCCATGATGCCCATCGGCTGATCGAGGAATGCATGATTGCGGCCAACGTCGAGGCCGCGCGCTTTGTCGGCGATCAATTGCCCATGCTCTATCGGGTCCACGAACCGCCGCAGTCGGATAAGCTCGAAGCGCTGGAGGAGTTTCTCCGCGCTCAGGGCTTGAGCGTGCGCTGGAAAGAAGAGCCGGAGCCGGCCCAGTTTGCCGCCATCCAGAACCAGGTGGCTGACTCGCCGCTGCGTCCGCTGGTCAATGCCGTGCTGCTCAGATCGCTGTCGCTGGCAGTTTATCAGCCTGAAAACCGCGGTCATTTCGGTCTCGCCCTGGGCAGTTATGCTCATTTCACTTCGCCGATCCGTCGCTACCCCGACCTGCTGCTGCATCGGGCCATCAAGCACCTGGTGCGCAAGAGCGATCGCGGCCGCTTTCCTTATGGCGATGAGCGAATGGCTGAGCTGGGAAGGCACTGCTCATGGACCGAGCGTCGTGCAGAGGAGGCCGCGCGCGATGTGGATGAGCGCTTGAAGGCGCAGTTCATGCAGCGTCACCTGGGTGACACTTTCCACGGCATCGTGACCGGTGTGACCAGCTTCGGCTTGTTCGTCGAATTGCCGGACTATGGTGTCAGCGGCCTGGTCCACGTCACCGCCTTGCCCAACGACTATTACCATTTCGACCCGGTCAGTCACAGCCTGACCGGAAAACGCCGCGGGATTCGGCTGCGCTTGGCTGACCGGGTTCAGGTCGAACTGGCCGCGGTCAACGTCGAGGAGCGCAAGATCGACCTGCGTCTGATCGAGGACAAGCCGGGGTTGTGAAGCGCGAGCTTGCCATGGGGGTCAATGCGGTTTCGGGCCTTCTGGATGTGGCCCCGGAACGGATTGTTCGGGTCTGGCTGAATCCTTCATCGGACCGACTGGCCAGGCTGGGCCGGGACTTGAGCGCATCCGGCATCACCGTTGAGCACTGCGACGTTCGCGCCCTCGATCGACGCGCCGAGGGTGTGCGTCATCAGGGCGTGATTGCCGAATTCAGACCGAGGGAACCGATGAACGAGTCTGAGCTCGGCGACCTGCTGGCACAAGCCCAGCAGCCTCTGCTGCTGGTGCTCGACGGTGTCAGCGATCCGCATAACCTGGGAGCCTGCATTCGTTCCGCAGCAGCGGCCGGCGCCTGCGGCGTCGTGGTTCCCAAGGATCGTGCTGCTGGCCTGACCCCTGTGACCCGTCGGGCCGCAGCCGGTGCAAGCGAGCGGCTTCCCCTGGTCGTGGTCACCAATCTGGCTCGAACGCTGCGCCTGCTCGGAGAAAGCGGGGTCTGGCGGGTCGGTCTGGCCGGAGAGGCGCAGTCGACGCTCTACGAGGCGGATTTTACCGGCCCTGCTGCCGTGGTCATGGGCAGCGAGGAGCGCGGCTTGCGTCGCCTGACCCGTGAGAACTGCGACCAGCTGGTGCGCATTCCCATGCCGGGCGCAGTGGAGAGCCTCAACGTCTCGGTGGCCGCGGGTGTGGCCCTGTTTGAAGCCGTGCGCTCGCGAGGAGACCTTTAATGCAGACCCCCAGTATCCAGATCCACTTGCCGGCCTGGATCAACGATTTCGTGGCCAGCCTGCCGCCCTCGCTGGATAGCGCCGAAGAACGGATGCGGGTGGCCATCAGTCTGTCGGAACAAAACGTCGCCCACGATAGTGGCGGGCCGTTCGGTGCGCTCGTCGTGGCCGCCGATTCAGGCCGGGTCTTGGCGGTTGGCGTGAATCGGGTCGAGCCCGGCAACTGTTCGTCGGCGCACGCCGAAATCGTGGCGCTGAGCCTGGCTCAACAGCGCCTGGGCATGCCTAGTCTGGCCGCCACCGGTCTGGGTCCCGTCGAACTGGTCAGCTCCTGTGAACCCTGTGCCATGTGCCTTGGGGCAGTGCCCTGGTCGGGAGTCAGCACGCTACTGTGCGGCGCCACCAAGGTCGATGCCGAGGCGGCTGGTTTTGATGAGGGAGACCGCTCCGATCAATGGATTGACCAACTCGCGGCGCGCGGGGTCGAGGTTCGGACGGAAATCCTGCGCTCGGCTGCGGCCGAAGTGATCAGCCGCTATGCTCGTAGCGGTCGACGCATCTATTGAGGAAACATCCATGAACGGGAGCCAAAGCTTGAACCCGAACCGCAAATCTCGATCCGTCGCGCTCATCATGACGATTGCCTTGCTGGCTGGCTGCGCAACAACCTCAGATCCCTGGACCGGCGAGCCGCGCGCCACCCGGACTGGTCAGGGAGCGGCGGTGGGCGCAGGCATTGGGGCCGTGCTGGGCGCAATTTCCGGTGGTGACCGGCTCAAACGCGTCGCCATCGGTGCCGGAGTCGGTGCGCTCACGGGTGCTGCCGTCGGGTCCTACATGGATCGTAACGAAGAAGAGCTGCGTCGTCGGTTGGTTGGCTCCGGCGTCAGTGTGACCCGTCGCGGCGACGAGATCATCCTCAATATGCCCGGTAACGTCACTTTCGATTTCGATTCGGCCGCGCTCAAGCCCGAATTCTTTGAGGTCTTGGACTCGGTCGCGCTAGTGCTTGAGGAGTTTGATCGAACCGTGCTGGTGATCGACGGCCACACTGATTCGACCGGTTCGCGCAGCTACAACCTGCGTTTGTCCAAACAGCGCGCCGATACCGTTGGGCGCTTCCTGATTTCGCGCGGCGTCAGCCCGGCGCGAGTCGCGACCTACGGCTACGGTCCCGATTATCCGATTGCAGGCAACGATACTGCAGAGGGTCGGGCCATGAACCGCCGGGTAGAGCTGACGTTGATGCCGGTGACCGATTAACCTGGATCAGTTCCGGGTGCGGCGCGGGGCAGGCTTGCTGCCGGGCCGTCCTGGCACCTGCTGAAGAATCAGTTCGATCGGCTGCGGCGGCAAGTCCGCATCTTCGCGCAGAACCCTGTGATCCTGCGGCGACAGTTCCTGGTAGCGACCAGGGCGCACGGCGGCCGGCAGAAATACGGGGCCGAAGCGCACGCGCTTGAGTCTTGCGACCTGCACGCCCACCGCTTCCCAGAGTCTTCGAACCTCGCGATTACGGCCTTCGAGAATGACGACCGTGTACCAGGAATGACCGCCGGTGACTTCGCCAGGAACGATGTCGGAGAAACGCGCTGGGCCGTCTTCCAGTTCAACGCCGTCGCGCAGCTTTTGAATCTGCTCATCGGAGACCATCCCCCGGATTCGGCACAGATACTCGCGATCAACGCCGCCGGAGGGGTGCATCATCCGGTTGGCCAGTTCACCGTCGGTGGTCAGCAGCAGCAGTCCCGCGGTGTTGAGGTCGAGGCGGCCGATCGAAATCCAGCGTCCTTCCTTCAGTCGCGGCAGCCGGTCAAAAACCGTTCGCCGGCCCTCGGGATCGCTGGTCGTAGTCACTTCGCCTTCGGGTTTGTGATAGATCAGCGTTCGATGGGCCGGGGAGGCCGAAAGCACCCTGAATTCGCGCTGGTCCAGACTGATCAAGTCCCCGTTGCCAACCACGCTCCCAAGCTTTGCAGGCACCTTGTTGACCAGGATTTCGCCCCTCTCGATTCTGCTCTCCAGGCTCCGCCTGGAACCCAGACCGGCCCGCGCCAGCACCTTTTGCAGGCGCTCTGTGCCCGCCTCGATGGTCTCAGGCGGAGCGGTCGCGCTGCGCGTCCTCCGCATGGGCTTTCTCGTCGTCGCCCTGGGGCTGTTCGGCGAGGGGGGACGGCTGGGGCGCTTCTGACTGCTTTTCTTCCGGGTCGGTGGACGGCTCATCTTGAATAGCTTCGGCTGGCTGGCCCGCGGCGGGATGAATCAGTTCCAGCTCGGGCTCGAGGTTGTCGATGTCCTTGATCTCTGCCAGGGTCGGCAACTGATCAAGCGACTTGAGGTTGAAATAGTCCAGGAAGTTGCGGGTTGTTCCCAACAGCTCTGGTCGCCCTGGCACGTCACGATGGCCGAGGACCTTGATCCATTCTCGTTCCTGGAGTGTTCTGAGAATGTTGGCGCTGAGCGAAACCCCGCGAATCTGCTCGATTTCGCCACGCGTAATGGGCTGGCGGTAGGCAATGATGGCCAGGGTTTCCAGGAGCGCCCGAGAATATCGCGGCGGTTTCTCGCTCCACAGTGCCGAGATGACTGGCATCAGGCTAGCCCGAATCTGGATCCGGTAGCCACTGCCGACCTCGGTCAACTCTACGGCGCGATCTTCCAGGTCTGCGTCGAGTGCCGCGAGGGCTTCCTTGAGTGGCCCGTGGCCGGGCTTTTCCTCGTCGGGAAACAAGGCGTTGAGCTGGTTCAGGCTCAGCGGGCTGCCGGCAGCCAGTAGGGCCCCTTCAACAACGGTTTTCAGATACGCGATATCCATCTCTTGCTCGTGTTTGTTAGTCGGCGGGTCCGCGTACGTAAATGGTCGCGAACAAGTCCTGCTGCACCAAGTCGATCAAGTGTTCGCGCAGAAGTTCCAGTAGCGCGAGGAATGTCACCACCGCGCCGATCCGCCCTTCCTCCAGATCGAAGCATTGGCTGAACTCGACAAACCGGTTGTTCGAAACCAGGTCGATGATTCGGCTCATGCGTTCGCGCACGCTCAGCGGTTCGCTTTGCACCTGATGATGGGCCAGCATGTCGGCCCTCGCCATCACTTCGCGCAAGGCCAGCAGCAGTTCGCGCAAGTCCACCTCAGGCGGGACTCGCACCTTGCCGTGATCTTCGATTCCGGCCGAGGCAACCGCGAGGTCGCGCTCGAGACGGGGAAGTTCATCGATGTCTTCGGCGGCCTGCTTGAAGCGCTCGTATTCCTGCAGGCGACGGATCAGTTCGGCTCGCGGGTCGCCCTCATCGTCCTCTTGCGGCTGTGGACGCGGCAGGAGCATGCGCGATTTGATTTCGGCCAGAATCGCAGCCATGACCAGGTACTCGGCGGCCAGCTCCAGCCGCATGCCCGCCATCATTTCGATGTAGCCGGTGTACTGACGGGTCAGCTCGGCCATCGGAATGTCCAGAATATCGAGGTTCTGGCGACGGATCAGGTACAGCAGCAAATCCAGTGGACCCTCAAAGGCCTCCAGAAAGACCTCCAGCGCGTCCGGCGGAATATACAGATCATCCGGCAGCTTCAGCAGGGGCTGCCCCTGGACGACGGCAAAAGGCATTTCCTGCTGGCCGGTGACGGCGGGGGCGGTATCCATCGCGCAAGTGTAGCCGCTTCTTAATGCGGTGATGCCGACACCAAGCTGTCCGTGCGCCGAAATGTCTGGCGGGCTTGTAGCGGTACAATGCCCAATCAACCCTTTTTAAACAATGGATGGCAAGCCGGTGTGGTACGCGATTATTGGACGGGACAGTCCCGAAAGCCTCTCCCTGAGGGCCTCGGCCCGCGACCGCCATCTGGGGCGTTTGAGGACGCTGTGCGAGCAGGGTCGCCTGCTGACGGCCGGGCCGCTGCCCGCAATTGATTCGACCGATCCGGGCCCGGCGGGTTATGCAGGTTCCCTGGTGGTGGCGGATTTTGCCAATCTCGCCGAAGCTCAGGCCTGGGCCCAGGAAGATCCCTATATCGAAGCAGGGGCCTGGCAGGGCGCCGAGGTTCATCCCTACAATGCGGTGCTGCCATGAGCGCCAACAGAGTCGCCATGATTCGCGAGCGATTGGAATCAGCGTTGCGTCCGATTCAACTTGAGGTTATTGACGAATCTCACTTGCACGTCGGTCATGCCGGGGCGCAAGACGGCCGTGGGCACTTCAAGGTCCGCCTCGTCAGTCAGGGTTTCGATGGTTTGTCCAGGCTGGCCCGCCATCGCAGCGTCTACGCCGCTCTGGGAGAATTGATGACGACAGATATTCATGCGCTCAATATTGAGGCAATTTCTCCAAATGAATTTTAATAGACTGATATTATTAGTTATATTACCATTGACGTTGGTGGGGTGTCAGCCAGAAAGCGGCGGACTGGTTGATACCGATGACGTGATCCTGGTCGAGGTGGACGGACGACCTATCTCGCTGCCGATGCTCGAATTCATGATGGTCCAGCGCGGCATCGCAGAAGATGATCATGATGCGATGCGTGAGTTGCTTGACGAGCTGATCCGTCTGCGGGCGGTGGCCAACGCCGCTGAACGCGAGGGCCTGGCCGACGAGCCCAAGGTGCGCGCCCAGCGCGCCCTGCGCGACATGGAAACCCTGCAGCTGCAATACTTCACTCGGGTGCACGAACAGTATCCGGTCACCGAGCAGGCCATTCGTGAGACGTACCAGAACCAGGTTGAACGTTCCGGTGAGCGTCAATTTCAGCTTGAGACCATTGTTTACCCCAGCCAGGCCGATGCCCTGCTGCAGCTGGCGGAGCTTCAGGACGGTCAGAGGGGCTTCGAAGACCTGTTGGAAGCGGCCCGCCGGGAAGGTCAGCTGGTGGAGCCGACCGGCTGGGTGGATCCCAGCCAGTTGGGCTCTGAGCTGGGTCCGCTGCTGCGCGATGCCGACACCGGGGATGTGTTGTCAGCGCCGCTGCGCACGCCCCAGGGCTGGCGGCTTTTGCGCGTTGAATCGACCCGGTCACTCGAGCCTCCACCCTTGAACGAGGTGCGCGACGGCATTGAGCGGCAGCTTGTGCGCCAACGCCTGGAAGCGCTGGTCGAAGATCTTTATCAGGCCGCTGAGATTATCCCCATGCTGCCGCTGGAAGATGTCGCGGAATGAACTGTCGAATCCGCGTCAGGGCAGGTTGACCGGTGCTGGTGGCTGCCAGTCTTCGGCTCGGTGTTCGACGACCACTGCGGTGTAGATGCCGCCACGAACGTTGAAATCGGCACTCAGCCGCATAAAACGTGGCGCGGTCGCCGCGACCAGGTCGCCCAGGATGCGGTTCGTGACTGCTTCGTGGAATGCTCCCTCGTCGCGGAAGCTCCAGATGTAGTTCTTGAGCGCTTTGAGTTCCACGCAAAACTGGTCCGGCACGTACTCCAGCAGCAGCTCTGCGAAATCGGGCTGCCCCGTCTTTGGGCACAGGCAGGTAAACTCGGGAATCCGAATGCGAATGGTATAATCCCGCGCCGGCTGCGGATTGGGAAAGACTTCAAGCTCCTTGCTGGGCTGACTGGGCACGCCGCTGATTCTCCCTGGTCGAATGTTGGGTTCATGACCGGGCGTTGGCCCGGCGGGCGATATTAGAACAAAAACTTCTGGCTGATGCGTCAATGCGACTGACCGCGATCAAACTGTCGGGCTTCAAATCCTTTGTCGAGCCGACCACGGTGCGTTTTCCTTCGAACCTGATGGGGATCGTGGGTCCCAACGGCTGCGGCAAGTCCAACATCATCGATGCAGTGCGCTGGGTGATGGGCGAAAGTTCGGCCCGTCAGCTTCGCGGCGAGTCTATGAGTGACGTGATTTTCTCCGGTTCGAGCGCTCGCAAGCCAGTAGGGACGGCAAACGTTGAGCTGGTGTTCGACAACAGCGATGGCCGGGCCGGTGGCGAGTACGCAAGCTACAGCGAGATTTCGGTGCGCCGGCAGGTCAGCCGTGATGGCCAGTCTGGCTATTTCTTGAACGGCACGCGCTGCCGGCGCAAAGACATCACCGATCTGTTTCTCGGAACTGGGCTGGGACCGCGCAGCTATGCGATCATCGAACAGGGCATGATTTCCCAGATCGTGGAAGCCAGGCCTGAGGAACTGCGCGCTTTTCTCGAAGAAGCCGCCGGCATCTCGCGCTACAAGGAACGGCGTCGGGAAACCGAAAACCGGATCCGCCACACCCGCGAAAACCTCGAGCGTCTTGCGGATCTGCGCGAAGAGGTCGGCAAGCAGCTTGAAAAACTCAAGCGCCAAGCCCGTGCTGCCGAGCGCTACCGCAAGCTCAAGTCCCGCTATCGGGAAGACGAGGCGCGCCTGACCGCGCTGCGCTGGCGCGAAACCAGCCAGCAGGCCGAAAGTCGGCACAAGGACCTCAAGCAGGTTGAGAACCAGCTGCAGTCGGCATTGGCTGACCAACGCGCGGCTGAGAAGGAGCTGGAATCGCTGCGTCAGCAGCAGCATGAGGCCGGCGAATCTGCTTCCAAGATTCAGGCGGAACTGTACGAAGTCGCCGGCGAAATCGCCCGGCTGGAGCAGGCCATCGAGCATCAGCGCGAGATTCGCCAGCGCCAGCAGACGGAATACACCGAGACCGAGCACCAGCTCAACGAGCTCAAGCAGCATTTGATCTTGGACAAGGCCCAGGTGAGCCAGACCACCGAACTGGTCGCAGAACTGACCCCACGCCTGGACAGCGCAAGGACTGAGGAGCAAGCGGCCGCTGAGGCGCTGGAGGCCGCTGAACAGGCGCTGGCCGAATGGCAGCAGCGGTGGCAGGAGCACCAGCAGGCGGCCAGCCAGGCCGCGAACCGGGCCGAGCTGCTGCGCCAGCGTATCGGGCACCTGGATGATCGAATGGGCCGAGCCGCCGATCGACTTCAGACCCTGCGCGCTCAAAGCGACGACGAAGCATTGGCAAAGCTCCAGGCCGATCAAACCGCGGCCCGCCGGGAGGCCGAGCGCAGCGAGCAGTCCCTGCGGGACGTGCGTGCCGCCCTGGAGGGCACGCGCCAGGATATGCGCGGTCACAGAACGCAGATCGAAACCCTGCGCAATGATCTGGAGACCGCCCGGGCACGGCGCCATGAACATGCGGCTCGGCTCGATTCTCTGCGCCTGCTCAATCGTCAGCCGGATGAGGCAAACGGTGCCGCCGAATGGCTGAAGGACCGCGATGAAGACCCGGCCCGGCGTCTGCTAGAGCGGATTCGCGTGACCGATGCGCGCTGGACGGTGGCCGTGGAGCATGTTTTGGCCCACTGGCTCCAGGGCGTGGAGACCGACCGTCTCGAAGCGCTGACCGAAGCCGAGCCGCCGCCGCTGGGTCTGGTGCTGTTCGCCGGTGGTGATGAGGAGCCGCCGCCTGCTGGCACCTTGGCTTGTTACGTTCAGGGCGCGGGTGCGCTGGCGAGCCTGCTGGCGCGCGTGCAGTGCGCGGAAAATCTGAACCAGGCCAGGGGCAAAATCGCACAGCTAAAGCCGGAATGCTCAGTGATTACGTCTGACGGCACCTGGATGGGGCACGGCTGGCTGCGCCAGCCGGCGCTGGAGGCCGACCAGGGTGGCCTGCTCAAGCGCGAGGAGGAAATCCGGAGCCTGCAGCAGCAGATTGATTCCGATCAGAAACGCATCGTCGAGCTCGAGGCCGCGCTCGAGGCTTCGCGCGCACAGCTGCAGCAGACCGAACAGGCGCTGCAGCAGCACGAGCGAGCCCTGCACCAGGGCGAGCATGAGCGCGCCCAGACCCAGGGACGAATCAGCGGGTTGGACAGCCGGCTGGAGGCGCTGCAGCGACAGCGATTGCTTGCCAAGGAAGAGATCGAAGCCCTCGAGAAACGCCAGCGCGAGGATGGTGAAGCAGTGGCCGGCGCCCGCAATCAGCTGGAGCAAGCCGTAGGAAGCATGGATCAGGCTGAACAGGGCAGGGAGCCGTTGCGGCGAGAAAAAACCCGGCTTGACGCGGCCCGTGAGCAGGCGCGGCAAGCCTACAGAGAGCGACGAGAGCAGCGCGAGGCCACGTCGCTGAAGCTGGAGTCGTCGCGCGCCGGGCTTGACTCACTGCGCCAGGCCATCGCCCGGATCGACAGTCAGGTCGGCCAGCTGCAAAGCCGCTATATGGAGCTCAGCGAGGCGCTGGCCGAAGGTGATGAACCGGTCCGGATCCAGCAGAAAGAGCGCGACCAGCTGCTCGAGCGGCGCCTGGCCGTGGAGACCCGACTGCGCGACGCGCGCGGCCGGCTTGAAGAGCTGGAATCGAGCTGGCGTGAGCAGGACCAGGCACGTCAGGCAGCCGCCTCGGCGGCCGAAGAAGTTCGCGAACAGCAGCAACAGCTCCAGCTTGCCCTGCACGAGACCCGGCTCAAGGCCGAGGCCTTGTCGGAGCGAATCGTGCAGCTTGGAGGCACGGCGGAACAACTGCTGGCCGAGCTGCCGGAGAATGCCGAAACCGAACAATTCCAGCTCGAGCTGGAGAAGCTTGAAGAGCGGATTCGCAAGTTGGAACCGGTCAACCTGGCGGCGATCGATGAGCATGAAACCGAGGCCGAGCGCAAGGAATACCTCGACCGCCAGCACGCGGATCTCGAGGAGGCCATGGTGACTCTGGAAAAGGCCATAGGCCGGATCGACCGCGACTCGCGAACGCGCTTCAGGGAAACCTTCGAGCAAGTCAACAAGAATATGGAAGCGCTGTTCCCGCGCCTGTTCGGCGGCGGCCATGGCCATCTGGAAATGGTCGGAGAAGACTGGCTGTCGGCTGGCGTGGCGATCATGGCGCGTCCGCCCGGCAAGCGAATCTCGCGCATCCATCTCATGTCCGGCGGGGAAAAAGCGCTGACCGCCGTTGCCTTCGTTTTCGCCATCTTCAACCTCAATCCGGCACCTTTCTGTCTGCTTGACGAGGTCGATGCGCCACTGGATGATGCCAACGTCGGGCGATTCTCTGACATGGTTCGCGAGATGTCGGACCAGGTGCAGTTCCTGCTCGTGACCCACAACAAGGTCACCATGGAAGTGACCCACCAGATGCTTGGCGTAACGATGCGCGAGCCCGGCGTCTCGCGCATTGTCAGCGTGGATCTGGATCGCGCGGTCGCTCTGGCCGAAAGCTGAGTTTGAACCACGCGATCATAAGGCGATGCGGTAAACTCGTCGCTGTTTTTCCCGGACTCGGTCAATCGCCGTGGACAATCTGCGCCTGATCCTGATCCTGCTCGGCCTGCTCATCCTGGCCGGTATCGTGCTGTTTCATCGCCCGCGCGGGCAGTCCCAGCCCAATCACGCTCGATGGCTGCAACGTCGTCGTGAGCCCAGCCTGGGCAACCCGGCCGCGGGCGACGCTGACGACCACACCGCGACCGAGTCGGGTGACGATGCCGCGGTGCGCCAGAGCAGCTTCCCGACGTTCTCCGCGACAGATGACCCGCGGCCCAGTCTGGCCACCGACAGTCCCGCCGACGCGGGTGGCGGAGACGGAGAGCGTCAGCCAGCGCGCGGTGGCGAGCGAATGCAACCGGACAAGATCATCAGCCTTTTCGTTCGACGGAGGGACGAAAAGCGGATCAACGGCTCGGAGTTGCTCGACGCCGCGGTCAAAGCCGGTCTTACGTTCGGCGAAATGAGCATTTTTCATCGCCTTCATGAAGGCGATGAGCGGCCAGTGTTCAGCATGGCCAACCTGACACCGCCGGGGCATTTCGACGCCAGCGGCTGGAATGTTTTCGACACGCCGGGGGTTGCCCTGTTCGTGACTCTGCCTGGGCCGGTCAGCGCGCTGGATGCCTGGGACGCGATGTTGGCCACCGGTCGTCGTATCGCAGAGCTGCTTGATGCAGAGTTGCTCGATGATGCCAAGTGTCTGCTGACTCGCCAGCGCATTGCCCAGATCCGCGAGGAAATGCGCGAATACGATCGCCGCCACGGGCTGGTGGGCGGTTAGCTGGCGGTCGAGGGTTCGATGGCGCGCGAGCAGCAGCGGACCGGCACGAACCTGGCCCGTCAAGTCGAGTGCTTGCGGGCAAGCATTGATGAGCACAACTATCGTTACTACGTGCTGGATCAGCCAACGGTCTCGGACGCTGAGTACGATCGCCTGCTGCGCGAGCTTCAATCGCTGGAGGAGAGCCATCCGCATCTGATCACACCGGACTCGCCGACCCAGCGCGTCGGTGCCAGGCCGGCCGAGGGTTTCGATACGGTCACCCACAGCATCGCGATGCTCTCTTTGGCCAATGCCTTCAGCCAAGAGGAGGTCGCGGACTTCGATCGGCGAATCCGCGATCGACTGGATCTTGAACAGCTGTGCTACACGGTCGAGCCCAAGCTTGATGGGCTCGCGATCGCCCTTCGATACGAGCGCGGACGGCTGGTTCTGGGGGCGACCCGGGGCGACGGCAAGCAGGGTGAAGACGTCACATCCAACGTTCGCACCGTTCGGGCCATCCCGTTAAAGCTTCGTGGGCAAAATATCCCTGAACTCCTTGAAGTCAGGGGGGAAATATTCATGACTCGGTCGGGGTTTCGCCAGCTCAACGAGCGTCTTGCCGAGGATGGTCAGAAGACTTTTGTCAACCCTCGCAACGCAGCGGCGGGCAGTCTTCGACAGCTCGATCCGGCCATCACGGCCCAGCGGCCGCTGCACTTCTACTGCTATGGGGCTGCCAGCGAACAGGGACTGCCGGACAGCCACTCGGCAATCCTGGCGCAGCTCCAGGCTTGGGGTCTGCCGGTCAGCGCGGAAGTTGAGGTGGTCTCTGGACTGGCGGGTCTGGAGGCTGCCTATCAGCGCTTCAGCCGGCGCCGCCAGGACCTCGACTACGAGATCGACGGCGTGGTCTATAAGCTCGACTCGCTCGAGCAGCAGCGTGAAATGGGCTTTGTCAGCCGCGCACCGCGCTGGGCGCTGGCGCACAAATTTCCGGCCCAGGAGGAAATCACTCGACTGCTGGAGATCGAAGTTCAAGTCGGACGCACGGGCGCGCTGACGCCGGTCGCACGCCTCGAGCCGGTCTTTGTCGGTGGTGTGACCGTCACCAATGCAACCTTGCACAACGCTGAAGAGATCCGGCGCAAGGATGTGCGTCCCGGAGACTGGGTCGTGGTGCGGCGCGCTGGCGATGTGATTCCCGAAGTCGTAGCGCCAGTTCTGGACCGGCGGCCGGAGGGCACGGACGTCTGGCAGATGCCCGGCGAGTGTCCGGAGTGCGGCTCAGCGGTAGAGCTGATCGAAGGCGAGGCAGTCGCCCGATGCAGCGGCGGCCTCGTCTGCCCGGCTCAGCGTCGGCGTTCGATCGAGCACTTTGCCTCGCGCGCGGCCATGGACATTGAGGGTTTGGGAACAAAGGTGATCGCCCAGTTGGTTGAGGCCGACCTGGTGCGCAGTCCGGCAGACTTGTATCGTCTCGATGTCCACACCCTGCAGGGCCTGGAGCGCATGGGCGAAAAATCTGCGGGCAATCTGCTCAAGGCGCTCGAGCAAAGCCGCCAGACAACGCTGGCCAGGCTGCTCTATGCCCTGGGCATTCGTGAGGTCGGCGAGGTCACGGCCGCGCAGCTGGCGCGTCACTTCGGCACCCTCGAAGCCGTCGCCGAGGCCGATGCTGACGCGTTGGCCGAGGTCGATGACGTCGGCCCCGTGGTCGCCGCCCACGTCGCGGCCTTTTTTGCTGAAGCGCACAACCGTGAGGTCATTTCGCAGCTGTTGAAGGCCGGTGTCGAGTACAAGGCAGAAGTACCGAAAAAGGCCGATGATCTCCCGCTGGCTGGCCAGACCTATGTCCTGACCGGCTCGCTGGAGCGGCTGACCCGTTCGGAGGCGCGCGAGGCGCTGGAACAGCGTGGTGCCAAGGTCACCTCCAGCGTGTCGAAAAAGACCACGGCCGTGGTCGCCGGAACGGAGCCCGGCTCCAAGCTTGAAAAGGCTCGCGAGCTGAGCATCACGGTACTCGATGAGCCGGCGCTGTTGGAGCTGCTCGACGACCCGCGGTGAGCTGAACGACGCTCTTTTTGGATGGTCAAAACGATTGGGAGCAGGTCAGGGCTGCTACCATGTAGTTGTGGCGAAAGTCACGATTCTGCAACAGGGTCTGAGGAGCACATCATGAGCGAACACATCAGGGAGATTCTGGTTCCGGTCGACGGTTCGGAGAACTCGATCAGGGCTGCGACATTTGCCATGGAAATGGCGCAAGCGATGAACATTGGTGTTCGTCTGTTTTACGTCTTTCCGGCCGCCTCGGTGGAAGTCATCGGGATCGCCGGGATGTCTCGTTCCGACATCGATCAGGCCGCTCAGGCCGCCGCCCAGCGCGCCTTTGACCAGACGCGCAAGGGAGTCGGAGAGGCCATGATCGATCGGGTCGACCAGGAAACCTCGGTCGGCGATCCGGCCGAAGAAATCATCCGGTTTACCGAGGACGATCACGCGGTGCTGGTAGTCATCGGTCGGCGAGGGCTGTCGCGCATGCGCTCGCTGATGCTCGGCAGCGTCAGCGACAAGGTCCTGCGCCACGCCAAGAGCCCGGTCACGGTGATTACCTGAGCGTTCAGTCGGCCAGATCGACGTCGACGTAGCCGCACTCGATTGCCCGTTCAAGGGCGACGAAAGAATCGCGCAATTCTTCGAATCGCCGGCGGGCTTCGCGCAGTTGCACGATCCGGTCGTCCGGTGGCAGTTTGCTGGAGCTGGCTCGAGCCAGCTCCAGTGAAAGATTGAGATAGGCGGCACGACTGCGGGCAACTACCGTTGCCAGCTCCAGGCAACGTTCACGAGTCAAGCGAGGCATGTCCTCGTGCACCAAGGCGCGGTTGATCGGACCGATTTCTCGCTCCAACTCCAAGACGAATTGGCGATGACGGCGCAGGCGGTACTCGTCGTCGAAATGGTGGTCGGTCATGTCTATCTCCCTCACGGAAAACTCAGTTCCCCTGGACCCCTTAGATCATGCCCAATTCGGCCCCAGTAGTCCAGCGATGCGCTCAGCCGGAACCGGTCTGTTGAGCAGCGCTCAGTGTCTGCATGTCGATGACAAACCTGTAGCGGACGTCGGAACGCTGCATCCGTTCGTAGGCCTCGTTGACGTTACGGATATCAAGCATCTCGATGTCGCAGACGATGTCATGCTCGGCGCAGAAATCCAGCATTTCCTGGGTTTCCGGCAGACCGCCGATCAATGAACCAGCGACCGTCTTGCGCCGGAAAACAACGGCACCGGCATCCAGTGGCGGTTCGACCGGCTCCAATAGTCCGACCAGGATCAGCGTTCCGTCACGCTTGAGCGCGTTGACGTAGGGGTTGAGGTCGTGGGCGACCGGCACGGTGTCGAGAATATAGTCGAATGTGTTCGCAACAGATGCCATCTGTTCTTCATCTGTCGAGATAACGACCTTGTGCGCGCCTTGTCGCACGGCCTCATCGCGCTTGGCTTCCGAGCGGGTGAACAGCGTGACTTCGGCTCCCATGGCGCGGGCAAACTTGACCCCCATGTGACCCAGGCCGCCCATGCCGACCACGGCCAGGCGATCGCCTTGCGCGATGCCGAAATGCTTCAGCGGAGAATAGGTGGTAATCCCGGCGCACAGCAGCGGCGCGGCGGCAGCCGGATCCAAGTTGTCTGGAATCCGAAGCACGAACCGGTCGCTGACCACGATCGCCTCGGAGTAGCCGCCGAAGGTGATTGAGCCGTCATGCCGATCTTCACCGTTGTAGGTCGCCGTAAAGCCGGCATCGCAGTATTGCTCCAGACCCTCCTCGCACGCGCCACACTCTCGGCAGGAGTCGACCAGGCAGCCGACGCCGACCCGGTCCCCCGGCTTGAAAGCGGTTACCTCACTGCCGACCGCTGTCACTGTGCCGACGATTTCGTGCCCTGGCACGACCGGGTAAACGGTGCGGCCCCAGTCGTTGCGGGCAAAGTGGATGTCGGTATGGCAAATTCCGCAGAAATCAATCCGAATCGCCACATCGTCCGGGCGAGGCGTGCGCCGTTCGATCGCCAAGGGCTCAATGGAAGAGGTTTCGGACTGGGCACCGTAGGCCTGGATTACGGGCATGGGAAATTCCTGTTGGCTGTGAGTATC
>JAZBOC010000054.1:0-8473 GCA_036353315.1 Wenzhouxiangella sp. | reverse complement strand
CGGAGCTGCTCAAGTCGTCTGAACAACCTTCAGAGTTCGACCAAAGCGCCATCCAGATCGCCCATGCCGATGTCGAAGCTGACCGGGCCGGCGAAGTCGTTCATCCGGCGAGCGGCCGGGGCCTTGATCCGGCGCCTGAGAATGTTTGTGCCTGGGATTTGGGATGCGATCAGCAGGCCTCAGAGACTGCCGATCGTTCGGAGTTTGCGGTGATGGCTCGAACCCGGGTGATTAGATCCTCGCTGACGGTGCGAAACTCTTCAAGCAGGGCTTCTGCCTGCCCACGCCGACCTGTACGAATCTTGTCGTCCAGCAGCCTGGCCAGATCATGCAAGTCCTCGTGGGTCTGCTCGATCAACCCAAACGCCTCACTGCCGCCGAATCTGGCGCACGTGCTCGGTTGGCGGAGCCACTGGCCAAGGTAGCAGACCCGGCTGTCCAGATCAGCCGATACGAGGCTTTGCCCGGTCACAGCCCGCTCCAGGTCTCGAATCCAGGTGCTGCGCTCAACCTCGTGCAGCAGCAAGGCTCGGTCTTCGACCAGTACTGAAGCTCGCTCACGCCAGGCCTCCGGCAGGCGCCAGTTCGCGACCCAGTCCGGGAGCTGGTCTGCCGGCATGGGGCGTGCAATGCCATACCCTTGGCCCAGCCGGCAGCCCAGATCCAGCAGCAGGCGGCCATGGCGCTCCGACTCCACGCCTTCGGCAAGCACCTGACGACGAAAACTCTGGGCCATTTCCAGGGTGGCGATTATGATCGGCAATTGCTCGACGTCGTCGAGCATGGTTCGTACGAAAGTCTGGTCAAGCTTGATCGTCTGCACCTCGATCATTTTCAGGTACGTCAGTGAGGAGTAGCCCGTGCCGAAATCATCCAGGCTGACCTGAATGCCATGTTTCCTGCACAGCTTAATCACTTCGGAAGCGCGCGCCATGTCTTCGATCGCGCTGGTTTCAAGGATCTCGAGCTCGAGGCTGTCAGCTGAAACGGCTTCATGTGCCGCCAGCCGCTCCAACAGATGCGGTATGAATCCGTCCTGCATCAACTCTTCCGGGGCGACATTGATACTCACCCGCAGCGGCATCCCACGCCGCGCCCACTCGCCGGCCTGTTGCAACGCGTTTTCGAGCACCCAATGGCCGAGATCAATGGCTGTTCGATCGCCCTGAATCACATGCAAAAATTCTCCAGGGTTCAGCAGGCCGCGTTTCGGATGCTGCCAGCGCAGCAGCGCTTCGACCCCGATGACCTCGCCGGTTGCCATGTCCACCTTGGGCTGGTACCACAGGCACAGTTCATCGTCTTCGATCGCTCGGCGCAGCCGCCTTCGACCGCGAAGCAACGCACGAGCAGACTGATCCACGACGGCATCAAACCAGGCGACGTGCCCTTTTCCTGCCAGCTTGGCCTGGTACATGGCCTGGTCAGCCTCGCGCAGAATGGTTTCTGCATCACGCGCCGAGTCGAGTCGGCCGAAGGACGCACCAAGGCTGGCATCGATGTAAATGGTGGGATCATCAGCCTCCGGACTGAGAGGAAACAGCCCCGCGATGCGCTCCACATGCGTGGCCGCCGTAACCTCATCGTCAACTCCGGCAATGGCGATGGCGATCTCATCGCCCCCGACCCGGGCGAGAATGTGCCCAGGATCGAGAATCGCAGCAATGCGCTCGGCCATGGCCTGAATGGCGGCATCGCCGGCCAGCCGCCCGTTGCGATTGTTGAAGACGTGGAAGTCATCGAGATCCACGTAGACCACCAGTGCCGCAAAATCATCGGGTTGCTGGTGGAGGAGGTGATCGAGTTGACGCACAAAGTTCATTCTGTTGGGCAACCGGGTCAGCCCATCGTGATGGGCCAGAAAGCGCGCTTCATCGCGGTGACGATCGACCTCGCCTTCATCGGCGATCAACAGGCCGAAGGCACGCTCACTCCGGCTGCCACTGGCAACCAACACCACCGTGGCCGGGAAGCTTGAGCCATCACGCCTGCGCACCGCTATTTCGCCCTTCCAGCGACCGCTGGCCCTGATACCGGCGCGCATGGACTCTTCAAGATCCGGCGCAAGCGGCTCGGCCGCCAGTTGACGTGCATCGCTTCCAATCAGCGTCTCGCGGGCAAGCCCGGTGATCCTCAGCAAAGCGTCATTGACGTTGACCACCTCCCCGCTCTCGCGGAGCACGGCTGCACCTTCCCGGGCCGAGGCAAACACCCGTTCAGACAGCGCTCTTTCGTGCTCGCCCTGTTTCCTGGCCGAGATATCGAAACAGGTGCCTGCCATGACCCAGCCATCGTGGTCTTCGGTCCGCGGCACGCGTCCGGCATGCACCTCAACCCAAACCGCACCGCCATCGGATCGCCGGAAACGCACCTGGGTGCGCAAGCCCTCCTTTGTCGGCTGTGCCCGGTAATGCGCAAAGGCCGCGCGCAGGATGCGGCGATCCTTATCCGGCATGCGGGTTAACAACTCGGCCAGACTGTCAACTTCGGCGATGCCATCACTGCCCAACAGCGCCGGCCAGCGACCATCCAGGCTTACCGAGTCGTTGTCCAGGTCGACGATGAAGGTAGCCGCTCCAGTCGCCTCCAAGACGTTCTCAAGCCAAGTTGCCGGGGCCGCCAGTTGCCCAGTCCTCCTCATTGCAAATCGGCAGGGTCTGGAGGGTGAATACCTTGCGGCCCCGGTGTGGACCGACGGCAATGCGGTAGGTGATGGAGTGGCCGACCAGATCGGCCATCGGGTCCTCTTCGTCCAGCACACCGCTCGCCCGGCCCTGCCAGCAAGAAATCTCATCAGCAGGTATCTCTTCTTCAAGAACGACGATCCGCCCTTATATCCGCCGCGGTCACCGGCACGATCAACGTCCGCGGCTGGCAGCCTGACAAGTTCAGGAAATGGATTGAGTTCGGCAATCCACGGCGAATTTGGCTTGATTGATAAACCCAATGTGGTTTATGTTTTGCCACGAAATCGGAATAATCATCCGCACTCCGTCATGAAAATAAACCAATTACTCCAGACGATACCTTCCGGCGCTGTGGTGACAACGACCTGGCTGGCCGCGCATGAGGTGAGCGCCGACCAGGCGCGCAAGCTGACCGGAAGCGGCTGGCTTCGACGGGTGGGTCATGGTGCCTACAGTCGGGCCGGCGATGCATTGAGCTGGGAAAGCGCGGTATTTGCCTTGCAGGGCCATTGCGAAGACAAGCGCGAGTCCTCTGCCCCTGAGTTCTGGCCGGGCGGGCCAAGCGCCTTGGGCTTGCATGGCCTGTCGCACTATCTCCCGATGGGCCAGGAGACCTTGCACCTGTTCACCGCTGGCGCGACTCGGCTGCCGCGCTGGCTGATGACTGCCGACTGGGTTGGACCGGTCGAAGTCCATGCCCACAAGGGCCTGTCGCCGGCGATTGCAGGCAGCTTTACCGAGCACCAGCCGCCTGGCAAACCCTTCAGCATTCTGCTTTCGAGTCCGGAGCGCGCCATCCTGGAGTGGATCGCCATTACGCCCGACGAGTTGCTGTTCAGCAGCGCCCTGGTCGATACCTTCGCCGGTCTCAGCGCGCTGCGGCCGCGGGTGTTGCAAGCCTTGCTGGAGCGTTGTGGTTCGGTCCGTACCAAGCGGGTCTTTCTGCTGCTCGCCCGACACGCCGGCCATGCCTGGTATTCCCGGCTGGATCGGCAGCGATTTGATCTGGGCACCGGCAAGCGACAGCTCTGCCCCGGCGGCAGGCTGGATCGCGAGTATCGGGTGACGGTTCCAGAGGCATTCGCCGATGGCGCTTGAGGCCCGCTACCGGGAGCAGGTCAGGCTGCTGATCGCGCTATTGCCTTTCGTCGACGCGGAACCTTGTTTCGCCCTCAAGGGCGGTACGGCCATCAACTTTTTTGTCCAGCCTCTGCCGCGGCTGTCGGTCGATATCGATCTGGTGTTCCTGCCGTTGCTGCCAAGGGACGAAGCCCTGCAACAGTCCGCTGCTGCGCTGCAGCGGATGAGCTTGGCGATGACTGAGCGACTGCCTGGCACCGAGGTCGACTTTCGACACCAGCGCCCGGATGAGTTGCGCGTCCTGGTCCGGCGGGGCGGCGTGCAGGTCAAGCTGGAAGTCTCGCCGGTGCTGCGCGGCACGCTGCATCCGCCGCAGCGGCGCGACGTAGTCGATGCCGTGGAGCAGGCGTTCGGGTTCGCCACAGTGCCGGTGGTCTCGTTGCCCGATCTGTATGGTGGCAAGCTCTGTGCCGCGCTGGATCGTCAGCATCCCCGGGATCTGTTCGACGTGGCGCTACTGCTGGAAGAAGATGGCCTGAATCGCGGGCTGTTTGAGGGCTTTATGGTCTATCTGCTCAGTCACCCCCGACCGATGCACGAAGTCCTTTCTCCGCGTTGGAAGCCTCTGGATCAGGTGTACTCGGCAGAATTTGCCGGGATGACCACGATTGAGATGCCGCTGGCGCGTCTGGACGCAGTCCGCCGCGAACTTCCAGGGCGTCTGGGTGCGTTGCTATCCAGCGACGATGTCCGTTTTCTACTGTCATTCAAGCGCGGTGGTCCGGACTGGTCGCTGTTTCCAGTCCCGGGCATCGACCGGCTGCCGGCCGTGCAGTGGAAGCTGGCCAACATCCGAAAGATGCAGGCTGACAAACATCGACAGTCCGTCGCACTGCTGGAGCAGTCTCTGGACGCATTGCTGCACCGAAAACCGATGTAAGGCATCGTTGGTCCATGGCGTTAGGGGATGACATGGGCCTGCCGATGAGGTCATCCTCCAGGAAGTCACCGAAACCAGCTCCCTGGTCAACCCTGGACCCAAAGGCCGCCGCACTTGGGGCAGGTTTCTACGTCCACCTTGAAGACTCGCTTGAGGCGTTGCGCCTAGCGCAATGCTGTCCGTTGATCTGCCAGCGTACGGTCGTCTTCTCGCGCCGGCTTAACCGACCCGGCACCCCGGCCCCGGCGGGCCGGCGTGATCCGGGCTCGCCACGGGCTGTTGGTTACGAACACACGCGCAACGGCTTCCCTCCCTTACTGCTTGCGCTGCGCGCAAGACGTGCGGTCGTTCTCGCCTGCGCTGAGGAAGCGGGTTAAGTTGAGACGTGGGCCGCTTAGGTTCCTAGTCGGTCTGCGCGCACGCGGGATGCGATGAGACGGCCCGTCGACTGCTCTCGCGACTCGGCCCAAACGCTGATTCAGGATTCCACGATCTCGGCACAGTCGACGAGCGGCGCTGGCTTCGATGCAATCTCGGTCCTGGCCCAGGCGGGCAGCAGCTGTCATTTTGTGATGCGCAATTCCACGGTGACGGATCTGGATGGCGATGGACAGCGGGGACTGCGGGTGGTCTCGCAGGGTGCCGGCAGCTCGGTCCGGGTGGAATTGGGGGGGCAATCTCTTCGCCAATCAGCAGAACCTACGCGTAGACAGCCTCGACGGCGGCGCCCCACCCATGGTCGTTTCCGCCGGTTTCAACCTCGCCACGGACGGCGCAGACGGCTGGCTCGATGCCAACTCGGACCTGCTCAACGCCGAGGCGGACCTGGAGCCTATGGCCGTCTGTGCCGGCTGCCCCTTCGTGCATCGGCTTGGTCCCGCCAGTCAGGCCATCGATCGCGGCCGGGCTTTCGGCCCGCGCTTCAGCGACCAGCGCGGTGAGGACTTCCCGAGGGGCGTGGATCTGGACGACCAGCGCTACCCCAATGACCCGGGCTCGGGCGGCAGCGACATCGGCGCGGTCGAGATGCAGACCCCGCCCGTGGTGATCGACGCCGTATTCTCGGATCGATTCTCGGGGCCCGAATGAATCATCGCTGTCCGATACTGGGCAGCAGTGTTGATATCCGAAGCAAGCATTCAGCCCCTCCCACCCCGGCATCCTCCATCTTGACGATGTTGGATGCCTGAAACCCTACAGGGATGAAGTAATGGCGCCCGCTTTTGTTAATCGGCTTCACACGGTCACCGATCACGCATCGAACGGTTCCTGGATGGAAGATGTCGGCGCCAGGGGCGCGCTGGCGGTGATCATTGCGCTGAACGGCCTGATCCTTCGCCTGGGACTTGAACGACGCGCGCCGGGGATGTAACCCCGGCCTACGGTTTGCACCGCCGCGCCCGGTCGGACGTTGCGCGCCGGGGGTGTAACCCCGGCCTACGATTCGCCCCACCGGGCCCGGTCGGCGCATGATCCATCCACGCATCGACAGGCCCGATCGGGCGCATGACCCAATCAACGATCCATCCGCGCATCGATGGATCCGTAGGTCGACCTTACACGGCCGACGACCCACGCCCGAAAACGGCTTATCCGTGCAGCTTCGCCAGGGCTCCCGCCAGGTCTTCGATCAGGTCATCACCGTCCTCGATACCGACCGACAGCCGGATCAGGGTATCGGTGATCCCGAGCGCCTCGCGCCGATCCTTCGGGATCGATCCGTGGGTCATGATGGCCGGGTGATTGACCAGCGATTCAACGCCCCCTAAGGACTCGGCCAGGGCGAACAGTTGGGTGTTTTCCAGGAAGCGGCGGGCGCGGCCCAGGTCACCGCCGATATCGAAGCTGACCATGCCGCCGAAGCCGTTCATCTGGCCGGCGGCGAGCGCGTGCTGGGGGTGATCGGACAGCCCACGCCCGAAAATGGCTTATCCGTGCAGCTTCGCCAGGGCTCCCGCCAGGTCTTCGATCAGGTCATCAACGTCCTCGATACCGACCGACAGCCGGATCAGGGTATCGGTGATCCCGAGCGCCTCGCGCCGATCCTTCGGGATCGAGCCATGGGTCATGATGGCCGGATGATTGACCAGCGATTCAACGCCGCCGAGGGATTCGGCCAGGGCGAACAGGTGAGTGTTTTCCAGGAAGCGGCGGGCGCGCGCCAGATCACCGCCGATATCGAAACTGACCATGCCGCCGAAACCATGCATCTGGCGCGCAGCGAGCGCGTGCTGAGGATGATCGGACAGGCCGGGGTAGATCACTTTTTCCACATCCGGGCGCTGGATCAGCCACTGGGCAATGCGCTCGGCATTTTCACAGTGGGCTTTCATGCGCAAGGCCAGGGTCTTGACCCCGCGCATGACCAGAAAGGCATCAAAAGGCCCCTGGATGCCGCCGGCTGAGTTCTGCAGAAACCCGATCTGCTCGGCCAGATCAGTATCGCGCACCACCACCGCGCCGCCGACCATGTCGGAATGGCCGTTGAGATACTTGGTCACCGAGTGCAAGACGATGTCAGCGCCCAGGTTCAGGGGCTGCTGCAGCATGGGTGTGGCGAAGGTGTTGTCGACCACCAGCCAGGCGCCGGCCGCGCGGGCGATCTCGGCCACGGCCGCGATATCGATCACGGTGAGCATCGGGTTGGTCGGGGTCTCGACCCAGACCATCCGGGTTCGGGGTGTGATCGCATCTCGTACCCGGCCCAGGTCGGTCATGTCGATGAAATCGAAGTCCAGCCCCGAGGACCGTCGCCGCACCCGCTCAAACAAGCGCCAGGTGCCCCCGTAGAGATCATCGACCGCCAGCACATGGTCGCCGGGCGCCAACAGGTGCATCAGGGTATCGACCGCCGCCATGCCCGAGGCGAAGGCGAACCCGGCCGAGCCGTCCTCCAAATCCGCAATGCAGGCCTCCCAGGCCTTGCGCGTGGGGTTATGGGTGCGCGAGTATTCGTAGCCCTGGTGGTCGCCCGGACTGGCCTGGACATAGGTTGAGGTGGTGTAGATCGGCGTCATGATCGCCCCGGTCGATGGATCGGGCGACTGTCCGGCATGGATGACGCGGGTGCTGAGGGATTGCTTGCGGTCGGTCATGGGTTGGCAATGCGCTTGAGGTTTCGGGCAGTGTACGGGGAACGGACCCAGAATGATGGGAACCGCCTACACCCTCGTCAGCACGAACGCCGCCACCGCCGCCAGTCCGCTGGCCGCCGCCGCGCCGATCGCGACCCAGGTCCATGGACTGATGCCGGTGCGCTCGGTTTCGGCCAGCACGCTGGGCGGCCTCAGGCCAGGCGCCTGCAGGACGAAGCGATTGGGGCCCAGACGAATTTCGTCGCCTGATTTCAGCGCCCGGCTCGTCACCGGCTCGCCGTTAACGTGGGTTTCGGCAACCGCCTCAAGGGTCAGGGTCTGGCCATCGAAGCGAATGCGGGCGTGCTCGTCTTCGATGCCGTCGAGGCGAATCTGGCTGGCCTCGGCCCTGCCGATCAGGGTGGTTTCTGCCAGGTCAAAGGCCTCACCGGTACGCGGACCGGAGGCCGCTTTCAGTCGAAAGGTCATGGCGTAAAAGCTTGTGTGATTCGCGACGCTCAGTGTAGCCAATCTATGGCCTTGCCGGCCAAGGCTCAACCCGCTTTGCCGTCCGCAACCATCAGGCCAAGATGCATCTCGAAAGCGTCGAAATCCCGGTCGTTGTGGAGCAACACACAGTCGTTCTCCATACACCAGGTCGCGATGATGGTGTCTATGGTCTTGCGCACCGT
>JAZBOC010000053.1:0-29515 GCA_036353315.1 Wenzhouxiangella sp. | reverse complement strand
CCTGCGCTACCTGCGCGGCACGAACGAGATCGAGGTGCGTGTGCGCCTGCCCGAAGAGGAACGCGAGGATCTCCAGACCCTGGAAGGATTCATGGTGCGGACACCGACCGGGGTCGAGGTACCGCTGGCTGACGTTGCCCGGGTCGAGAACGGCCAGGCTTTCTCGTCCATCAACCGTCGCGACGGCCGGCGCATCATCAACGTCGGCACCAACGTGGAACCCAAGACTGCGGTCACCCGCGTTCTCGCGGCTGTCAATGAAGAGGTATTGCCCCAGCTGCGCGCCGACTTTCCCGGCATCACCTGGACTTTCGAGGGCAGCCAGGCCGAGCTGCGCGAATCCACCGCCGCCCTGTGGGGTGGTTTCGGGCTGGCCCTGTTTGCGGTTTACGCGCTACTGGCGATCGCCTTCAGCAGCTACATCCAGCCGCTGATCGTGATGCTGGCCATCCCCTTCGGCATCGTCGGCGGCATTCTGGGTCACATCCTGCTCGGTTACGACCTGTCGCTGGTTAGCATGCTCGGAGTGGTGGCTGTATCCGGGGTGGTCATCAACGGCGCCCTGATCATGGTCCACTACGCCAACCGCCAGCGCGCCGAAATGTCGGCCGAAGCCGCCATCATCAAGGCCGGCGCGCGGCGCTTCAGGCCCATCATGCTGACCACCATCACCACCTTCGGCGGCCTGGCGCCGATCATCGCAGAGACCTCGATTCAGGCCGCAGCGCTGATCCCGATGGCCATCTCGCTGGGCTTCGGAATCCTGTTCGCCACCACCATCATGCTGGTGGTGGTGCCGTGTTTCTACATGATGATTGAGGACATCCAGGGGCTGCTTGAGCGGCGGCGGGCGGCGCTGGCATAAGGATCGAGCCCATCGCCTGGCAACAAATCAGGGTCGATTCTTTTCCCCAAAGTCGGCCCGAAAGCGCTCGATCTGGTGCATGCGCTGATGGAGAATCGTGACGATGCCGATGTCACCGTCAGCCAGCATTTTCCAGTAGACAAAGTGCTTTTGGTAGCGGTAGAAGTAACCGTCCACACCAAACTCTGCCGGTATGGGTCGGGACAAGGACGGATTGGTCCGGATTTGTTCAAATGATTCGAACAGACTCTTGATGTAGCGCTCTGCCTGTGTCGTGCCCCATTGCGAAGCGGTGTAGCGATAAATCTCATCCAGCCGGCTGACCGCTCGCCCCTGAATACGGAACGTGGTCATTTATCAATCTGGTTGCGCCGAATCACATCGGCCGCAGTCAAGGACCGATAGCTGTCGTCGGGCTGGCCGAACGCCAACGTCAACTCTGCCCGGAGACGCTCGAAGTTTTCCGCTTCCTGGCGCTGCTTATCGCGGCGAATCAGGTCACGAACAAATTCGCTGACATTTTCGTAGGAGCCTTCATCGCCTACATTGGCGCTGACATATTCGCTGAGCGAGCCGCTCAGACGAACGGTCAGGGTGGTTTTCTCGGTCATTACACGATTCCAAGCACAAATTACCTGTATTCAGATTATTCAATATTGCATACAATTTCAACCAAGATCGCCACCGCAGCGCCTGCACCGGCATTCCGGCCGGTGTCGTCATCCGAGAAGCCGAGCGCAGGCACACAGGTTGCGCATAGCAGGCCACCCGGGCTTTTCAGCCCCGGTGGGAAATCACGCGACTTGCGACTCACCCGGCAGCATTGGGTCCCCAATCGGGTGGCCCATAAGACTAACGACGCCGCAGCAACACCGGCATCGCCACGATCAGCATCAGCAACATCAGACCGAACAGGGCCCAGGTTCCCAGGGTCGGTACAGGAATGACGGGCTGTGGTCGGGCTGACGACCCGGCGACCGCCGTGCTTTCACCGGCCGCGTTGGTCGCGGTGACCGTCACCGTGTAGTCGCGCTCCGGATCAAGACCGCCGATCGTGCACGAATAGGCGGTCTCACTCGGCACTTCATCGGCAAGCGCCACCACTTCGCAGCTCGGGTTGGCTTCGGCGCGGTAGCTGATGATTGGCGTGCCGCCGTTGTCGCCTGGCGCCACCCAGCTAACGATCAAACCCTGCGACCTTGGCTCGACCTGGACCTGGGAAGATTCGCTCGGCGTCGCCCTGATATGGGTCGGAGCCTGGGTGGTTGTGCAGGTCGCGGAGAGGTCGCGTCAATCCCCCTCAAATCGATCGCGGAATAGCAGCTCAGATGGCACAACGGTATTGCTGGGAGCGGAAGCCGGGCTATTGCCCTGCGCATTGGTCGCGATCACCGCGAAGGTGTAGCCCGTGCCGTTGGTCAGGCCGGTGATGGTGCACTCGGTGACGTTGCCGGCAACCGAACAGCTGCCGCCGGGATCGCCGGTGACGGCATAACCGGTGATCGGCAAACCGCCGGTATCAGTCGGGGCCGTCCAGTACACCGTCGCCTGGGCACTGCCCGCGGTGGCAATGACTGCAATCGGAGCGGCCGGTACGGTCGACAAGGTGATGGTTCCGGACGTTGCCGGCGTCAGCGAGCCGGCGCTGAACGACAGCGTGCGATCGCCCACGCTGCCCGATATCGCCAGATCGGTGAAGGTGGCCCGGCCGTTGGCAGCGGTGGCAACGGTGGTGGTGCCGGTCAGGGTGCCGCCACCGCTGGCAATGGCCGCGGTGATGTCGGTGCCGGTGGCCTGTACCGGGTTGCCATTGGCATCCCGGACTTCCACGATCGGTTGTTGGGGAAACGGGACCCCGCTCCGGGCGGCCGCGCCGGGCTGAGTGCTCATTACAATCTCAGTCGCGATGCCGGCCGCCAAAGCGTCAAATGACTGTCCGCTACGCACGAGACGCACGTGGAAGCCATTGGACTGGGTGCCGGCGGAGGTACCGCCATTGCTGAAATTGACGTACCACGCGAAGGTCGGAATAAGCGTGGGCACGGTTGAGGACCGGAAAAAGCCGGGCGGCGTATCGGGGAATGCGGCCTCGTCGATCGTCGGTCCACTCGCCTCGGCGATGTTCACCAGCGCCTCCAGCTCGGTGCGGTTGGGTAGTCGCCAGTCGTAGTAGCCGCGGTGGTTCGCAGTGTTGGCCGTTATCGCAATGCCCAGCGCGGCTTGCCAGCTGTGAGAGCTCGCAGGGCCGGTGCACGCATTGGTGCCGTCCAAGGTCTGCCCCCACGAGCAGCGGTCCCACATCAGCCCGGTCGCCGGGTCGGTTACCGTTCCATCGAGACTATCCACAAAGCGCGGATTAGGTTCCGGGGGCATGTTCCCGGATACGAGACGCACGCGGAGGTCTAAGGTCTTGCCGCCGACGGCGGTACTGCCATCGTCGAAACCGACGGCCCAGGCGTCGGCCGGATCGGGCGCCAAGCTATCGCTGGACCAGTAGAAACCGCTCAGACTGTTCGGGAAGAACGTCGTGTCGATCGCTGGGCTGCTCCTGCCGTGGTGGACGATCGATAGCAGCTCGCGGCGGGTGGGGACGCGCCAGTCGATCGCGCCGCAGAGTTGGGGGCTCGCACCGGTGACGTTCGTTGCATAATCGCTCGCTCCGGCGAACGTGAAGAGGACGCCGGCATTGGCCGGCGTCTTGACCTCCCAAACCAACCCGGTGACGTTGTCGCGGGTGCAGGCCCAGTCATTGGCGCCAGTGCCCAGCGGCGGATCCTCCGGACATGCACCGCTACCGGCCGCCTCGCTGCTGTAGCAGATTTTAGTGAAATCGAAACCGGCCTCGCCGGCCTGGGCATCACGCCCGAAGCGGCCGTCCTGGCGGGGGTGTGAGGCCCCGTCCCCGGTATTCGCAGCCGCGCATTCGGCCAGCACACCCCCTTCGAAGCACTGGGTCTGCCCGGTGTCGTTGAGCGGGGAAGTCTGGGCGAACGCACAGGCGGCAAGAAAAAACAGGGGCAGCAGCAAAACACGCATCGTGGATGTCTCCGGAAACTTGAATCGGACTCTTAAAGTCGCCGGGGCATGAACCACTGCGCAGGCTAGGTTCCTTTTCTTATACCCTGATTCAAAGCGTGAATCAAATCACACTCGGAGATCGGTTGATGCCCAACCCGAGCCCGCATGCAACGGGATCGAGCCAATAATCATGTGCGATCAGCATCTACGACCGGGCGTAGACCTCGCGTCGGTGCCCGACATGGACCACCGTCACCACCTGCGCACCTTCTTCAACGCCTGAGATAATTCGGTAGACGTCCTGGCGGATGCGGTAGCGCGCCCCGTCCCTCTCGGGCGACGGGTCATCCGAAGCCGCGGGCTACAATAGACGATCCATCTTTTCCGGAAAGCCCGCATGGCCAGGCTGAGCAGCCAGATCGACCGCAAGGATGCCGAGTTTCAGCAGCGCCTGACGCACCATCGAGCCCTAGCCGAAGCGTTGCGCGCGCAGCTGGCGGACAAGGGCCTGGGCGGACCGGAGCGCTCGCGCACCAAGCATACCGAGCGCGGCAAGCTGCTGCCGCGCGAGAGGGTGCGCGCGCTGCTGGACCCGGGCAGTCCGTTTCTGGAGATTTCTCCGCTGGCGGCCAACGGCCTGTACGACGATGCCGCACCGGGCGCCGGGGTGATTGCCGGGATCGGGCGGGTGTCGAGCGTCGAGTGCCTGGTGGTGGCCAACGACGCCACGGTCAAGGGCGGTACCTACTACCCGATGACGGTCAAGAAACACCTGCGCGCCCAGGAAATCGCGCTGGAAAACCACCTGCCCTGCCTGTACCTGGTCGACTCCGGCGGCGCCTTTCTGCCGCTGCAGGACGAGGTCTTTCCCGACCGCGATCACTTCGGCCGCATCTTCTACAACCAGGCCCGGCTGTCGGCCAAAAACATCCCACAGATTGCCGTGGTGATGGGTTCGTGCACCGCCGGCGGGGCCTACGTGCCGGCGATGTGCGACGAGGCGATCATCGTCAAGGAACAGGGCACGATCTTTCTGGGCGGTCCGCCGCTGGTCAAGGCCGCCACCGGCGAGGAAGTCGATGCCGAGACCTTGGGCGGCGCCGACACCCACACCCGGCTGTCGGGCGTGGCCGATCACTTCGCCGACAACGATCTGCGCGCACTGGCCATTGCGCGCGAACTGGTCGGCCACCTCAACCGGCCGCGGTCAGCCGCGCCCCTGCTTGAGACGATCGACGAACCGGCCTACCCGGCCGAGGATCTCTACGGCATTCTGCCCACCGACACCCGCTACCCGTTCGAGGTGCGCGAGATCATCGCCCGCCTGGTCGACGGCTCGGAGTTCAGCGAGTTCAAGGCGCGCTACGGCACAACGCTGGTGTGCGGGTTCGCCAATATCCATGGCTATCCGGTCGGCATCGTGGCCAACAACGGCATCCTGTTTTCCGAGTCGGCGCTGAAGGGCGCGCACTTCATCCAGCTGTGCAACCAGCGCAATATCCCGCTGGTGTTTTTGCAGAACATCACCGGCTTCATGGTCGGCAAGAAATACGAGCAGGCCGGGATTGCCAAGGACGGGGCCAAGATGGTCACCGCCGTGGCCTGCTCGCACGTGCCCAAGTTCACCGTGATCATCGGCGGCTCATTCGGGGCCGGCAATTACGCCATGTGCGGGCGCGCCTACCAGCCCCGGTTTCTGTGGACCTGGCCGAACGCGCGCATTTCGGTGATGGGCGGCGAGCAGGCCGCCAGCGTGCTGGCCACCGTGCGGCGCGATGCGCTTCAAGCGCGCGGCGAGGACTGGCCGGCCGAGGAAGAAGAAGCCTTCAAGGCACCGATCCGCGAGCAGTACGAAACCCAGGGCAACCCCTATTACGCCACCGCCCGGCTGTGGGACGACGGCATCATCGATCCGGTCGACACCCGGCGCGTGCTCGGCCTGGCGCTGGCGGTGGCAGCCAATGCGCCGGTCGAGGACGGGCGGTATGGTGTGTTTCGGATGTAGTGGGCGAAGGTTTTTTAAACCGCAGATGAACGCGGATAAACGCAGATAAAAACCCTCTGAACCTCGAAAGAGGCGATCAAAAAAATCTGCGTTCATCTGCGTTAATCCGCGGTAAAAAAAACGATCTTGACTAAGGAACCAAAGACATGACGGACTTGTTGCGGCACGACATCGACGAGCGCGGCGTGGTCACGTTGACGCTGAATCGCCCGACGGTGCACAACGCCTTCAATGCCGAACTGGTGGCGGCGCTGAGCGAGGCATTTGATCGGGTCGTTGAGGAGCATGCCCGGGTGCTGATCCTGACCGGCGAGGGGCACTCCTTTTCGGCCGGGGCGGACCTGAACTGGATGCGTGACATGGCCAACGCCGATGAGAGCGAGAACCGCGACGACGCCCGGCGCCTGGCCGCGATGCTGCGCCGGCTCGACCAGTTGCCCTGCCCGACCATCGCCCGGGTCAACGGCCATGCCTTCGGCGGCGGTGTGGGCCTGATTGCCTGCTGCGATCTGTCGGTGGCCCTGGAGTACGCGCGCTTTGGGCTGACCGAGGTGCGGCTGGGGCTGATCCCGGCCACGATCTCGCCGTTCGTGGTGCCGCGCATCGGCGTCAACCATGCCCGCCGCTACATGCTCACCGGCGAGCGCATCGACGCAGAAACCGCCCACCAGATCGGCCTGATCACCGACATCGTTCCGCCGGGCCAGCTCGATGGTCACATCCATGACCTGGTCGAGCTGCTGCTGGCCGGCGGCCCAAGGGCCCAGGCCCGGGTCAAGTCGCTGATCCGGATGGTCTGCGCCTGCCACGACAACCCGGAAGAACTGGATCGCCGCACCTCCGAGACCATCGCCGCGCTGCGCGTCTCGCGCGAGGGCCAGGAGGGCTTGAGCGCGTTTCTGGAAAAGCGTGCGCCGAGCTGGGTTCCGGAAAAGAAGGGCACCGCAGATGAACGCGGATAAACGCAGATGAAAAGGAAAATGATCGAGAACCTGCGCGAGAAGCGCAACCATCCCCTGTGCCACCGACGGGCAGGGCGTTTTTTTTATCCGCGTTCATCTGCGTTCATCTGCGGTTAAACCCCAAGCCATGTTCAGCAAAATCCTCATAGCCAACCGCGGCGAAATCGCCTGCCGGATCATCGCCAGCTGCCGCCGGCTGGGCATTCAAGCCATCGCGGTCTATTCCGAAGCCGACGCCGGGGCGCGCCATGTGCGCCTGGCCGATGCCGCGACCTGGATCGGTCCGGCGCCGGCCTCGGAGTCCTACCTCAAGGTCGAGCGGATTCTGGCGGCAGCGCGAGAACACGGCGCCGAAGCCATCCATCCCGGCTACGGTTTTCTGTCCGAGAACCCGGACTTCGCCCGCGCGGTGGAAGCGGCCGGGCTGGTCCTGATCGGGCCAAGCGCGCAGTCTATGGAGATCATGGGCTCGAAGGCCGCGGCCAAGGCCCGGATGGCGCCGGCCGGCGTGCCGCTGATCCCCGGCTACCACGGCGATGAGCAAGATGATGGACACCTGCTGTCCGAGGCCGAGCGGGTCGGCTTTCCGCTGATGCTCAAGGCCGCGGCCGGCGGCGGCGGCAAAGGGATGCGCGTGGTGCGCTCGGCGGACGAGTTCGGCGAGGCGCTGGCCGCGGCGCGACGCGAGGCCAGGAGCGCCTTTGGCGATGAGCGCATGATCCTGGAGCGCTACCTGGAGCGCCCGCGCCATATCGAGGCCCAGGTCTTTGCCGATGCCCACGGCAACACCGTCCACCTGTTCGAGCGCGACTGCTCCAGCCAGCGCCGCCACCAGAAGATCATCGAGGAGGCCCCGGCGCCGAACCTGGATCCCGGCCTCAGGGCCGAGCTGCTGGCCGCGGCCGTGCGCGCCGCCCAGGCCGTCGACTACGTGGGCGCCGGAACGGTCGAGTTCCTGGTCGATGGTGATGATTTTTATTTCCTGGAAATGAACACCCGCTTGCAGGTCGAGCATCCGGTGACCGAGCTGGTCACCGGGGTGGACCTGGTGGAGTGGCAGATTCGCGTGGCCGCCGGCCAGCCACTGCCGTTGAGCCAGGGCCGGATTCAAGCCCAGGGTCACGCCATGGAAGCGCGCATTTACGCCGAGGACCCGGAGCGCGGTTTTGTGCCTTCCAGCGGCCGGATCCGGACCCTGAACCTGCCCGAAGGCGAACAGACTCGGATCGACCGCGGCGTCGATGCCGGCGACACGGTCAGCGTCCACTACGATCCGATGATCGCCAAGCTGATCGTCCACGGCACGAACCGCGAGGCCTGCCGGGCACGGCTCAAGCGCGCGCTTGCCGCCAGCTTCATCGCCGGGCCGACGACCAACCTGGGCTTTTTGCAGGCGCTGGCAGCCACCGAAGCCTTTGCCGGCGGCCATCTCGACACCGGCCTGCTCGACCGCGAACCGGAGGTCGTGCAAACCCGTCGCGAGCCGCCCGTGGAAGTTGTCGCCGCTGCGGCCGCCTACTGGCTGCGCGAACAGGAACCCAACGCGCCCGGCCATTCACCGTGGGCGCGTTGCGATGGTTGGCGCCTGGCTACGCCGGCCAGCCGTTCGCTGGACATCGAGTCCGGCGAGCTGCGCACCAAGGTCGAGGCCACAGGGTTTGCTGGCGAATACCAGCTGGCGCTGGCCGATCAACAGCTGAGCCTGCATCTCGACGCGCTTGGGTCTTCCCGCTTCCGGCTGGGCCTGGACAGCCGCAACCTGCCGGTGTGGCTGCATGCCGACGGCTCGTCCAGGCTGGATGTCTGTCTGGATCAGCAACGCTGGACGCTGACCCGACACGCTCGCTTTGAGGCCGCGCAAGCAGGCACCGGCGGCGACGGCCGGATCCTCGCTCCCATGCCGGGCCGGATCCTGGAGATTCGCGTCACGCAGGGCGCGCAGGTCGCAGAAGGAGAGGCGGTGCTGGTCATGGAAGCGATGAAAATGGAACTGACCATCAAGGCGCCGATCGACGGGACCGTCGAGGACCTGGTCGTCGAGTCCGGAGATCTGGTCGAAGCCGACAGCCTGCTGCTGTCGCTCATCGAAACCAAGGCCTCGGACTAGTTGGCCGCTAGTCGTCGCGTTTCAGGTAGGGCTTGAGGCTGGCGACCACCAGCGCAGCCGTGCTGTTGATCGCCCAGCGTGGCGGTCGCGTCACGCACTGGCCGGCAAAGCGCAGATTGGCCGACGAAATTTCTCCCACCGCACGAACCAGGCTGGACGGCCCGCGCACGGCCAGCAGCCGGCCCAGGTTCCCCCGACCCAGTTCCAGCGCCTCGTAAGCCAGCCCGCCGTAAAGATCGGTCAGCGCCAGCATCTGCGCGCGCAGCTCGTCGCTCAGCGGACCGGTGCGCTCGGCCAGACCAAGATGGCGCACCGGCAGACCCAGCTGTTCGGCCAGGTTGGGATACTCATTGCCCATTTCGACCAGGTCGACCATGGGATCCTGGCGTCCATCGTCGGCTGCCACCACCGCTTCCCAATCCTGGTCGTCGAGCACGCGCTCGGCCCGACCGTAGAACACCGTCTCCTCGCTGCGCATGTGAACACGAGTGTGGCGGACATAGTCCTCAATGCGCTCGGCCAGTAACTCTCCGGTCTTGCCGCGCAGCTCTCCGACTGGCGCGCGATCCAGATCCTCGGCCAGTTTGCCGAGCTGTTGCTCACCGACCTCGTGCTCATCGCTGAGCTGCTCCAGCGAATCTTCAAGGCTCGCCTCGCGCGCCCGGATACGGCTAAACAGCCGGTCTTCGCGCGGATGATGAAAGGCGTGGTGATAGCGCAGCAGGTAACGCAGGGCATCCACCAAGACCGGCCGCGCCCGGGCCGGTTCGCGCACCAGAAGCGCGGCCTGGGTATCAATTTCGCGCAGCACCCGCGACAGCCCGGCATGGTCGCGCCGCAGTGCCTGCATGAAGTCAGCACCCGGGTTGATCGACTCTCGACGGCTGCTCATGGACAGCACTCGCGGATGAAATCACCCATCCGGGCGATGGCGCGGCCGGACTCGGGCGCAAACGACAGCGCCTGCCAGCCATGCGGCATGCGGTCCCAGACCTCGACCTCGGCGCGCACGCCGGCCAAGCGCGCTCGCTCGGCGCAGCGCTGACTGTCATCGAGCAGGATCTCGGTGCTGCCGACCTGGAACAACAGCGGCGGCAGACCATCGTAGTCGCCCATGACCGGCGAGACATAGGGATGATTGACCAGCTCGACGCGCCCGCCAAGGTAAAGCCGGCGAATATCGTCGCCGCGCTCCATGCTCAGCACCGCATCGCTGGCCGCGTTGTCGATGCGCGAGCCTGATTCCGAGTCATCGGTCAGGTCGGCGGCCGGCGACATCAGCACCCCGGCCGCCGGAGCCGGCAGACCCAGATCGCGCAGCTTGAGCAGCAAGGCCAGCGCCAGGCAGCCGCCAGCCGACATGCCGCTGACGATGATGTGCTCCGGCCTAACGCCCAGGTCGAGTAGCTGACGATAGGCTTCCAGGCTGTCCTCGAGACCGGCCGGAAAAGGGTCTTCAGGCGCCAGGCGATAAAAAACCAGCCGGCCGCGCGCATTGGCGGCGCGACACAGTCGGGCCAACAGCAGCCGCTCTGCGCGCACGAAGCGGGTCATGAACGCTCCGCCCGGCAGATGCAGGATGACGCGTTCGGTGGGCCCGGCAACCGGCGTCAGCCACTCGGCGTCGCAGTGCGCCAGGCCGGGCTCCAGCTCAATTCGGATATCGTCGGGAACGGTCGGAAAAAAACGCTCCATGGCGCGAATCCGGGCGCGCATTTCGGTGACCGAAAACTCACGCTTGAGCGACTGCCGGACGGTCAGACGACCCAGCAAGGCGGCGGTTCGCGTCTGCCAGCTGACCATGTCAGGCTGAAGGGCTCCGAAGCATCCTCATCATCCGATGATACTCAATGCGCTCAGTGGCGTGGCGTCGCAGCAGCGAGTTCTTCCCAGGCCGCGCGCACGTGCTCGGCCAGCGAAGGCAGATTGCGCAGGCTGGCGCCGTTGGCCACAAAGCCGAAATCCATGCGGTCGTTGGACGAGATCACCGTGGCGTTCAGGCCCACCCCGACCGCGATCGCCGAGACCGGATAAGCGCCGACCAGTGGTGCGCCATGCAGGTACAGCGGTCGCTCCCAGCCGGGGATATTGGAAATAACCAGGTTGGCCGAAGGCGGAGCGACCCGATCAACGTAGGTCACCGCGGTCAACCCAGCCATGCCCATCAGCCCGGCCGCATAGCCCAGCGCGGTCTCCTTGCTCATCCGACCGACCTCCTGCTTGGCCGCGCCCATCGACTCAACGATCTGTCCAAGACGCTCCAGCGGCCCGGCATTCGGCAGACCCAGCCTGACGAAGACCGCCGAGACCTTGGTGCCGCCGGAGCCGTCGTTGCGCTCGCGCAGCGAGACCGGACACATCGCGACCAGTCGATGCTCGAAGGGCTCGCCCTGCTCAGCCAGGTAACGATGCAGACCGGCGTCGATCACGCTCATGGCGACGTCGTTCAAAGTTGCACCGAAATGCTTGCCCACGCGGCGCATGTCGGTCAGCGGCAGCGACAGTGTGGCCACGCTGCGGGCGTTGAGCACGGGCTGGTTCATCGGCCCGCGATGGGCCGCAAACGGTACGCTGCCCTTGGGTTCACCGCCCATCCAGCTCCACAGGCCCTTGCGCACGGTACCCATCAGCGCCAGGGATTGACTGGCTGCACTACTGCTCATCCCCAGCAAGCGCTTGACCAGGGCGCGCGGCGGGCGCGGCTTGCGCACCGGCACGTCGACTGCGAACAGGGGTTTGGGCACGCCCTGGCGACGGGAGGTGCGCAGGCTGGCGTTGATCCGCTGGGTGGCGCTGACGCCGTCGATGATGGCATGGTGCATTTTGACGAACAGGGCAAAGCGGCGCCCGGGCACCTGGTCGATCAACCACAGGCGAAACAGCGGCCGGTCGCGGTCAAGCATGGTCTCGTGCAGATCGCCGACCAGATGCAGCAGGTCCGAGTAGCGGGCGCCGGTCGGCAGGGCAATGTGCTGGACGTGGTAGCGCGGGTTGTAGTAAGGCGCCTTGCGCCACTGCGGCGCATGGGTTCCCCCCATGTCCGGCACGCAATCGAAGGGCGCGGTCGGCAGTTCGCGGCGGTAGCTGTCGACGATTTCGCGCACCAAACCGGGCCGCCCTTTGGGCTTTTCGAACAGCATCAGACCGCAGACATGGATCGGGCTGGCCTGGGTCTCGGCCATCAGCCACATCAGGTCCAGCAGCGGTATTTTTCGCGACATGGCCTCCCTCCGGCCAGCTTTGATGGCATGAGTATACGGTCTGTCCCAGCATGTTTTCCGGCCACCCGGACGGGCAACTGGCCTACACTCAGGTCCTTCCTGCTTCAATCAGCTGACATTCGGCCATGGGCGCTGCCAGTCCAAGCACTTCATCGACGCGGCCGCACTGGCCCGGACTGTTGGTGGCCGGCGCGATCGCCGGTGTGGCCGGGATCGCGGCGAGCGCACTGCAGCGTGGTCCGGGCCCGATCCCTGCCCTGCCCGCTTCGGCGATGGTATTGGCCATCATCCTCGGGTTGGTCCTGGCCGGGCCGGCCGGACGCCGGCCGCACTGGGAGCCGGGCCTGGCCGTCGCTCGCGGGCTCCTGCTCAAAACCGCGGTCGCCCTGATCGGACTGAGACTGAGCCTGGGTGAGGTCTGGTCACTGGGCAGCCAGGCATTGCCACTGGTGCTGATCTCGATCGCGCTAGGCTTGGGCCTCAGTCTGCTTCTGTATCGGCTGTTGGCCACGCCGGTCCGGCTGGCCGGACTGCTGGCCGTGGGCACGGCGATCTGCGGCGCTTCGGCGATCGCCGCACTCGCCCCGGCCATCCGGGCCACCCCTTCGGAGACCTGCTATGCCATTGCCTGCGTCGCCCTGATCGGCCTGGTCGCAACCCTGACCTATCCGCTGCTTCTGCCGCTGTGGCTGAGCGACCCGACCCAGATCGGCCTTGTGCTGGGCGGCGCCATCCACGACACCGCCCAGGTCACCGCGGCGGCCAGTGCCCATCAGCAGATCTGGGGGCTGAGCGGGACGCTGGATGCAGCGACCGTGACCAAGCTGCTGCGCAACACCGCCATGCTCGTGGTGATCCCTGCCGCAGCCTGGATGATCGCCGGCCGCAAGCCCGGGCAGCGTGTGCCCTTTCCACGCTTCATCCTTGCCTTTGTCGCCCTGGCGGGCCTGCGCAGCCTGATCGATGGAGCCGGCCTGGGCGAGGCCCCAGCCTGGCAGGCAATCGTGAGCATCGCCACCCAAAGCAGTCAGTTCCTGTTCGCCATGGCCATGGCATCCCTGGCCATGGCCATCCGGCCGCGCGACCTGAAACCCCTGGGATGGCGGCCGGCGCTGGGGGCTGCCGGGGTCGCCGTGGCCATGCTGGCTGGTGCTGTCTTCGGAGCTCTTTTTCTACCCGGGTGAGCACGCCGAGACGCACACCGCATCGGCTTCGCGCCGCGGTCTGGCTGATAATGGTCCCGGTCGTCTTTCGGGTTGAGAGAAATGCGTAGCACCCGCAACGCCCTATGGCTGGTTTGCATAGCTGGAGCGGTCGGTATCGCGGCCCCCGTGACCCTGGTCCTCTGGGTCATCTGGGAGCAAACCATCATTGCCGAAGAAGATCGGCTGATCCGTTTGTCCGAAGATCTGGCGGCTCAGACCGAACAGGCCATCGTCGACGCTCGCAATCTACTTGCCAGACTGAACGAACAGACCGTCGAGCCCTGCTCGCAATCCCACCTTCTGAAACTGCAAAACGAAGCGCTGTCCAGGCCTCACGTCAGGGCGATCGGCTACTGGCAGGCCGCTGAACGACTGTGCGGGGCGGGCCTTGTGCAGGGCCAGCGCCTGACGCCCGAGCGGGCCAGCCGGATCTACGACTCCGGGGTGATTGCCTGGTGGCCCGGCCCGGCGACGACGGCCGGCGATGTGGCCCTGTTCCTGATGCGCTTCGGCAATCACGATATCGCGATCGATCCGCGGCTTCTGATCACACCCGGACAGCTCGACGGCAAGCAGGTGGCGCTCTGGGTCGAGGGACTGAAAATGTCCGCCTTCCCCGAAAACGGTGTTTTCCCCTCGCCTAACGAACTGCCCGAGGGCCTGCTGGTGGACCGGGCCGGCAATCGTATCGTCAGCCGCGTTTCATTGGGCAGTCTGTTTCCGATCGAAGTCGTTGCCCTCCAGGACCTGGACGACTTCTGGAACCGCAACCGCACGCTAATCATCGGAATTGTCGGCATCGGGCTCGCCCTGATGCTGGTCTGGCTGGCACTGCTTTGGCGCTATCTCAGTCGCCAGCTCAGCCTGGAAGCCGCGCTGCGCTCGGCCATTGATAGTGGGCGAGTACACGCGGTCTATCAGCCTGTCGTCGAACTGGACACCGGCCGCTGCGTTGGCGCCGAGGTCCTGGGCCGCTGGACTGAGAAGAACGGCGACACCGTCAGCCCAGAGATTTTCGTGCCGCTGGCCGAGCGCGCCGGCATGGGAACCCGGCTGACCCTGACCATTCTGGAAGACTTGCTCGAGCATTTGGCAGACTGGCCAGAAGACGATCAAACCGTGTACCACCTCAACCTGACCGAGGACGACCTGACTCGACCGCAGTTCAGTCAGCGCCTGCAGGAGCGACTCGACCACCACGGTGTTGCAGCGCAACGAATCGCTCTGGAGATCACCGAGCGCGCCCTGCTGGATTCCGAGCGCATTCGCCACCGGGTGATGGAACTGCGCAAACGCGGTCATAGCATCGCCATCGACGACTTCGGGACGGGCTTTTCCAGCCTCGCCTATTTACAGAAGTTCGAGCTCGACACCTTGAAGGTCGACAAGACCTTTGTGGACTCGCTGCAGACCGAAGCGGTCACCAGCCGCGTCATCCAGCCTATCATCGACCTGGCGCGCGCCCTGAATCTGGAGGTCATTGCCGAGGGCATCGAAACCGGCGAACAGGTGACGTGGCTGGCCTCACGCAAGGTGAAGTACGGTCAAGGTTACTGGTACAGTCCACCGCTGGATGGACCCGCCTTCAAGGACTGGTACCTGGAGAGAAAGCAGTGAACCACAGATACCATCGCCTGCCCTGGCCGCTCTTGTTGTTGATGACGGTCATGGGCTCAGGCTGCACCATGCCGGAACCACCCCCGCCGAGAAGCGCCGAACCGCCTGCCGCCCGACAAGCACCCCAGACGCTTGCGGTCATCGGAAGCGACGCGGACATCGAAAGCCGGCGCCGGGCGCTGGCCAGAACCGATGACGCCGTCGATCCGGAGGCGGCCGGCTATTTCATGGACGTCTTTCGAGCCAGGATCAAACGCGATCTTGCCGACACCGGCATCGCCGTCGACTACCGCGACCAAGCGATTCTCGTGACCTTTCCCGGACAGATCGGGTTCGAGTTCGGCAGTGCGCAGTTGACCGCCGAGGCGGCCGTGCTGGTTAATCTTCTGGGCACCATCCTGGCGGAATATCGCGCAACCCTGATCGTGATCAGCGGCCATACCGACGATGTGGGCGACCCCGAGTTCAACCGCAGGCTGTCGGAATCCAGGGCCCGATCGGTTGCCCAGCACCTGGCCAATATGGGCATCAACCAGGCACGCCTGATGGTGCGCGGCTTCGGCTCGGATCGGCCGATCGCCGAAAACGCCAGTGAAGCAGGAAGAGCGCGCAACCGGCGCGTGGAACTCATGCTTCAACTGCTGGTGCGCGATCCAATCCTGCAGCCCGACAAACCTGAAAGCGCATGACCCAAAAAGACCATCAGCGTCGGATGAGCCGATCTTGATGCCCGATGCTCGATCGGATCCCGCGCTGCCCGGCGGCATCCTGACGCAGTTCGGCTCCCTGTTGACCTACGGTCGGCGGGCGCTTGCGCTGGTCTGGGCCACGAGTCCGCTGCTGACCTTCGCCCTGGCGGGCCTGACCCTGGTCGCCGGCCTGCTGCCGGCCGGCATTGCCTGGGTCGGCAAGCTGCTGGTCGACAGCGTGGTCGCCGCCATTCAGACCGATGCACCCACCCGCGAAGTCTGGCTGTGGCTGTCGGTGGAAGCGCTGCTGGTCGCCGCCATGGCCGCCGCGCAGACCGGCCTGAACATCTGCAACAACCTGCTCCGGGCCCAGCTCGGTCAGCGGGTCAACGTCATGATTTTGGAAAAGGCCCAGCAGCTTGAGCTGGCCCAGCTCGAGGACGCCGAGTTCTATGACCGCCTGACCCGCGCACGCAGAGAGGCCTCGTCCCGGCCGCTGGCCCTGGTCCAGAAAACCTTCGGCGTGATCCAGAACGGCATTTCCATCCTGAGCTTCAGCGGCCTGCTGCTGGCCTTCTCGCCCTGGGCGGTCCTGCTGCTGATCATGGGCGGCCTGCCGGCCTTTTTCGTCGAAGCGAAGTTTGCCGGCCAGGCCTTTCGCCTTTTTCGCTGGCGCTCGCCCGAGACGCGCGAAATGATGTACCTGGAATCGGTGCTCGCGCGCGATGACTACACCAAGGAAGTCAAGCTGTTCGGGCTGGGCCCGAAACTGCTGGAGCGCTACAGGACCATTTTCGCCAAGATCTTCCGCGAAGACCGGGCGCTGACCATCCGCCGCGGCTGGTGGGCCTTTGCCTTGGGTCTGCTGGGCACGGCCACGCTGTACGCCGCTTTTGCCTGGGTGGTGCTGGCGACCGTGTCCGGGCAGCTCTCGCTGGGCCAGATGACCATGTATCTGATGGTGTTCCGCCAGGGCCAGTCGGCCGTCAGCGCCAGCCTGACCTCGATCAACGGCATGTACGAGGACTACCTGTACCTGAGCAGCCTGTACGAGTTTCTCGAATTGCCGGTGCGCGAGCGCGTAGGCGGCGTCCGCCAGGGCGCGGCACCCGGGACCGGCCTGGAAATCCAAGACCTCTCGTTTCGCTACCCTGGCAGCGAGACGCTGGCACTGGATGCAATCCAGCTGGACTTGAAACCTGGCACCAGCCTGGCCCTGGTCGGCGAGAACGGCTCGGGCAAGACCACCCTGACCAAGCTGATCGCCGGTCTGTATGAGGTCGAGCAGGGCGACATCCGCCTGGACGGTACCTCGCTCAAGGATTGGGAGCGCCGCGCCCTGCAGGACCGCATCGGCGTGATCTTCCAGGATTTCGCCCGCTACCAGTGGCTGGTCGGGCACAACATCGGCGCCGGCGACGTGCGCGATTTCGACGATGAGAACCGCTGGCGGGAAGCGGCCAGAAAAGGCCTGGCCGACGCCTTCATCGCCGAACTGCCGGCCGGCTACCAAACCCAGCTGGGCCGATGGTTCAAGGACGGTCAGGAACTGTCGGGCGGGCAGTGGCAGAAGATCGCCCTGGCCCGGGCTTTCATGCGCTCGGATGCCGACATCCTGATCCTCGACGAACCTACCGCGGCCATGGACGCCAAGGCCGAGGCAGAGGTCTTCGAGCATTTCCAGGCCATGGCCGAAAACCAGATCCTGATCCTGATCTCGCACCGCTTCTCGACCGTGCGCCGGGCCGACCAGATCGCGGTCATGGAGCACGGCCGCATCATCGAGCTGGGCAGCCATGAAGCCCTCATGGCGCTGGGCGGACGCTATGCCCAGCTGTTCGAGCTGCAGGCGCGCGCGTATCGGTAGTCTGAACGCGAGGCGGCGCTCTCTTCGGGCTCCAATTTCCCCGTCATGAGACGAGTCATCTGCGTTCATCCGCGTTCATCTGCGGTGACATGAGCTCTGAGCCAGGACGGCGAAGTTCATTCAGCCAGGGTCAACCTGGTCACCTTCTGGAAACCGCGCGGCAGCTTGCGACCGCGCTGGGCGCGCTCGCCCCAGTAGTTTTCGGTGTCGTTCCAGCTCAAGCGCAGGTAGCGCTGGCCGGCCCAGACCAGGCAGTCCTGGCCGGCGGCAATGGCGATGGCGCCGGCGACTTTCTCGCCTTCCTTGCGTGCCTTGGGCGGAATCTGGATGAGCTTGTTGCCCTTGCCGCGGGCCAGTTCGGGCAATTCGCTTAAGTAGAAGGCCAGCAGGTAGCCGGCGGTGGTGGCCGCGACCAGCACGCCGTCTTCGGCCTCGGCTACCGGCGCCAGCGCCAGAACGTCGGCACCCTCGGGCACGCTGAGCAGCTGCTTGCCGGCTTTCTGGCGGGTGTGCAGGTTTTCAAGCTGAGTGACGAAACCGTAGCCGGCATCGCTGGCGACCAGGACCCGGTCCTCGGGCGCGCCGATAGCCAGGGTGCGAAAGACCGCGCCGGGTGCTGGTGAGAAGCGGCCGGTCAACGGCTCGCCGAGGCTGCGCGCGCTGGGCAGTTCGTGGGCCGATACGGAATAGCTGCGGCCGGTCGAGTCCAGAAAGCACGCCAGCTGGTTGCTGCGCCCGCGCGCGGCGGCCAGGAAGTCGTCACCGGAGCGGTAGTTGAGCTCTTCGGGCTTGATCTCGTGACCCTTGGCCGAGCGCACCCAGCCCTGCTCGCTCAAGACCACCGTGACCGGTTCGGCCGTGACCAGGTCGGTTTCCTTCAGGGCCTGGGCGGCCTCGCGCTGAACCAGGACCGAACGCCGCTCGTCGCCATATTTTTCGGCATCCTCGAGCAACTCGTCGCGGATCAGGCGGGTCAGCTTTTTCGGCGAGTCCAACAACGCTTCAAGGCGCTGGCGCTCTTCGTCGAGCTCGTCTTTCTCGCCGCGGATCTTCATCTCTTCCAGGCGCGCCAGATGCCTGAGCTTGAGCTCCAGGATGGCCTCGGCCTGGGTGCCGGTCAGGCCAAAGCGCGCCATCAGCACCGGCTTGGGCTCGTCTTCGGTGCGGATGATGTGGATGACCTCGTCGATATTGAGAAAGGCGATCAGCAGGCCGTCGAGCACGTGCAGGCGGTCCACCACCTGATCGAGCCGGAACTCCAGCCGCCGAATTACGGTAGCCCGTCGGAACGCCAGCCACTCGGTCAGTAGTTCTTTCAGGTTGCGCACCCCGGGCCGGCCATCGTTGCCGATCACGTTCAGGTTGACCCGAATCGACTTTTCCAGGTCGGTGGTGGCGAACAGATGATCCATCAATGCCGCGACATCGACCCGGTTGCTGCGCGGCATGATCACCAGGCGGGTCGGGTGCTCGTGGTCGGACTCGTCGCGAAGATCGGCCACCAGGGGCAATTTCTTGGCCTGCATCTGGGCCGCGATCTGTTCGAGCACCTTGGCCGGTGACACCTGGTGCGGCAGGGCCGTGATGATGATCTCCTCGCCCTCGCGCTCCCACACCGCGCGCTGGCGGATGCCGCCGTAGCCGGTCTCATAGATCGCCAGGATGTCCTCGCGCGCGGTCGCGATCTCGCCGCCGGTCGGGAAGTCCGGGCCCTGGATGTGCTCGCACAGCTCGGCCACGGTGGCGGTCTTTTTCTCCAGCAGGCGCACGCAGGCCGCGACCACCTCGCGCAGGTTGTGCGGCGGGATGTCGGTGGCCATGCCCACGGCGATGCCCTGGCCGCCATTGAGCAGCAGATTGGGCAGGCGCGCGGGCAGAAGCTTCGGCTCTTTCAGGGTGCCGTCGAAGTTGGGCGCCCAGTCGGTCGTGCCCTGACCCAACTCGGCCAGCAGGGTGCGGGCGTAGGGGGCCAGGCGCGACTCGGTATAGCGCATGGCGGCAAAGGACTTGGGATCATCCGGCGAGCCGAAATTACCCTGACCGTCGACCAGCGGATAGCGGTAGGAGAACGGCTGGGCCATCAGCACCATGGCTTCGTAGCAGGCCGAATCCCCGTGCGGATGGAACTTGCCGATCACATCCCCCACGGTGCGGGCGGATTTCTTGTGCTTGGAGGCAGCCGAAAGCCCCAGCTCGCTCATCGCGTAAATGATCCGCCGCTGGACCGGTTTGAGGCCGTCGCCGACGTGCGGCAAGGCACGATCCAGCACCACGTACATGGCATAGTCCAGGTAGGCGCGCTCGGCGTAGGTGCGCAGCGGAACCTGCTCGAAAGGAAGATGGGTGATCTCTGTGCTCATGGGCACTAGTTTCGCGGAAAACGAAGTGCCGCGCGTGAGTCCTTGCTGCCTGTAGGCAAGGTTCAACCGGGACGGCAAGGTTTAGGCTCGGTTTTCGATTGAAAAGGGGACGGACCCATTGGGCTTTCACGGACCGGAAACCATCAGGCCCAACACGGTAGGTGGTGGAGATTTCAACCGGGCCGGTGCTTCCGCAACAGCCGGTGGCGGCGCGGCAAAGGGTGCTTTTGGCGGTTACGGCCGGTCGAGGAGACCGAGCAATGAGGCCAAAGGCGCCCAGAGTACTGTCGGTGGAGGAAATCAAAACAACTCGACGGGGAAGCTCAGCACGGTCGCGGGAGTACGGCGAGAGCTCTGCGTGGCACGATCGGGGAAGACGCGGCGGGCGATGTGCAGGAAATCGACGGCGCTGGAGCGGCTGATGCAGATCCGCCCGGTCACCTTCCGCTACACCGACTCCTATCGAAGGGCGCATCCGGATGTCGGTGCGGGACGCTACTTCAACGTCATCGCCCAGGAGTTCGCGCGCGTCTTTCCCGAAGCGGTCAAGTACTCGGGCGAGACGTTGCCCGGTCAGGAAGACACAGCCGAAGGTGAGATCCTGCAGGTCGACGTCCACCCGGCGCTGATCACCTCGATTGCCGCAGTCCAGGAACTGGCCGTGCGGCTGGAACAGGCCGAGACCGAAAACGCCGACCTGCACGCACGGCTGAGCACGCTCGAAGCGCTGCTGATCGAAGACCGCCAAGCATCGGTTCAGGCCAGCGAGCTTGTTCGATGACAGTCTTTTCGATTAGATTAGCGAGGATCCGATGTCCGTTGCGAACCTGGTCGGCAGGCCGCCAGGGACAAGTCCTGAGCAGAAGGCATGGAATCTTGCGATCCATCAACAGCAACCATAGCGAGCGCCGCTGAGCAGCACGGCGAACTGACGCGCTTACTCCAGGCGATCGAGAATGATGATCGGGCCGCCTTTGACCAGTTGTTCGAAGCGGTCTACCAGCAGTTCCGGGTGATCGCCAGGCAGCGCATGCGCAGCGCCGGTGGCGACATGACCATCAACACCACCGGGCTGGTGCACGAGTCCTACCTGCGGCTGATCGACGGTAATGCCCTGAGCTACAGCAGCTCGCAGCACTTTTTTGCCACCGCATCGCGCGTCATGCGCAACATCATCGTCGATCATGCCCGCGCGCGTCTGAGCGCCAAGCGCGGCGCCGGGGTGCGTCCGGTCTCGCTGGACCACCAGCAGATCGCCATCGATGACCAGGCCGAGCAGCTGTTCGAAATCGATCAACAGCTCAGCCGCCTGGAAGCCAGCGACGAGCGTCTGGCGCGGCTGATCGAAATGCGCTTCTTCGGCGGCCTCACCGAACCCGAGAGCGCCGCTGCGCTGGGCATTTCCTTGAGCACCGTCCAGCGCGACTGGGCCCGGGCCAAGGCCTGGTTCCAGCTGCACTGCGCGCCGGCCAAGCCCGGGCCATGACTTCACCGACACTGGACTGGCAACGGCTGGACCGGGCGATCCAGGCCGCCATGGCCGTGACCGAAGCCGATCGCGATGCCGTGCTCAGCCAGGTGCTGGCTGACCGCCCAGATCTGCTGGCCATGGCTCGCGCGGCCCTTGCCGACAATAGCCATGTGGCTTCAATCGCCGAGCTAGCCCCGCAGTTGATCGACGCGATCGACAGCGCTGAGCAAGCTCGTGCCGACAGTCGCCTGGCCGGCCGGCGCCTGGGACCCTGGCGGATCCTGCGTCCGCTGGGCCGTGGCGGCATGGGCTCTGTCTACCTGGGTGAGCGGGCCGACGGGGTTTTTTCGCGCCAGGTCGCGATCAAGCTGCTGCCCTGGGCGCTGCACAACCCCGAGCTGGTCAACCGCTTCGAGCGTGAGCGCAACATCCTGGCCGGGCTCAACCATCCCGGCATTGCCCAGTTGCTCGATGGCGGCACGATGGAAGACGGTTCGCCCTACCTGGTGCTGGAGTATGTCGACGGCGAATGCATCACCGACTACTGCGACCGTCTCGCCCTGAACCTGGAACAGCGCATCGAGCTGTTAGTCGAGGTCATGCGGGTGGTCCAGTTCGCCCATCGCAACCTGGTCGTGCACCGGGATCTCAAGCCGGCCAACATCATGGTCGACCGCGAGGGGCGCATCAAGCTGCTGGATTTCGGCATCGCCAAGCTGCTCGAGGACGTCGGTGACGGTGAGCTGACCGGGCCGCTGGGTGCCCGCCTGACGCCCGACTATGCCGCCCCCGAGCAGTTGCTGGGTCAAAGAGTCACCGCAGCCAGCGACGTTTACGCCCTGGGCTGCCTGGCCTATCGGCTGTTGTGTGGACGGGTTCCTTTGGAGCTGACTGGACGATCACTGGGCCAGATGGTCCAGAGCGTACAGAGCCTGACGCGGCCCAGCCTGTCACAGGTCGCGGCATCATCGACCCTGCCCGCCGGCATTAACCCGTCCGACTTCAGTCGCGATCTCGATGCCATCGGCGGCAAGGCCCTGCAGCCGGATGCCGAACAGCGCTACGGGACGGTCGCCGAGTTTCAGGCCGATCTGCAGCGTTTCCAGGATGGCCTGCCGGTCAGCGCACACGCTGCCGGCAGCTGGTACCGCGCCGGCAAGTTCATCGCCCGTCACCGGGCCGGCTTCACGATGACGGTGCTGGCCTTTACCGTTCTGGCCACGACCGCCGCCGTGGCCCTGTTCCAGGCCGAACAGGCGCGCCAGCAGCGTGACGAGGCCCAGGCCATCACCACGGTGCTCAAGGATCTCATGCAGCTGGCCGATCCGGATGCCGGCATGGGCCACCGCATCGACGCCCGCTCGATCCTCAACACCGCCGTGGACAAGGTCATCCACGAAGTCGGCGCCCGTCCGGAAACCCGGGTCGAACTGCTGGAGAAACTGGCCGACGCCCTGATCGCCTTCGAACTGGCCGACGATGCCCTGCGCGCCCGCCATGTCATCCATAGCCTGCAGCTGGAGCGCTTCGGGCCGGATCATCCCGACACGCTCTCGGCCCTTAGAGGCCATGCGATGGCGCTGCGCGAGCAGCGCCGGCACTTCCAGCAGACCGAGCAGATGTTCCTGGATCTGCTGGAAAGGCGTCGCAGTTTGCATGGCGAGGACCATCCGGACACCGCAGAAAGCTACTGGGATCTTGGCTTCCTGTACCTGCGCTATTCCGACAGTTCTCATCCGGGTCGCCAGTCCGCACCCGGGTTGATCGCCAAGGCGCATGAGATCTATACCCAAACTCTGGGGCCGAGCCACCTGCTGAGTGCGCGCACCCTGTTTGATCTCGGCCTGGCCACTCAGGACATCGATCTCAAGATCGAACGGATGCGCCGGGGTGTTGAAATCCGGGCGAGCCAGGTCGATCCGGAGGATCTGCAGCTTTTGCAGCACCAGGGCGACCTGGCCATGGTCTTGAGCGCCGCCGGTCATGCTGAGGAAGGCCTGGAGATGGGCCGACGCGCCACCGAAGGCTACCAGCTCGCGCGCGGCGAGCTGCATCCGGTCGCGATCATTCTCCTGAACAACCTGGCCGGCATGTATCGCGACCATCAGCGCTATCCCGAAGCGCTGGCTACCTATCGCCGGGTCGACGAAGTGGTGCGCGCAGTCGTTCCCGAAGACCACCTCCGCCGCGCCTACTCCCAGTACGGCATCGGTCGCACGCTCAACGCCCTGGCCAGGCCCGCAGAGGCCGAACCGTTTCTGCGCGAGGCGCTTCGCATCCTGGAAGCCAACCAGCAGCTCAACCTGATCGGCATCACCCGGATCGAGCTCGGCGATTGCCTGCTCGCCCAGCAGCGCCGGGTCGACGCGGCAGGCGAATATGAACAGGCGGTCAGCATCTATACCGGTCAGCTCGGCCGCGGCGAAGATGACCCCCAGGTCAGCGCCATCCGGCAGCGGCTGGCGGCCCTGTGACCAAAGCCCAGATCATTCTCGGAGTAGGAAACTCCGTCACAACCCAGCGGCGATGAGGTCATTGGTGCTCAGAATCCGATAGGAATTCAGTCAACCGCCGGATTCAACCGGCGGGCCAAATATGGACTGGAGCCGCTCGATGATCATCCGACCTCGTTATTTTTTCACCTGCCTGTTCGGCCTCGGCCTGGTGCTGGCCACGGATGCACTGGCCAACACGCCAGCCGGCTGGCAAGCACTCTTTCACGGACCCGGGCTGGACGCCAGGGTCTCGGCCAGCACCTGGTTTCGGGGCGAGTTGATCGTGGCCGGCAACTTCAACACCGCCGGGGATCGAGAGGTCCGCCAGATCGCCCGCTGGGACGGCGAGCGCTGGCAGCCGCTGACCGGGACCCGCGGCATTGGCGCCGAGGGTGCTGCCGAGGCCCTGGCGGTCTTCGAGGACCGTCTTTACGTGGGAGGCGGTTTTACCGCCATGGCCGGTATCGATCTCCCCCTGGAGCAGCGCGGGCTGTTGCGCTGGGACGGCGCTGACTGGGAGGTGCCGGGAGCCGGGGTACCCGGCAACGTTCGCGCTCTGGCCGTCCACGATGGCGCCCTGTTCATCGGCGGATCGTTCACCCGGGCGGGCGGGGTCAACGCCTTCCGCATGGCCCGCTGGAACGGCGAGAGCTACAGCGGGCTGGTCAACCAGGGCGGTGGCAATGGGGTCAATGGCGAGGTCTTCGCGCTAGCCAGCCATGGCAGCGAGCTGATCGCGGGAGGCAGCTTCTTGACCGCGGGTGGACAGGCGGCGATCCGGATCGCGGGTTGGGATGGACTGAACTGGTCGGCTCTGGAGCCCAACGGACTCAGCAACATCCCCTTTACACTCAAGACTTTTGGCGCGGACCTGATTGTCGGCGGCCTCTTCGATCAGGCCGGCGGGCAAACCGTCAACCGTATCGCCCGCTGGGATGGCAGCCAGTGGCATGCCATGCCGGGTCCGGATGGCGAGGCGATCGGTATTGGCGGCAACCCATCGGGCAGCGTGTTCGCACTGGAGGTCTTTGGCGATGCGCTGATTGTGGCTGGGGGGATGAGCTCGGCCGGCGGAGTCGCCGTGTCCAACATGGCCCGCTGGCATCCACAGTCCGGCTGGTCGGCCCTGCCCGGCGCCGACGACGTCAATGGCCCGAACCGCCCCGTCTCGACGGTGGTGGCTGATGCAGAGGGGCTCTACATCGGTGGACAGTTCATCTCGAACGGCAACGAGCTGTTCAACCATCTCGCCCGCTGGCAGGGTGGACAGTGGAGCGCTGTGGCGCCGGCCACTGCGCCCGAAACTGGACTGTTCGCTAGCAATTTCGGGGCGACCTCAATTACCAGCATGGTCGAGTTCCAGGAGCAACTGATCGTGGCCGGCAGTTTCACCCATGCTGGGAAAACCTCGGCCAGCAACATCGCCACCTGGGATGGCGAACGCTGGCAAGCCTTGGGCAGCGGCATCACCGGCACCATCAACGCCATGCTGGTGCACGACAACACGTTGATCGTGGGCGGCAGCTTCACCGCAGCCGGTGGCATCCCGGCTACCAACCTGGCGCGCTGGGACGGCGGACAGTGGTCCGCCCTGTCGGCCGATGCCGATACAGGCTTCGACAATGTGGTCGTTGCGCTGGCAAGCTATGGCGGCGATCTGGTCGCTGGCGGCAATTTTCGCAATGTCGGCGGTATCGCGGCCAACCGTATTGCGCGCTGGGACGGACAGGCATGGCATGCCCTGGGCAGCGGCGCCAGCTCAAGCGTGCGGGCACTGGCAGTTCAGGGCAATGATCTGATCGTGGGTGGGAGCTTCAGCCAGGCCGGCGGCATCACCGTCAATTCGCTTGCCCGCTGGGACGGCAACGGCTGGGCCAGTTTCAGTGGCGGGGCAGGCGCCTCGAATTTCTCGTCGGTGTTCGCGCTGCTGGTGGATGGGGAGACGGTTTACGCTGGCGGTAGCTTCACCAGTATGGACGGTGTCCCAGCCGAAAGGGTGGCGAGCTGGGATGGACAGACCTGGTCTGCCCTGACCGGTAGTCAGGGTAACGGGGTGAGCGGCTTTGATGTCAATGCACTGACCCTGGTGAACTCCAATCTCTACGTTGGCGGTCGCTTCTTCTCGGCGGGCGGGATTCCGGCCAAAAGCATCGCCCGCTGGGAGGGCTCGGAGTGGGCGGCGCTGGGCGGAGCCGACGGAGAGGGGGTCAGCGCCAACTACACTTTCGGCAGTGGCGCAGGGGTCAGTGCGCTCCTGCCTTTTCAGGGCCTGGTATACGTCGGAGGCGACTTCACCGCAGCCGGCGGTGTGGCCAGCTGGCGAATCGGCGCGTGGCGGCCAGCGAATATCCCGCCTCCGGACACGCTGTTCTCCGACCGTTTCGAGGCCAGTGACCAGCCTTGATGCGGCCACTGAAAGAACCGGCATGGACAAGGCAATCATCCCTTCCGATGGCATGAACCCGAGAGCATGAGATCTGCTGCCCAAGCTTGCCGACGGGCAAACGACCACTCGCTGAGGTGATGCGCGACTGATTTCCGATAAGGAGGGTGTAGCCGGTCTCGGCGCGCAACCAGCGCTGACCCGGGACTTGCATCCGTCCACCGTCAGCGGGATCACTCATGAAATCTCTGTTCGCGTTTGCCTTACTGGTTTCTTCCTCTAGCCTGCTCGCCCAGACTTTCATCCGGGCCGACTTCATCGACGCCAACTCGGCGTTTGGCCCATCGTCCACCAACGACGAATTCGGCAGCCAGGTGAGGTTTGCCGACGACGGCCGCCTTGTGCTGGTCGCTGCGCGCAACCGGACCGATGATGATGATCCCAGCTCCCAGGATGGCGCCGTCTACAGTTACCAAGTCCAGGCCAATGGCGAACTGGTCTTCAGGCAAAGGCTGGCACCGGCCGAGCGTCGTCTGTTCGGCACCATTCTGGATGCCGACGACCAGTGGGCAGCGATCGGCGAGTCCGGCGACGAAGTACGCCTGTATCGACTCAACAACGGCACCTGGATCGAGAGCCAGTTACTGAGGCTCACCGATGTTCCATCGACGACCGGAGTAGACGTACGCGACCTGGATTCATCGATCGCGATCTCCGGCGACCTGCTGGCGATCGGTGATGACACCACCAACATCAACCTCGGCGGCGTCATTCGGGACAATGCCGGCTCCGTGATCCTGTTTCGCCGCGGCGCGGATAACGTCTGGCGACATGAGGCCACCCTGATTGCGCCACTGCCGCAGAGTTCGTTCGAATTCGGCGCCCAGGTCGCCGTGTCGGGCGACACCGTGCTGGTTGGGGCCCTGAACGACACGATTCTGGTTGAGGGCGAGACCACCATCGTCGGCGGCGCCTACGTCTTTCGCCGCAGCGGCGGCAGCTGGACCCATGTCAAGACGCTGAGGGATCCGGATCCGGTCCTGGCCAGCCGCCGCTTCGGCTGGTCGGTCGCACTCGACGGGGCCATCGCGGTGGTCGGCTGCGCCTCCTGTGGCCAGCCCGAAAGCGGGGTGAACAACAGCGGCGCCTTTTTCACCTACCGCCGCGACCTGGGCGGCAGCGAGGGCTGGGGGCTGGTCGGCAAGACCGTGGCGCTGACCCCAGACTCGATCGACAATTTCTCCGCAAGCCTGCGCCTGCGCCATCCCGTGCTGCTGGTCGGAGCACCCGGCAACGGTGCGCGACGAGCCAGCTTCTTTGTCGGCAACCAGACCGGGACCTGGGCGCGGGCCACCGAGCTGCAGGAACCGGATCCGACCTTCACCAGTTTCGGTGCTTCGGTGGATTTCTGGGGAGGCATTGCAGTGGTCGGTGCCACACGCTGGCCCAACACCAGCAGCAGCGCACGCTGGGGTGCGATCTCAAGCTGGTACAGCCGCTCGATCGCTTCGTGCCGAGGCAATTTCGACGGCATCTTCTGCGACCGCTTCGAGGCTGGGGCTAGTCAGTAGCTCAGCGGTCGATTGTTCTCATGTGCAACCGACGACTAAGCCGCCCCGTTCACAGCGCTGCTCGACAACCGCAGCGCACGCTAAAACGACGGCACAACAAGCCCGGCCGTTCCTGATCCGCCTACTGCCCTGGAGAAGTCGGCTTGAACATCACGGGCTTGAGCCCCGAGCGGCTCGAATTTGAACATCGTCCGATGAACTGGATCGTCGGTCTGGGCATTGTCTGCGCTGCGCTGCTGTTGTTTTTGCTCAAGGCGCTGATTGACGGCGCACTCCCCGGGGTGGCGATCGCCAGCCTGATGCTGCTGGCCATCGCCTGGGTCTGGTTGACCCAGATCTTCCTGACCGTGCGCCTGAGCGCAGACCGTGGCACTGGAATCTTGCGTATCACCACGATCTCGCTATTCGGGGAGACGTTCCGCGAGCGCCCCCTGGACGATCTGACCGGTGCTGAGGTCGACACCCGTTACCGCGAATCCGACAGCAGCGCCGAGCCAACACTGGTGCTCCGCTTCGGCAGCGAGCGCCACCCGATCCAACTGTTCAAGCCCGACCCGGCCGATCTGCTGCAGGCGGCCGAGGCGATCAAGGGCTGGTTAAACCAGCACCAGCCAGGTACAGAGCCCGCCGGAGAAGCACTCGAATGAACGTTGTCAAGAACACCCCCGAAGAACTCGAGATCCTGATCGAAATCCCGCGCTTCATCGTCCTGTTCATGACCGCGCCGATTGCGCTGGCCGGCGGCCTGTTCACCCTGGCGCTGCTGCTCGGTGGTGAATTTGTCAATGCCCTGACCACCGGCGCCGTGATCGCCGGGCTGGTGTTCGGCGGGCGTTACTTCCTCACCCAACGCACCCGGCTATGGCTGGATGCCCGGGAAGGCACGGTCCGCATCCTGCGCACCACCATGTTCGAAGAGAAACGCCAGCAACTGCCGCTGGAGCACCTGGACTCTGCCTCGGTTGCAGTCAGTCGGCGTCATGAGCGCAGCGGCTCGGGCAGTTCCGGCAGCACGTCACGCCCGACCAGCACACTACACCTGCTGTTCACCAACACCCGGCCGGCCACCGAAGTGCCGCTGACCGGCTGGGCAGTCTCTGGCGGCGGTGCCGGCATGCTGGCCAATGCAATCAACGACTGGCTGCGCGCGCACCATGAGCGCGCTGAAGGCGGGGATTGATCAAGCTCCGAACGCCAAGGCGCTATCGAACAATCAGGGCGCGAAACAGCGCCCCAGATCCAGGTAGCCAACTCCGAGCGCGCGATCAACCGGACCGTCCAGGCCGACCAGCACGATGCGCCGATCGCTTTCCAGCTCGAACTCGAAGCGTTCGGCGCCAGCCGCATGGCGCATCGTCACAAACCCGCCGTCGCGCGACCACTGGCCGCCGAACAAGGGTTTCCAGCGACCCTCCTCGGCCACCCGCAAGTCATAGTCACCCTCGAGATCGAACAACATGCGCGTATCGGCACAATCGCCCGGCTCCTCGGTGGTCGAGATCGACCACTCACCGACCAGCGGATCGAGATCGGGATCGGCCAGGGTCATCGCTGGCAGCAGGGCCAAAATCAGGGCTGGATAGCGCTTGAGCATCATCATCAGGACTCCTATCTGGGGTGTGTAGGATTCAGAGTTCGTCTTCGCAAAGGCCGTCCATACCGGCGCTGCGGAAGCTCAT
>JAZBOC010000052.1:0-24795 GCA_036353315.1 Wenzhouxiangella sp. | reverse complement strand
GAGATCATTACCGAGCGCCGTCGGGCCGAATTGGAGCTTCGCGAAAAGACCGAAGCGCTGGCGCGCAGCAACGAGCGTCTGGAGCAATTGGCCACGGTGTTCATCCACGCCAGGGAAGGCGTGATCATCACCGATGGTGACGGCGTCATCATGGAGGTCAACGCGGCCTTCAGTCGAATGACCGGGTATCTGCGCGAGGACGCGGTGGGGCGCAATCCGCGTTTTCTGCGCTCGGGTCGGCATGGTCCGAGTTTTTATAGAGAAATGTGGAAAACCCTGGCACGCGAAGGCTACTGGTCGGGTGAAATGTGGAATCGGCGCAAGAACGGCGAACTTTATCCGCAGCAAATGACCATCACCGCGGTTCGCGACGACGCCGGTCGGGCGCTGCAGTATGTCGCCCTGATCAACGATGTCTCTGATCTCAAGCAGCACGAGCGGCAAGTCGAATATGCCAGCAATTACGATGCGCTGACCGGGTTGCCCAATCGCCGTCTGCTCGCGGATCGACTCAAGCAGGCCGTTGCCCAGATGCAGCGCCATGGGTCAGGTCTGGCGGTGATTTATCTGGATCTGGACGGTTTCAAGGGCATTAATGAAACCTTTGGGCACGATTTTGGTGACCGACTTCTGCGGCGGGTCTCCGAGCGAGTTCTGGCGACCCTGCGCGCGGGGGATTCAGTGGCTCGTCTGGGTGGCGATGAGCTGGTGATCGTGCTGCTGGACGTCACCGATCAAGGTGAAACCGAGTCGCTGCTCAACCGGCTCATGGAAAGCATCAGCGCGCCCATCGTCGTGGGTGATGACGAGATACGAATCACGGCCAGCCTGGGCGTGACGTTCTTCCCGCAGCCTGAGGATGTCGACGCAGACCAGCTTGTGCGCCAGGCCGATCAGGCGATGTACCGGGCCAAGCAGGCCGGCAAGGGTCGCTATCAGTTCTTCGACCACGCCGAGGACCAGGCCACTCGCGGCTTGCATGAAAGCCAGCAGCGGATTCGCCAGGGTCTCGCGGACAACGAGTTCGTGCTGTACTACCAGCCCAAGGTGAACATGCGTTCCGGTGAGGTTTTTGGTGCCGAGGCGCTGATTCGCTGGCGGCATCCTGAACGCGGACTGCTGGCGCCGGGCCAGTTTCTGCCGCTGGTGGAAAACGATGATCTGGCCCTGGATATGGGCGACTGGGTGATCCAGCGTGCGCTGCGCCAGGTCTCGCTGTGGAACGAGAGCGGGCTGGACCTTGCCGTCAGCGTCAATGTGTTCGCGCGTCAGCTCCAGCAGGACGGCTTCGTTTCCGGTCTGCGCAACGCGCTGGAGCGTTTTCCCGGCGTGCATCCCAACCAGTTCGAGATCGAGGTACTGGAAACCAGTGCGCTGGCCGACATGTCCAAGGTCTCCGTTATCCTCGAGCAATGCCAAGCCATGGGTGTGACGTGCGCCCTGGACGATTTCGGAACCGGATACTCATCGTTGAGCTATTTGAAGGGCCTGCCGGCGGCGATCCTCAAGATCGATCAGAGTTTCGTGCGCGACATGCTCGACGACCCTGAAGATCTGGCCATTCTCAATGGCGTTCTTGGCCTGGCGCGTGCGTTTGATCGGATACCCATTGCCGAGGGCGTGGAAACCACTCGCCACGGCGATATCCTGCTGGATCTTGGCTGCGATCTGGCTCAGGGCTATGGCATTGCCCGGCCGATGCCGGCGACCGACTTTCCCGAATGGATGGGCACCTGGCGCCCCAGCGATTCCTGGCTTGAGCGCCCGCCGAAAAACCCTGCCCAGCTGCGCTTGATTTTTGCCACGGTTGAGCATCGCGCCTGGGTCACTCGGGTCATTGAGTTTCTCGACGGCGGCCATCGGCCACCCGCGCTCGAGGCTACGGACTGCGCTTTCGGTCGCTGGCTTTCAGACAACTCGGGTTCGCTGCTTTTGGGGTCCGAAGAAGTTCAGCAAATTCATGACTTGCACGAGGAGGTTCACGAAGTAGGCCGTGCCCTTGTTGACGCGCATCGGGGACGCTCGGCCGCGCAGCCGGGCGCGACGCGCGAGCACCTGCTGGAGCTGCGCGACCGACTCCTCGAGTGCCTGCACTCGGTCGAGCGGTCGATGGATCGTTAAGGTTCAGCTCGAGGCGAGCTCGCGTTTCAGTTCACGAGCTGCAGCAGACGTTTGCGCAACAGCGGGAAGTCGGCGGCCAGGTCCTCGGCCTCGCTATCGCGCGCCAGCAGCTCGGTCAGCGCCGGTGGCGGCTGGACGGTTCGCTCCAGGAGTGGCTCGACCACTTCATCGAATTTGGCCGGGTGGGCGGTGGCCGCCACGATATGGGGGCGATAGTGGCCGAATCGTCTGCGCATGTGCAGGACCTCGATCGCGCAGGCCGTGTGCGGGCAGATTTCCATGTGGTATTGCTTGTCCACCTCGCGAATGGTCTGACGAATGACTTCGTCGCTGACGCTGAAGGCACGGATGTCGGAATCGCGCAAGTCGCGATCGCGATAAAACCAGGCCAGGCGCTCGAAGTTGCTGGGGTCGCCGACGTCCATGGCGTTGGCCAGGGTGGCCAAGCCCGGTCGGCCACGATAGTCCTGGCCGCTGAAGTACTCCGACAGCGTGCGGTTGGCGTTGGTCGCCAGGACAACTTCGCCGATCGGCAGGCCCAGGCGCCGGGCCAGGACGCAGGCCAAGGCATTGCCCAGGTTGCCGGTCGGCACGATCACGTCGGCGGCCGTGCTGGTGCGGCGAAACAGCTGGACGCTGGCGTGGGCGTAGTAGGTGATCTGCGGCAGCAGACGGCCGATGGAAATACTGTTGGCCGAGGTCAGGCGCAGGCGCTCGGCCAAGTCTGAGTCACCCAGCGCCTGCTTGGCCAGACGCTGGCAATCGTCGAAATCGCCGCTGACCCTGAATGCGTGAACATTGTCGCCGAAGGCGCCCAGCTGATGCGCTTGGCGTGCCGACACCCGGCCCTTCGGATAAAGAATGACCACCCGAAAGCCGGGCCGCTGATGAAAGGCCGCGGCGACCGCGCCTCCGGTGTCGCCGGACGTCGCCACCACGATGGTTTGCACCGGTTCATCAGGCGCGCGCAGCCTGGCCATGCAGGCGGCCAGAAAGCGGGCGGCAAAGTCCTTGAAGGCAGCGGTGGGGCCGTGGAACAGCTCCAGCATCCAGCTCCGCCCGCGCTCGAACTCGATCAGCGGTAGCGGTAGATCCAGCGCCTCCCGGGTGATCTCTTCCAGCGCGTCGAACAGACTGCTTTCGGACAGGAAAGGTGCCAGCACCCGATGGGCGGTCTCGGCCAGGTTACGACAGTCGGCCAGGTCGGAAAAGTGAATCTCCGGCATGCGCTCGGGTACGTAGAGCCCGCCGTCCGGGGCCAGGCCGCGGCGCAGCGCAGTATCGAGATCGACCGGTTCCGCCTGGCCGACCGTGCTCAGGTAGCGCATCGGCTTTCTCCTTGCTTGACCAGGCGCGCGCCGGGGGCGTTCAGGGTGGATACCAGCGCGCGGGCGGCCATGCCGACCTGTCCGAAGGCGGCAATCATGGCCTGACCGGCTGCCTGGGCCGAATCCCGCTCGGTAAACCAGCCGAATACGCTGGGTCCAGCTCCAGAGATTGATGCGCCCAGCGCGCCGTGGTCCAGAGCCGCCTGTTTGACGGTGCGGAAACCGGGAATCAGGCCGGCGCGGCGCGGCTCGATGAGTCCGTCGGCGAGGCCGGCGGCGATGAGCTCAATCTCACCCCGATAACAACCGGCCAAGAACAGCCCCAAGCGGGTCTGTTGGGCGACAATTTCGGCGATGCCGAACCCGCTCTGCAAAACCTCGCGCGCGGCTCGGGTTTCGACGACGTGGTTGGGGTGGACCACCACCGCGACCAGGCCTTCGGGCAGCGGGATCCGGAACAGGTGATTGGGTGAGGCGAGAACCAGTCCGCCCAGCAGCTGCGGTCCGACGTTGTCACCGTGGGCCGATCCTGAGGCCACGGCTTCACCGGCCAGCGCATGCGGGTATAGATCGGCCTGGGCCAGCGGCTGGTCGAGCAGGGCGTTGACCGCGACCAGCGCTGCGGTAGCCGATGCAGCCGATCCGCCCAAGCCGGAGCCCAGGGGAATGCCCTTGTCAATTTCCAGGCGCACCCCGAAATTCGCACTTTGCGCGGCCAGCAGCGACTGCACCGCGCGGCCGGCGGTGTTGCTTTCGGCCGCGCGTGGCAGATCGGGAACGGTGCCGCGAATGTCGTCGATGACCACGCCCGGTTCGTCGCAGCGACAGGCGTGAACCGTATCGCCTGCGCCTTCGATGGCAAAGCCGAGCAGATCAAATCCGACCGCAGCATTGCCAACGCTGGCCGGGGCGAAGGCCGAAGCGCGGCGCGGTGAGGTCACAAGCGCGCCCCGAGGTTGACTGCAACCCGCAGCAGGTCGGCAAACACCCCGCCGGCCGTGACGTCGGGTCCGGCGCCCGGTCCCTGGACGATGAGCGGGTTGTCGCGATAGCGCCGGGTCTTGAAAGCGACCACGTTGTCGGTCAAGGCGAGATGGGCGAACGGGTGGTCGATCGGCAGGGACTTCAGGGCGACTTCGGCGCGCCCCTGGTCATCCAGTGAGGCGACGTAGCGCAAGACGTGGTTTTGGGCCTGCGCCTGCGCCAGGCGTTCGGCCATGGACTGGTCGTAGTCCGACAGGCCGGCCAGAAAATCATCCACGCTGACGTGGCTAAGGGCCTCAGGCGCCAAACTCTCGACAACCACATCGTCCAGGCCGATCTCCTGGCCCATCTCGCGGGCCAGGATCACCAGCTTTCGGGCCACGTCCGTGCCCGACAGGTCGTCCCTGGGGTCGGGCTCGGTATAGCCGGCCTCGCGCGCCTCGCGCACCAAGGCTGCGAACGACATGCCGGGCTCGAAGCGGTTGAACAGGTAGGCCAACGTTCCCGAGAAAATACCGTCGATGCGAATCACCTGATCACCCGTATCGATGAGGTCGCGCAGCGTTTGAATGACCGGGAGACCCGCCCCCACGGTGGCTTCATAGCGCCAGCGCGCGCCGGCGCGCTCGAGCTGGCCTCGGATCTCACGGTAGCGGTCGAAGTCGCCGCTGCCGGCATGCTTGTTGGGCGTGATGACGTGGATGCCGCGCTGCAGCCATTGCAGGTAGTGGTCGGCGACGCGGTCGCTGGCCGTGCAGTCGATGACGACTGCGTGAGGCAGGTGGTCATCATCGATGAAGTCGGCCAGCCGATCGAGGTCCAGCGGCTCGTGGTTCTCGCCCAGCGGATTGTCCTGATCGGCAAGGCCCAGGCCGAACTGACTCAAACGCATGCGACTGGATGAGGCCACCGCGCGCAGGCGCAGGTCGAGGTTGGCTTCGCGTTTCAGTCGCTCGGTCGCGCCCAGAATCTGCCGCACCAGGGCCGATCCGACCTGGCCAGGACCGATCAGGCCGACCGACAGGGTCTGGTCGGACAGATAGAATCCGGCGTGGATGGCGCGCAGGGCCCGCTCGGCGTCAATTTCGTCCACCGCCACGGAGATATTGCGCTCGGACGCGCCCTGGGCGATGGCCCGGACGTTGATCCCGGCCCGGGCCAGGCTGGTGAACAGGCGGGCGGCCACACCGGGGGTTCCGGTCATGCCTTCGCCGACGATCGCCAGAATGCGGATATCGGGAACCAGCGCAATCCGATGAATCTGCTGATGGCGAAGCTCGCGCTCAAACACTTCCTCGAGGATGGCGCGGGCCGGCTCGCCCGCGCTGGCCGGCACCACGACGCAAATCGAATGCTCGGAAGACCCCTGGGAGATCATCGACACTGACAGCTCGGCCCGGTGCAGCGCGCTGAAGATACGCTCAGCCGTTCCGGGGACGCCGATCATGCCGGCGCCTTCGATGTTGATCAGGCTCATATCACCGATGCCGGAGATTCCCTTGACGGGCATGCCGGGGTGGCCGGACGAGTCGATCCGGGTGCCGGGGCAGTCGGGATTGAACGTGTTGCGGATGAAGACCGGAATGTTGCAGGCCAGCGCCGGGCTGAGCGCTTGGGGGTGAATCACGCGGGCGCCGAAATAGGCCAGTTCGAAGGCTTCGCGATAGGACAGATGTTCAAGCAGCTCGGCCTGCGGCACCGCGCTCGGGTCAGCTGACAGCAGACCGTCAACGTTGGTCCAGATGTGAACTTCACCGGCCCCGAGGAGTCGGGCGAAAATGCTGCCGGAATAGTCGGATCCGTTTCGACCCAAGGTCGAAATGCGACCCTCGGTGGTGCGGCAGATAAAGCCGGTGATCACGTAGCGGCGGGCCGGACGCTCGGTCAGAATCGCGTTCATCTGGCGCTGACTGGCCTCCCAGTCCACCGCGACCATCAGCGCGGCGGGTCGGGTTCTCAGGACGTCGCGGGCGTCGACAAACTCGGCTTCATGCCCCATGGCCTGAAGGCGGGCGCTGAGCAGCTGGGCTGACAGTAGCTCGCCGTGACCCGAGATCAGTTCGAGCGCCTCGGTCGGGGCCGAGCCCATCAGTGCCAGGCTCGACAGGAGTTGGTGCAGGGTCACGAAGCGCTCTTCCAGGGCTGACCGCGTTGAGTTCAGCAGCACCGGATGCTCCTTGAGCAGTTCGCCGGCGGTTTCGAGATGCTGTTGACGCAGGCCCTCAAGCCTGTCTTCCCAGCCGGCTCGGGCGGCGGCGGCGTCGTCCGCTGCGGCCAGCAGGGTGTTGGTCGCACCGGCCATGGCCGAGACCACCACGGCCTGGGCCTCGTCGTCGCGCGCGGCGATCAGGCCGGCGACATGGTCGATACAGCGGGCATCGGCAAGGCTGCTGCCGCCGAATTTGTGCACGATCCAGCGCATGCGGGGGCTACTGTGAAGTTTCCAGGTCGCAGTGTACCGCCGCGATCGCTGAAGGTCAGCAGGTTATGGCGGTTGGAACCAAGACGCCCTCATAACGTCGTCGACGTTACAATCATTGAGCTTAACAATAACAACAAGGACATCGAGCAAAGAATGGAAGACAAGCAAAGCATCGTCAACAACTGGTTGCCGCGCTATACCGGCACCGCCGTGGAAGATTTCGGCAAGCACATCCTGTTGACCAACTTCGATAACTACGTCGAAAAGTTCGCCGCCGCCATGGGTGTGGAGATGCACGGGCGCGATAAAGCCATGCGCAATGCCACCTGCGACAACATTTCGATGATCAACTTCGGGATGGGGAGTGCCAATGCTGCGACCATCATGGATCTGCTCTCTGCGGTCAAGCCCAAGGCGGTTCTGTTCCTGGGAAAATGCGGTGGGCTGAAGAAAAAGAACGAACTCGGCGACTTGATTCTGCCGATTGCCGCAATTCGCGGCGAGGGAACATCCACTGACTATTTTCCGCCTGAAGTGCCCTCGCTCCCGGCCTTCAAGCTTCAGCGCGCCGTTTCATCCACGATTCGCGACCACGACAAGGATTACTGGACCGGCACGGTTTACACCACCAACCGCCGGGTTTGGGAGCACGATCGTGCCTTCAAGAAGTACCTGCGCCGGACCCGCTGCATGGCGATCGACATGGAAACGGCCACCATATTCACGGTCGGCTTCGCCAATTCGATCCCGGTCGGCGCTCTGCTGCTGGTCTCCGATCAGCCCATGGTGCCCGACGGGGTCAAAACTGATGCCTCAGACCGCATCATCACCGAACGCTTTGTTGACAGTCAAATTGCGATTGGTATCGATTCGCTCAAGGAAATCGCCAACGAGGGTCGCTCGGTCAAGCACTTGCGCTTCGATTAAAACGACCCGAACTTCACTCTCTCCGATTGACTCAAAGACGCTAATCCATTGAACCAACATGAAGACCGTCATCCTGTTGCTACTCACCGCGATACTGGCCTGGCCTGTGGCTGCCATGGGTTCTGAAACCGCTAACGGCCAGGACCCCTATCTGTGGCTGGAAGAAGTCGAAAGTGAACAGGCGCTGGACTGGGCGCGCGCCCAGAACCAGCGCTCGGTAGAATTTCTCGAAGGCCATCCGCTGTTTGCGCCGATCCACGAGCGCAATCTGGAGCTCCTGACCGCCGAGGACAGGATCGCTTATCCCTCGCTGAGGGGCGGACAGATTTACAACTTCTGGCGCGATGCCGAGCACGTTCGCGGCATCTGGCGGGTGACCTCGCGGTCCGATTACCGCAATGAACAGCCAGCCTGGGACACCATCATCGACGTCGACGCGCTGGCTGAGACCGAAAACGAGAACTGGGTCTGGGGCGGCGCCAGCTGCCGCTACCCGGACTACGACCGCTGCATCATCGGGCTGTCCATCGGCGGGGCCGATGCGGCCGTCAGGCGCGAGTTCGACCTGGAAACCCGCGAATTCGTCGAAGACGGCTTCGTGCTGCCCGAATCGAAGAGCTACATCGGCTGGCGCGATCGCGACAGCGTGTTCTTCGGGCCGGCCTTCGAACCCGAGCAGATGACGACCTCGGAGTATCCGCGCCAGGTCTACATCTGGCAGCGGGGCACGCCGCGCGAGCAGGCCGAGCTGGTGTTCGAGGTCGAGCGCGATGCGGTGCTGGTCCAGGGCAGTCGCGTCTGGGACGGCGAGACGCCGTGGGACTTGATCGTGGTGTTGCCGACCTTCTTTACCCGCGAGTATCACATCCTGCGCGACGGCCAGACCACGCGCATCGATGTGCCTGATGACGCCAACCTTGCCGGGATCATTGACGGCCAGCTGCTGATCGAGCTGAAGTCGGACTGGTCGGTTGGCGGCGCCGAGTTCGCTCAGGGCGCGTTGCTGGCGGCCGACATGGAATCAGTTCTGGCCGGCGAGCCGGATTTCGCGCTGTTGTTTCAGCCCAATGAGCGCCAGGCTGTCAACGGGGTCTCGACGACCGAAAACACCGTGATTGTCTCGATCCTGGACAACGTGACCGGGCAACTACTGCGCTTTAGCCATGGTGACGACGGCTGGACCCGCAAAGCGCTGGACGTGCCCGATCTCGGCACCATCAGCGTGGTCAGCACGGATGATCGCTCCGATGGTTTCTATTTCAATTACACCGGCTTCCTGACGCCCTCACGCCTGTACGAGGCCGATGCGGCAGCCGACACTCGTCGCCAGATCCGGACCGAGCCGGCCCGCTTTGATGGCGAGGGCATGGCCGTTGAGCAGTTATTCGCGACTTCGGCCGACGGCGAGCGCATACCGTATTTCGTGGTCATGCCGGCTGGATTCGAGGCCGACGGCGCCAATCCGACCCTGATTGGCGCCTACGGTGGCTTTGAGGTCGCACGCACACCGTTTTACTCCGGCACGATCGGTTCGGCCTGGTTGGAGCGCGGCGGGGTTTACGTCCTGGCCAATATCCGCGGCGGCGGGGAATTCGGACCGCGGTGGCACCGCGCGGGCCTGCGCGAGAATCGCCAGCGGGTCTTCGATGATCTGATCGCGGTGGCCGAAGACTTGATTGAGCGCGGCATCACTTCGCCCGAGCATCTGGGGATTCAGGGCGGCTCCAACGGCGGCTTGCTGACCGGCGCGGTCATGGTGCAGCGTCCCGATCTGTTCAACGCGGTCATCATCCAGGTGCCGTTGCTGGACATGAAGCGTTACCACAAGCTGCTCGCGGGAGCCAGCTGGATGGCCGAGTACGGCAATCCGGACGATCCGGACGACTGGGCGTTCATGAGCCAGTATTCCCCGTACCAGAACCTGACCGCCGAGGCGGACTATCCAACGCCCTTCGTGACCACCTCGACCCGCGACGATCGGGTTCACCCTGGCCATGCGCGCAAGTTCGTTGCCCGCATGCTTGAGCAGGACCACGACGTGCTCTATTACGAGAACATCGAAGGCGGGCACGGTGGAGCGGCCAACCTTAAGCAGAGCGCCTACATCAGCGCGCTGATTTACGCGTATCTGCATGATCGGTTGAATCCGCAAAGCCGGGATTAGGAGAGGTCGGCTGTCGGGTCGCCGCTGGACGTTCTGATGGCTGGCCGACTATCGCGATGCGGTAGCCGGTCCCCTGCACGCGCTTAACGGCACTCCGGACTCGCTTCTTTCGGCTTGCGCCGAAAACCGCAAGCCCTCCGTTGCCTGCGCTCAAACATGCTGCAGCCCTTTTTCCGCCTGACGCTGCGCGCTTCGGCTGCGCCAAAAAGGCCGTCCAGCGCCGACCCGACGGCCGGCTCTGATGAATGGTTCTGAATGGATCCTGGCGAGGCAACCCAGCGGCCGCCCCACCTTCTAAATCCAGCAATTTAAGTCAAACTCCACCAAACTTCCCAGCACCAGATCGGCCTGCTCGAAGGCCGGATCGGTCCGGTCGAAGACTGAGGGTACGGCGACCACCCGCATCCTGGCCCGCCGGGCGGCGGTCACACCGGCCGGGGCGTCCTCAAACACCAGGCAGCGTTCGGGTGCGACCCCGAGTTTGTTCGCAGTGGTCAGGAAAACGGCCGGGTCTGGCTTGCCGCGTTCCTCGTGGGTGCCAGAATGGGTCAGTTGAAGGTAGGGGGCCAGCTTGAGCTTTTCGACGACCGCCTCGATCAGAGGCGGCGGCGAGGATGAGGCAATCGCCATGGGAATACCGCGCTCCCTTAGCGCATCCATGGTCTCGTAGACCCCCGGAAGGGCTTTGGAGCGCTCCAGAATCAGCCGGGTGACCTCGGTGAGCACGCGCGCAACCATTTCGTCGATGCCCGGACCCTCCCAGCCGAAGCGATCGTGCCACAGCCGGACGACCTCATCAATGCGCCGTCCGGCGGTGGCTCGGCACAGTTCGCGCGTGATCGGTACCCCTAACGGCTGAAAGCACGCCAGTTCGGCGTCCTGCCAAAGCGGCTCGGAGTCGATCAGCAGGCCGTCCATGTCGAAGATGGCGGCGGCGATTGGCCTCATAGCGGCCAGACCAGCAGGATCATCGGCACACCCACCGCGACCACGATGATTTCCAGCGGTAGCCCCAGCCGCCAGTAGTCGCCGAAGCGAAAACCGCCGGGGCCGAGGATCAGGGTGTTGTTCTGGTGGCCGATCGGCGTCAGGAAGGCGCACGAGGCGCCGACGGCTACCGCCATCAGGAAAGCATCCGAGTTGACACCCAGCGTCTCGGCGGTACTGATGGCGATCGGGCACATGACAGCCGCGGTGGCGGCGTTGTTCATGAAGTCTGACAGAGTCATCGTCACGACCAGGATCAGGCCCAGCGCCACGACGGTCGATCCGAAGCTGGCGTGGTTCAGCAGCAGGTTGGCGAGCAGGTCAGCAGTCCCGGTGGAGGCCATAGCCCCGGCGACCGGAATCAGCGCGCCCAGCAGAACGATGACCGGCCAGTCGATGGCATCGTAGATCTTGCGCGGCGGGATCACACGGGTGACAGCCAGGACCACGACGCCGGCGGCAAAGGTGATGGCTGCCGGCAGCAGGCCGAACGCCGCGCCGCTGACGGCTGCCAGCATGACCAGGGCCGCGATCATGGCCTGGCGCGGTCGCGGAATGCGCAGCGAGCGGTCGGCCAGCGGCACGCAACCGTGATTGGCGGAAAATTCCATCAGCGCATCGCGCGGTCCCTGCATCAGCAGCACGTCACCGGGTCGGAACTGCAGCCTGCGCAGCCGAGCGGTGGTGCGGCGGCCATGGCGCGAGACGGCCAGCAGGTTGATGCCCAGCTGCGAGCGCAGTTTCAAACTGCTGGCAGAGCGGCCAATGGTTGACGATATCGGCATCACCACCACCTCCATCAGGATGATGTCCTCATCTTCACTGGCGCGGTCTTCCGACGGCTCCTCGCGGTCTGCATCGGCGTTGCTTTTTTCTTCAGCCAGTTTTTCCGCTGTTTTCTGGGCCTGCTCGACGTCCTCAGCCGGCAGGCTGGCTCTTTCGCGGTCTTCTTCGAGTTGAATGTCGAGCTGGTTCAGGGCCGAAATCAGCGCCTTGGGGGTGGCTTCAATCAGCAGGATATCGGCCTCGCGCAGCTTGAGGTTGCCGTGCGGGTTGCGAATCCGGTCCTTGTTACGGATCAGGCCGATGATCTGAGCACCATCTTCCTCGATCTTGCGCTCGGCTTCGGCCAGGCGCATGTCGACGGATTTCGAGCCGCTCTTGACGCGCGCCTCGGTCAGGTATTCCCCAACGTCGAAGTCCTCCAGATCGGCCCGCTCGCGCACCGGGATCAACCATCGCCCGACCAGCAGAACGAAGACGACCCCGGCTGCGGCCACGCTCAGTCCGACCGGGGTGAAATCGAACATGGCAAACGAGCCCGGCCCCGTATCGGCGCGAAAGCCGGAAACGATCAGGTTGGGCGGGGTGCCGATCAGGGTCGTCATTCCGCCCAGGATGGAGCCGAAAGCCAGCGGCATCAGCACTTGACCCGGCGGCAGTTTGTGGCGCTGGGCGATCTGCACGGCGACCGGCATCAGCAGGGCCAGCGCGCCGACATTGTTCATGAAGGCCGACAGTACCGCGGCGAGGATCACCAGGCCCACCGTCGTGGCCCAGGCCGGACCACTGCGCGGCAGAACCCGATCGGTGACGAGATCCACCGCGCCGGTCACCTGCAGCGCACGGCTGAGAATCAGCACGCAGGCCACCGTGATCACCGCCGGGTGCCCGAAGCCTTCGAAGGCCTCGCTGCCCGGCAACAGCCCGGCGACCACGCAGGCCAGCAGCGCGGCGGCTGCGACCAGGTCGTGGCGCCAGCGGCCCCAAATGAACAGGCCGATGGTGGCCAGCAGGATGGCGAGGATGGTGATCTGGTCGGGCGTCATCTCGACTGAATGATCGGAGGCTGAAGCGGCATGATAACGAACAATGCCGGCAGCTCAGATCAGTCAGGAGAACAGCCCGTGCAGAAACCATCCCGAGCGCGGTTCATGTTCGTGGAAGATCCATACCCGTCGGTTACGACTGTCGCGCGCGATCCAGTAGTCGCGGCGGCAATCCTGGCCGTCCCACCAGCCGGCCTCGATCCGCTCCGGGCCGTCTTCGAGGCGAAAGTCGGCGCGCCGGCACGGGCGCGGTTCGGGCAGCAGCCAGGTCGGTCGTGGCCGGGTTTCGGCACAGGGGCGGGTTGTGCCGGGCGATACCCAACGCCAGGCCAGCTCGGGGCGGTGGTCGGCCTGTGGGGCGATGCCGTTCAAGGCTTGCTCACCGAGGCGGGCGCGCAGACGATCAAGCAGGGCCGGCCAGGCGTCGCCGCGGTTGCGGCCGTCCCACAGGTCGGCCTGGGGCGGTCGATGCTCCAGCGTCGTGTCGGCCTTGAGGACCAGCGCGGCAATCGCTGCCGGCAGACGGATGCGGTCGAGCTTGAGGGAGAGCATCTCCAGCAGTCGGGCCCGGTCGAATCCGGGCCGGGCCAGGCTCAGGCCCAGGGCGATCGGATTGCCGGCGTCTTCGCGCTCCAGGGTGATGTGCAGGGCGGTCAGGGCGCGATCGCGCACCTCCAGCCAGCTGCCGAGATGGTCAAGCGCGCGGTTGCCGGCAAACAGCAGGGCTTCGCTGCGGTCGCTGGGCACGGGCAGCTCCAGGCGCTGAAGGTAGCGCTCCGGCGGCTGCCAGCCGGCCAGCGGCGTGGGCTGGCGGCCGTAGAGCTGATCGAGCTCGGCATTCAGGCCGGCGCCGAAGCGGCGCGCGCGTTCCGGTGCGCCCATGCGGGCCAGTTCGCCCAGCCGGTGCAGACCGCAGCCGGTCATGGCCTGCTCCTGGTTTGGCGCCAGCCCCAGCGCTTCGATCGGCAGCGCGTCCAGGGTACGCTGCAGGCTCTCCGGCGAGTCAGCGTGCTGGTTTACGCGGGCCAGCAAACGGGCGGCGGCCGCCACCACGGCGGTGCCGCAGCGCACCCGGAAACCCTGCGCCACCAACGTTTCCTGAAGCTGCTGGAGCAGCGGCTGCAGGCCGCCGCGCAGGCGCTGGCTGCCGGCGATTTCCAGCAGCACGGTATCGGGTGGGGCCAGCACCACCTGGTGGCTGTGGCCATAGGCGGCCAGGGCGATCTGCTCGAGCGCGCGCTGCTCCATGGTCGGGTTGCGCGGCCGTGTCTGCAGCTGGGGCAGAAGGGCCAGTGCCTGGCTCAGGCTCATCCCGGCTCGCACGCCGTGCTGCAGGGCGATGCGCCCGGCCTGGAAGATCCGCGCCTGACCGCGCTGATGGCTGTGCACCGCGACCGGGCCGATGCCGGGCTGAGGGTCCCAGACCGCACTCAGCGGCAGGCCAGGGCAGTACAGCCCGGCCCACAGCGAGGCGCGAGCAGGTCCGCTCATGGTGGCAATGTGCTCCGCCGGCGGCGGGCAGCCAGTTCGATCACGTTGGCTCGACCCAGGTGCAGCGTCCGGGGCGGGCCGTCGCCGCGCAGCAGGGTCAGCTGCGGACCCGGTGCCAGTCCCAGGCGCAGGGCCGACAGCGACGGCGGCGGCTGCTGGTTCGGGCGATAGCAGACAAAGGCCGGTGCGTCGCTGTCGCGGGCGGCCAGCTGCAGGCGGCGAATCGAGCGGGCATCGACTCGCCCGCGCGGGTGCCAGACCAGCACGCTGCCGCAGACCCCGCTCTTCAGGCTCTGTTCGGCTGCCCACAGGGCCTGGTCAGGCGTGCGAACCACGATGAGCCTGTCCAGGGCGATACCGGCCCGATGCAGGCGCTGTGGGCAGGGCACCAGCGGTGGGGCAATCAGCAGTATGGGCTGTCCCTGTCGGGTCTGTTCGGCCAGCAGCGGCACGAGCAGGTCGAGCTCGCCGCTACCCAGGCAGGTCGGCAGCAGCTCGATCAGGTGCCCGCGCGGCCAGCCGCCGTCGGGCAGCCAGGCATCCAGTTCGGCGCTGCCGCTGGCTGCGGTCCGGGACCGCGGCCGACGACGCCCGCGCCACAGATCGCTGCGCTGGTCGAGCAGGCGCTGCAGAGGCTGTGCGTCCGACATGAGCGGGTGCTCCTTCGTGGTAAGTCTGAAAAACTATATTAATGTACAGTTTCTCAAAATCCGAGAATGGACGAAAGAAAATCCCGACCGGTCGTGGTCATTGCCCGAGGTATCCTTGTTCGCTGCTGATTTTGCACCTGATCTGAGGTTGTTCATGCGTTTTGCCACTGTCTTTGTGTGTGTGTCGTGTCTTCTCCTGCTCGCCGAATCTCGCGCCGCGGCAACCGGTTACTACCATCAACCGGCCGCTGGTCAGGATCGAATCGTGTTTGTTTCAGAAAGCGATCTGTGGACGGTCTCCGCCGACGGCGGCATCGCAGCGCGTCTGACCACCCATGCCGAACCCAAGCTCGAGCCGGCGATTTCACCCGATGGCCGGTGGCTGGCTTTTAACGGCAGCTACGGCGGCGGGCGGGCGGTCTACGTGATGCCGGTCAGCGGCGGTGAGCCGAAGCGACTGACATTTGAAAGCGGCCAGGTCAGTGTCCAGGGCTGGACGCCAGACGGCGAGGTGCTCTACGCCACCAACACCGTGCCCGGTCCGGCCTGGTTCATGGTTCTGCGCGCAGTCGATCCCGAGACTCGAGCCGTGCGCGAACTGCCGCTGATGGATGCGCGCGAAGCGGCCTTCGCTGTCGACGGGACGATCTATTTCACCCGCTTTGGCCTGGCGCTGACCGCCGACAATGCGCGCGAGTACCGCGGAGGCGCGATGGCTCAGCTGTGGCGCTTCCACCCCGAGCGCGACGAGGAGGCCGAGCGCCTGCTGCCTGACTTCGATGGCAATCTCGAGCGGCCGATGTGGTGGGACGGTCAGCTTTACGTGCTCAGCGACGCCAATGGCGGCGCCGGCAACCTGTGGCGGCTCGATGCCGATGGCAGTAACCCGGTGCAGCTCACCTTCCATCAGGATTTCGAGGTGCGCTCGCCCAGCCTGGCAGACGGGCGCATCGTCTACCAGCATGGGGCGGATCTGCGCGTTTTCGACATCGCTGCGGGCGAAGACCGGGCGCTGGCCATCCGGCTGGCCAGTGATCGCTCGCTGGGCCTGACCCGCTGGCTGGCCGAGCCGCTGTCGTTTCTCGACAGCGCCCGCCTGGCACCGGACGCCGGTCGGGTCGCAATCACCGCCCGTGGTCAGGTCACCCTGGCCGGTACCGGGGCGCTGCGGCGCATCGACCTGCCGCTACCCGAGCTCAGCCGGGCGCGCGAGGCGGTGCTCAGCCCCGATGGCGACTGGGTCTATGCCATCGTTGTCGGTGACGGTGAGCAGGAGATCTGGCGCTTCCCGGCCGACGGCAGCGGCACCGGGGAGGCCCTGACCGACGACGGCGAGACCCAGCGCGGGCGCCTGGTGGTCTCGCCAGACGGTCGCTACATCGCCCACGATGACCGCCCGGGCCGACTCTGGCTACTGGATTTGCGCAACAACCGCAACCGTTTGCTGGAAGACTCCGGCGGCACTGGCTATGACGACATCGTTTGGGCCCCGGACAGTCTCAGCCTGGCGGTGACCCGGCCCGATACGTCCATCCAGCGCCGCCAGCTGGTGCTGATCGAAGTGCCCGAAGGCACCGCCCACGTACTCAGCAGCGACCGTTACGAGAGCTTCTCGCCGACCTTCAGCCCCGACGGGCGATGGCTGTATTTCCTCTCCAACCGTCATTTTCGAGCCACGCCCGCAAGCCCCTGGGGCGACCGCAACCTGGGCCCGATGTTTGATCGGCGCACCCAGATCTATGCCTACGCGCTGCAGTCCGGCAATGTCTTCCCGCTGGCCCGGCGCACTGAGCTGAGCGTCGAGGCCGACTCCCCCGGCGATGAGCTGCCGTCGATCGCGTTCAGCGGCCTGACAGATCGCCTGTTCGAGGTCAGCGTGGCGGCGGGCAATTACAGCGCACTGGCTGCTGCCGACGATCGGCTTTATCTGATTGATCGCGACGATAGCGGCAGCGTGCTCAAGACCATCGATTTTGCGCCCGACCAGCCGTCGCTGGAGACCTTCGCCTCGGGCGTGCGTTTTTACGAGTTGTCGGCTGATCGCTCGCGGCTGCTCTATTCGACCGCCGGTGACGCGATGTACATCGTCGATGCCAAGGCCAAGCCGCCGGGAGAGCTTGGTCCGCATCAGGTCCGACTTGATGACTGGCGCCTTCCGGTGCACCCGGCAGAGGAATGGCGTCAGATGTTTGTCGATGCGTGGCGCATGCAGCGCGACTGGCTGTTCGATCCCAATCTGCGCGGCCAGGACTGGGAGGCCGTACGCGACCGCTATGCGCCGCTGGCTGAGCGCGTGGGCGATCGGCGGGAGCTTGATGACCTGTTGGGTCAGATGGTGGCCGAGCTGGGGGTGCTGCACTCGCAGGTACGAGGCGGGGACTATGCCGAGGAGCCGGAAGCCGGTTCACCCGCGTTTCTGGGGGGTGAGTTCGAACCGGCCGAGGGCGGCCTGCGCATTACTCGCGTCTACCGCAGCGATCCAGAGCTGCCGGCCGACCGCTCACCGCTGGCCCGGCCCGGTGCGGGTCTTGCGGTTGGGGACGTGATGACCGCGGTCAACGGGCGCCCTGTTCGATCGCTGGCGGATCTCTCGGCTCAGCTCAACCACCAGGCCGGGCAACAGGTGCGCATTGACTATTTGCGCGGGAGCGAGCAAGGCAGCGCCGTCGTCGAGCCGGTCAGCGCCTGGGGTGACTGGGGCTTGCGCTATCAGGACTGGATACAGGGCCGGCGCGAGGCGATTGAAGCGCGGGCCGGGGAGCGTATCGGCTACCTCCATCTGAATGCCATGGGGCGCAACGACATCGCAACCTTCGCGCGCGAGTTCTACGCCAACATCGACCGCGCAGGCCTGATTATCGACGTGCGTCGCAACCGCGGCGGCAACATCGACAGCTGGATCATCGAAAAACTGCTTCGCCGCGCCTGGATGTTCTGGCAGCGACCGGTGGGTGAGCCGTTCTGGAACCAGCAGCAGACGTTCCGCGGCCATCTGGCCGTGCTCGTGGATCCGCTGACGTATTCCGATGGCGAGACTTTCGCGGCCGGCGTCAAGACCTTGGGGTTGGGTCCGGTGATCGGGCAACGGACTGCCGGTGCCGGCGTGTGGCTCAGCGACACCAACCGCCTGGTTGATCGCGGCGTCATGCGGGCTGCCCAAACCCCGCAGTTCGACGCCGAAGGCCGCTGGCTGGTCGAAGGCTTCGGTGTGGTGCCCGACATTGTGGTTGAGAACCGGCCCGTGGCGAGCTGGAATGGCCAGGACGCCCAGCTGGAGCAGGCCATAGAGATCCTCCTGGAGCGCATGGAGACTGAGCCGGTGATTCAACCCGAGGCCCAGAAAATCCCGCCCCGCGGCGAGAATGCCATCAGTCCATGAAGTGCCGAACCGGGGATTGGTTGATCTCTCGCTCTGCGCTACAATAGCTGGCTACCCGCGGCGGATTCTGCCCCGTCGCCGGGTCCAGGTTGCAAGGAGAGGTGCCGGAGTGGTCGAACGGGCTCGCCTGGAAAGTGAGTGTACGGTTTATCCCGTACCGAGGGTTCGAATCCCTCCCTCTCCGCCATGATCAAAACAGCCCGCCGTGAGCGGGCTTTTTTAATGATCGACCCGTCGGTGTCTTTGCGGGATGACTCGTTGCGGCTTTTCCGATGGAAACGCGCTCCGCGCAGAGTTATTCAGAGGCTCCTTAATATCAGGCTTTGCCGATATAATTCGACGATGGAGTCAATAAGAGGGTTTATCGCGACCTGGCTGGTCTTGCTGCTTGTATGTTTGGGGTCTCCGGCCCGCGCCGAGAGCCTGATTTTTGCGCCACTGCCCATGCAAAGCCTCGCCCAGACCCAGGCGAGCAACCAGCCCCTGACCGATCTTCTGGCCGAGTTGCTTGATCGCCCCGTGGAGATGCGACTTTATCCGGATCATGCTGCCCTGCTCGACGGACTGACTCGGGGCGAAGTCGATCTTGTCGAGCTGGGTCCGCTGCCCCTGCTGCTGGCCAAGGAACGGATGTCACGGCTGAACGAAGTGGCCAGTTTCCGTGAACCGGACGGGCGCGCCGACTACCGTTGCGTGGTTGTAGCGCCGGTCGACGGGATCCAGTCGCTGGCCGAGATTGAGCGCAAGCCGGGACAGTCCCCGGTCGCCATGACCCGCCCAGAGTCCACCTGTGGTCCGACCGTCACGTTTTCCCTGCTGGCCGATCAGGGTCTGGATCCCAACCAGCTCCGTGGGCAGTATCGAGGGACGCATGACGATGTGGCGCTGGCTGTTCTGCGTGAACTGCATCCGCTCGGCGTGATCAAGGAAAGCGTGGCGCGACGGTTTTTCGATCTGGGGCTGCGCATCCTGGCCAGCTCTGATCCGGTGCCGGGATTTGTCCTGGTGAGTCCTGCCGGCAAGCTGGCCGAGCAAGAGCTCGGCCACTTGCGCGAGGCCCTGATGGCGCTTGATTCACGACAGCTGTCGCGACTGCAGAACGGGCGCTACGGTTTCGTGCGCTTTGATGAGCAGCTGGGGTACCGTCTGGAGGCCATGCGCGTCTTTTCCGCCCCCTATTTCGAGAATGTTGCGCCGTGAGCGGGCCCGACCCGGCCGAAGTCAGCTCAGCCCGTCGCTATCGGTTGGTGCTCGGCCTGGTGCTGGGCGGACTGCTTACAATTGCGCTGACCTGGGCGTTTCTGGCCGCCGAGCGTGATCGGTCGATTGATGCTCTGATGGAGCGCAACCAGTTGACCCTGTCGGTGAGTTGGGCAGCCACTCAGGCGCTTCAGCGCAACAGCGTGGCGACCTATTTCGAAGAATACGTGCTGAACCCGCGGACGCTGGAAATCCTGCAGGCCGCGATGGACCCTGAGCGCATCGCCCAGGCTCGACTGGATCTTTTTCGTCATTTGACCCCAGCCTACGAGCGCATGCTTGAGCGCGGGGTTCGACAGTTTCATTTCCACCGGCCCAACGGCGACAGCTTCCTGCGCTTTCACCATCCGTCGCGTTTCGGAGACAACTTGTTTGAAATGCGCGAATCCATCCGGCGGGCGAATACCGAGCTTGAACCGGTCTACGGTTTCGAGGTTGGTCGGGTGGTGTCGGGCTATCGCAGCGTTTTTCCCATCATTGATGACCGCGGCGTCCACTTGGGCAGCGTTGAGCTGAGCATGCCGTTCAAGGTGCTGCTCGAGGAGCTGAAGGCCCTGATGCCGGCCCACGAGTTCCAGTTATTGCTGGAGGCAGCACCTCAGCGCGAGATTCTGTTCGACGAACAGCAGAGCCTGTACGAACCGTGGCCTGCGTCGGATCGCTTCCTGGTCGAGGATCCCTTCCGCCTGCGTCCTGATTCGCCGCCGCCACTGCCGCCGGCCGTACACCGGGTGATCGAAGTGCTGGGTCAACGACCTGATCCCACCGAGGCGCTGCTGGATGAGCGTCAGCCGGGCATCCGAGTGAGCCTGGAGGGGCGCTCGTTCGCGGTGCTGAGGACGCCGGTCACTGATCCAGGTGAACAGCAGGTCGGCCTTCTGGTTGCCTACATCGAAGAACCCGGGCTGGCCATGATCGATCGGGCGTTTCATTTCCGGCTGTTGATGGCCGGAGTCAGCGTCAGCGCCGTTTTCGTCATGCTTTATCTGCTGCTTCGGCTGCTGCATGCGCGTCTGGGAGAACGTAACCGGCTCAAGATTGTGACCGACACCATGGGGCAGGGTCTCTACCTGAGCGACGCCCAGGGACGCATCATCAGCATGAACCCGCAAGCCTGCGCGATGCTGGGTTATGACGAAAAATTCGTCGTTGGCCGCTCGGCCCACGATCTGCTCCATACCCACCGGGGTAACGAATTTCTCGCCGAGAAGGACTGCCCCGTGCAGGACGCGGTGCGCGCCGGCAATGAGTTTCGGGGTGAAGCGGTATTTGAGTGTGCCGGTGGTCGCCTGATCGAAGTTGCCCTGGTCAGTCGGCCGTTTCACGATGACAGCGACGGCCGCAGGCGTCATGCCGGGGCAGTGACGGTGTTTGAAGACATCGGCGAGCGCAAGCAGGCCGAGCGCGAGCTGGCCGAGAGTCGGCGGCGCCTGGCCGACATCGTTTGGGGCGCGGGTGTCGGAACCTGGGAGTGGAACGTGCAGACCGGGGAGCTGCGCGTCAATGAACGCTGGGCCGAGATCATCGGCTACCGGCTGGCCGAACTGGAGCCGACGAGCATTGCGACCTGGGAGCGCATGGCTCATCCCGACGATCTGGTCCGCTCCGAGCAGGCCTTGCAGCGACATTTTTCCGGCAAAGACGATCACTATGAAGCCGAGCTGCGGATGCGCCATCGTGCCGGCCACTGGGTCTGGGTATTCGATCGCGGCCGCGTGGTCAGCCGAACGGATGCGGGTGAGCCTGAGTGGGTGGTGGGTACGCACCTGGATATCAGCGCACGCAAGCAGGCCGAGCGGCAGTCGATCGAGTTGCTTGAGCGGTTCCGCAAACTGACCGCTGAAATGCCCGGTTTCGTCTACCAGTTTCGCTTGCAGCCGGATGGGGCCGCCGCGTTGGTCTATGCCAGCGCTGGCATTCGAGAAATCAGCGGCCTGGATCCAAGCGAAGTCGAGGGCAATGCCGAGGCGTTTCTCAAGACCATCCACACGGCCGATGCCGGTCGCGTGCGCCGCTCGATTGTTCAGTCGGCCGAGCGTCTGACCCCTTGGTACGAGGTCTTTCGCGTTTTTCACCCGGAGCGGGGCACCCGCTGGGTCGAAGGCAATTCCACGCCTGATCGCCAGGCTGACGGCAGTACCATCTGGCATGGCTATATCCATGATGTGACCCAGCGCCGAGCCGCCGAGTTAAGCCTGGAAGAGAGCGAGGCGAAGTACCGCAACCTGGTCGAAAACGCACCGGTGATCCTGTTTCGCAGCGAGCCCACGCCGCCTTGGCGCATGCATCACATCAGTCGCAGCGTCGAGCGCGTTTGCGGTTATCCACCCCATCATTTTATCGATGGCAGCATGCCCTGGGTTGATCTGGTGCTGCCGGAGGATCTGCCGGCTCTGGAGCGGGTGATCGCCGAGGCGTTGGCCGAAGGCCACCGCTATGAGACCGAATACCGGGTTCGTCACGCCGACGGCTCGATACGCTGGGTTAGCGAAATCGGTTCGGTCCGCGTGGTCGACGAAGTTGACGGCCAGAAGACCATTGAGGGCGTGATCAGTGATATCACTGACCGTCGGCAGGCCGAGCTGGCCGCGCGTGAAGCACAGAAGCTGTTGCAGGCGGCGCTGGAGAGTTCCCCGTCGGGCATCATCATCGCCAACGCGTCCGATGGATCGACGCGCTTTTCCAACGAGGCGGTCAGGAACTGGCTGGGCACCGTGCCCAATCTGGGCGGCATTGCCGGCGGCGGTAGCGATGAACTGCCGGGGTGGCAGGTGCTCAGGCCCGACGGTACGCCCATGCCGGAAGAAGAGCTTCCACTTCAGCGCGCCCTCCATCACGGTGAGGTGGTTTCGGGGAACGAGGCGATCATCCAGCATGCCGATGGCCGCCAGCGCTGGTTGAGTATATCTGCAGCCCCCATAGAAGACGAATTCGGACAGATCGGGGCCGGCATCGTGGTGTTCTCCGACATTTCTGAACAAAAGGCTGCCCAGGCCGAGCTGCGGCACCGCGCGCACTATGACGCGCTCACCGGTCTGCCCAATCGGGTACTTTTGGCCGATCGCCTGGAGCAGGCCATGCAGCGGGCCAGGCGCACCGGACAGCTGCTGGCGGTTGCCTTTATCGATCTGGACGAGTTCAAGCCAATCAATGATATCCACGGTCACGCGGTCGGTGACCAGCTGCTGATTCGGTTAAGCCGACGGATGCGTCACACGCTGCGCGAGGTCGATACGCTGGCCCGCCTGGGTGGGGACGAGTTTGTCGCTGTTTTGTCGGACCTTCAGGTGACAGAGGATGGTCAGGTTCTGCTGGAGCGCCTGATTCAGGAATTGTCACGGCCGGTGGAGCTGGGTGGCTTGAGTCTACGCGTGACCGGTAGTATCGGGATGACCTTCTATCCCCAGGAGGATGAGCTGGATGCAGATCAGCTCCTGCGCCAGGCGGATCAGGCCATGTACCGGGCCAAAGTCAATGGCCGCAACCGCTGGCATTTTTTCAAGTCCGAAGTGGGTCTTCGGAAAGAGGACGGCGGCGCCGTCGAGACGCCGCCGCGACTGTTTTAGTGGTCTTCTTCGTAGGCGTCAGCTTCAGCCTTGTCGTCGTGATGCGTTCCGGCCGGATGTTCTGGCGGTGCGTAGACGGTATATAGGCGCAGGGGCTTGCTCCCGGTATTGATGAAATTGTGTTCGATCCCGGCGTGGACAAAGACCAGATCGTTGGTGCCGACCTCGCGTGCCTGACCTGACAGCACGGCCTGTCCGTTGCCTTCGACCAGAATAAGAAGCTGATCGTGATCGCCGTGGACTTCCGCGCCGATTTCTTCACCAGGCTGTAGTGTCATCAGCACCACTTGCGCTTCCTGGCCGGTAATGACCGTGTCGCGAAAGGCATCGTTGTTGAGCGCCATCTTCACGATTGGAACGATTGAATGATCAACGTCCTTGTTCATTTTTTCAGTACTCCTTTTTAGGTTCAGTTGCAGTGTGGATGAACAAAAATGACTCTAGCAAACTGCGGATTCTGCTGCCTTTGAATCCGCCTAATGAGCAGCCAATTCACCCCGACCAACCGCCAGCAGCGTTCGGCCGGCAACCAGCGCGATCACCAGCGTTGCAAGACCGGCCAGCATGCCTAGCAAGCCATCACCCACCGCCCCGGTGAACTCGTCAAAGCGGAATGTGGCAACGGTGAAAGCGGCCAGCGGAAAAGTGTAGGCCCACCAGGAGGGAAAGAAGGGGAGTTTGAGGAAACCCGGCACCTGTGGAATCAGCAGCAGAAAATTCAACAGCGCGATGAAGTACAGCACCATCCCGGCGCCGCCCAGACCGGGCCCCAGCTGCAGCCAGGCCAGAAACGCTACAGAAGGCGGTGCCATCAGAATGGCCAGGGTAGGGCGCATCGGGGCCTCCAGGGCATCACCGGTGACCAGCCGGTAAAACACCAGTGTGCCCAGGATGACCCAGTAGAACAGTCCGATGCTGAAGAAGAACCAGCCGGTCAGCACGAACTCGGCGGGAATCGCGGCCACCGGCACCAGCACATTACCCACGGCGGGGATGAACCAGGCCGGATTCAGGCTGTTGGGCGGGCGTTCGGAATTCAGCCATACGGTCACAATCAAAAGGGTCAGAAAAAGCTGCAGCGCCGCGCCGCTGATCCACAGCACATTCGAGACCGTCTCAAGCCACGGCCGCAAGAGAATCCCTAATAAAATGAGGTTGATCGCGATAGCGGGCAGAAAATTAATCCGCACTGGATGACGCAGCTCTTGCATGACACGGGCTCGGTGATTCAAAGCCTTGAGTCCGTAAGCGATCAGCAGGATGATAAAAACCACCGCGGCGATGCTCGTCAGGCCGACCGATACCAAAGGGGCCAACTGCCAGCGAGTTTCGACCGCATGCCATACCAGCGCCAGTCCACAGGTCCCCATGACCGAAGCAAACAGGGGTAATGGCAGAGTGGCGACGAAGCCGGATGCGGGCTTCGTCTTGGCGATTGCTGCGTCGGACATGGTCACCAACCGGAGGTTTCGAAGGACGTCTAGTATAAGCCTTATCTAATCTAACAAATGTGCAGATCCCGGTTGACCATCATCAAAGCCTGCGCGATAATTACCGGCTTGCACGCGCCCGTAGCTCAGCTGGATAGAGTACCTGGCTACGAACCAGGCGGTCGGAGGTTCGAATCCTTCCGGGCGCGCCAGATACGGAAAAGCCCCGCCTTGAGCGGGGTTTTTTCGTATCTGGG
>JAZBOC010000051.1:0-2752 GCA_036353315.1 Wenzhouxiangella sp. | reverse complement strand
TGCCGAGCAACTAGGTATCAGCAGCAAGTCCCTGAACACGTGGAAGGCGCAGTTTGCGAAGTCGCCACGATGCGCGATTTAATTTCAACGGTAGGGTGTTGATTTCCACCCAGGAGTGACCCGGGTAGCGGCCTAATTTCCATTGAGAATTGACCCATGTGACCCTTCCCCCAGCGCCATGCGCAGCGGGGGACATTGGAGTGATACACATGGGACTTTTGAACATGATACGGAAGCTACGGTTGCGGGATAAGCTGCCGATCCGTGAGATTGCGCGGCGGACCGGAATGTCGCGCAACACCATCAAGAAGTATCTGAACGCGGGCACGATCGAGCCGCAGTTCGCGACACCGGAGCGGCAGAGCAAGCTCGATCCATTCGCTGAGAAGTTGGCCGGCTGGCTGAAGACGGAAGCGGCCAAGTCCCGCAAACAACGGCGGACGCTGAAGCAGATGCATGCCGATCTGGTGGTTCTCGGCTTTGAAGGGTCCTACAACCGGGTTGCGGCTTTTGCGCGTGACTGGCGGACCGATCGGCAGCGGGATCAGCAGACGACAGGCCGCGGCACTTTCGTGCCACTGTCGTTTCGCCCGGGCGAGGCATTCCAGTTTGACTGGAGCGAGGATTTTGCCGTTCTGGGTGGTGAGCGCACCAAGCTGCAAGTCGCCCACATCAAGCTGTCGCACAGCCGGGCCTTTCTGGTCCGGGCGTATCTGCTGCAAACGCACGAGATGCTGTTCGATGCCCACTGGCACGGGTTCCGGGTCTTCGGCGGTGTCCCTGAGCGCGGCATCTACGACAGCGGGAATTGTCCGCCATTGGTCCGAGGACAATGGACGCGAAGACGGCGGTTGACCGCGTCGGTCGCGGGAAGGAACGGCAGGTCAACATGCGGTTTCTTGCGATGGCAAACCACTACGTATTCGAGCCAGCGTTCTGCAATCCTGCTGCCGGCTGGGAGAAGGGACAGGTCGAGAAGAACGTGCAGGACGCCCGACATCGTCTGTGGCAACTCATGCCGAGCTTCCCCGACCTCGCGGCGCTGAATGACTGGCTGGAACAGCGCTGTGTCGCGCTGTGGACTGACATCCCGCATGCAGCGCTGCCGGGCAGCGTTGCCGACGTCTGGGCCGTAGAGCGGGGCGCGCTGATGCCGTTGCCCCCCGCCTTCGATGGCTTTGTCGAACTGAGCAAGCGGGTCTCGCCCACCTGCCTGATCAGCTTCGAACGCAACCGCTATAGCGTCCCTGCGTCATTTGCGAACCGCCCGGTGAGTTTGCGGGTCTATCCGGACAGGCTGGTGGTTGCCGCCGAAGGACAGATCCTGTGTGAGCATGCGCGGATCATCCAACGCAGCCACCACCTCCCGCCACACACGATTTACGATTGGCGTCATTACCTGGCGGTCCTTCAGCGCAAGCCCGGCGCATTACGCAACGGTGCGCCCTTCGCGGAATTCCCTCCGGCCTTCAAACAGCTCCAGGACCTCATGCTCCGCAAGCCGGGCGGTGACAGGGAAATGGTCGATATCCTGGCGCTGGTTCTGCATCACGATGAACAGGCCGTGCTGGTCGCTGTGGAAATGGCGCTGGCCGAGGGGGTCGCGACCAAGACCCACGTGCTGAACCTCCTACATCGCCTGATCGACGGAAAGACGATCGGCGGGCCGGACATCGATACGCCACAGGCACTGATCCTGCAGCGCGAACCAGAGGCCAATGTCGAACGCTATGATGGCCTGCGCGCCAGGACTGCTGGAGGCCGCCATGCGTCATGATCCAGCCAGCGGCGCCATTATCATCATGCTGCGCAGCCTGAAGATGCACGGCATGGCACAAGCAGTCACCGACCTGATGGAACAGGGGGCGCCGGCCTTTGATACTGCGGTGCCGATGCTCGCTCAGTTGCTGAAGGCGGAAGTGGCAGAACGGGAGGTCCGGTCCATTGCCTATCACATGAAGGCGGCACGCTTCCCAGCTTACAAGGACCTCTCGGGCTTCGACTTCGCGGCCAGTGAGATCAACGAGGCCACGGTGCGCCAACTGCATCGCGGCGAGTTCATGGACGGGGCGCAGAACGTCGTCCTGATCGGCGGCCCCGGCACCGGAAAAACCCATGTCGCGACAGCCCTTGGCGTGCAGGCCGTCGAACATCACCGCCGCAAGGTTCGCTTCTTCTCGACTATCGAGCTGGTCAACACTCTCGAACAGGAGAAGGCCAAAGGGAAAGCTGGGCAGCTTGCCGAAAGCCTTACCAAGCTCGACCTCGTGATCCTGGACGAACTGGGCTACCTGCCGTTCAGCGCCTCAGGCGGCGCGCTGCTCTTCCACCTGCTGAGCAAGCTCTACGAACGCACCAGCGTCGTCATCACCACCAACCTCAGCTTCAGCGAATGGGCCACGGTCTTCGGTGATGCGAAGATGACAACCGCGCTGCTCGATCGGCTCACTCACCGCTGCCACATCCTGGAGACCGGAAACGACAGCTTCCGCTTCAAGGCCAGTTCGGCCGCAGCTACGCGGAAAACCAAGGAGGATAATCATGCCTTGACCAAAGCCTGACCCCCGAAACATAACCTGAAGGTGGGTCAGTTCTCGATGGAAAACCCGGGTCACTTCTGGGTGGAAATCAACAGGGCAGCATCTGACCGATACGTTCACGGTCGCGTCTGTCGATGGCACGACCCACGACATCAGCGTCACGATCGAAGGGGCCGACGAAGCGCCGACACTGACGGCCGCGACGGCGAGTG
>JAZBOC010000050.1:0-11734 GCA_036353315.1 Wenzhouxiangella sp. | reverse complement strand
TTAATGAACACCCGACCCTGCTGGAGTTCTTCAAGCGAGGCTGCAATGCGCAGCAGCGTGGATTTGCCGCAGCCGGAGGGCCCCAGCAGGCAGACCACTTCGCCCGGCTGGACGTCCAGACTGACCTGGTCGACCGCCCTCAGGCTGCCGAAATCGTGGCTGATGTCTTCCATGCACAGCATGGCGGACTCGGAGGTGGGCCTGGATTGAGCGACCTGCTCGAACAGGTGGGTAGCGGACTGGCTCATGCGGGATGGCTTGAGGGCTGACCTTTCAGTCTAGGCAAACAAGAATCATTTGTAAACCGGAAAATGATGTGCGATCATAATGCGAATGATTGTCGTTGCCTTACCTAAAAGGAGATTTTGAATGAGCGTATCTGCCACCCGGCGCCTGGTTTCTGCTGTAGCGGTCCTGGCTTTTCTTGTTCCAGCCAGCATGGCCATGGCTGATCAGGTCAACGTCTATTCCGCCCGTCACTACGATGTGGATCAGATGCTCTACGACGCTTTTACGGCCGAGACGGGCATCGAGGTTCAGGTGCTCGAAGGCAGCTCCGACCAGCTGGTCGAGCGGATTCGCCGGGAAGGTGTCGCCAGCCCGGCTGATGTGCTGGTCACGGTCGATGCTGGACGGCTATGGCGGGCCGAGGAAGCCGGTATTCTGCAGCCGGTCGACTCAGAGTATCTCAACGAACGCATCCCCGCCTACCTGCGCCATCCGGACGGTTTGTGGTTCGGCTTGAGCCAGCGGGTGCGAGTCATCTACTACAGCCCCGAACGCTTCGACCCGAGCCTGGTCAGCAGCTATGAAGACCTGACGCGTCCGGAGTTGGAAGGTCGAATTTGTATTCGCTCTTCCAACAACATCTACAACCAGTCGCTGCTGGCTTCGATCATCGAGGCGCACGGGGCCGAAGCAGCTGAAGAGTGGGCCCGCGGGGTCGTTGCCAACCTGGCCCGTTCTCCGGAAGGCGGCGATACCGACCAGATCCGTGCTGTGGCGGCAGGTGAATGCGACGTGGCGGTGGGCAACCAGTACTACTATCTGCGCCTTGTCAACTCCGATGACCCGGCTGACCGTGCCGTGGCACAGCAAGTTTCGCTGATCATTCCCAATCAGGGCGATCGCGGGGTGCATGTCAACGTCGGCGGCGCCGGTGTTGTGGCGGGTGCACCCAATCGCGAAAACGCGGTTCGCTTCCTGGAGTTCCTGGCCTCAGACCAGGCCCAAGAACTGTTCGCCAATGAAACCTATGAATTTCCGGTTGTCGATGGCGTCGAGAAACACCCCACGCTGGACGCGCTGGGCGAAATGAAGTTCGATGAGCTGGGTATGGAAGTGCTGGGTCGCAACAATCCCGAAGCGGTGCGCGTTTTCGACCGTGCAGGCTGGCGGTAGCCCGCGCGGCACAAGGCCGCATCAGTCTTCTGGTGCGGCCTCTCCTCCCAGAATCGCCTGCTCGGTTCTTCGGTTGACGACGAGGATCGAGATGCGCCGGTTGATCGGGCTCAGGACGTCCTCCGCGTCCAGCGGCACCGTCGAAGCCAGTCCGACGATGCGCAGAATCTTGGCCGGGTCCAGACCCGCGGCAATCAGTTCGCGTCGGGCCGTGTTGGCGCGGTCGTTGGAAAGCTCCCAGTTGCTGTAGCCGGTGTCCCCGCCGGGATAGGGCGCGGCGTCGGTATGTCCGGTGATGCTCACCCGATTGCCGACCTCGTTGAGCAGGTCGGCCAGCTCGGACAGAATTTCGGCGGCGTAGGGCTGAAGGCGAGCGCTGCCGCGCTCGAACATCGGCCGATTTTCCTGGTCAACGATTTGTACGCGCAAGCCTTCGTCAGTGATGTCGATCAGCAGTTGCTCGCTGAATTGCGCTAACGAGGGCGTGGATTCGATTTTTTGACGGATGGCGTCCTCCAGCGCTTCGAGCTCTCTTAGCTCCTGTTCGCGCAGGATCTCTTCTGCGTCTTGTGGCAGAGGGTCGCCCCAGCGGACCTCGCCCTGGCTCAGGCTCAGGTCTTCGCCGCCGCCCGGTAACGGTCGGGTCTGCTCGCCAACGCCGTCGCCACCCATCAGCGAGACCCGCAGCGGGTCGTTGAAGTAATCGGAAATGCCCTGTCGCTGCTCTTCGGTCGCGACGGTCAGCAGCCACATCAGCAGAAAAAACGCCATCATGGCGGTCACGAAGTCGGCGTAGGCGATTTTCCAGGCCCCACCGTGGTGGGCATGGCCCTTGACCTTTTTGACGCGCTTGATGATGACCGGTTTTTCGTCGCTCATGGCCGGCGTCAACGAGATCCGCGCACGGCTTCATCCAGCTCCTTGAAGCTCGGCCGATGTGCACTGAACAACATCTTCCGACCGTGTTCGACGGACACGGCCGGCGGCGCTCCGGCGATGCTGGCCAGCAGCGTGGCCTTGACCGCCTCCAGCGCCTTGGCTTCGTCGGTCACCTTGTGTTCCAGCGCCACCGGGATCGGGCCAACAATGGCGTAGCCGAACAGGATGCCGACGAAGGCACCGACCAGTGCGGCCCCGATCATCGGCCCCAGTTCCTGCGGCGGCAGGTGCAGCGAGCTCATGGTGATCACCACGCCCATGACCGCCGCGACAATGCCGAATGCCGGCATGGAGTCGCCCATCTTGGTCAGCAGGTTCAGCGGCACTTCGGCTTCTTGGTGGTGGGTATCGATTTCCTGGTCCATCAGAGACTCAAGTTCATGGACATCCATGGAGCCCGACAGCATGAGCCGGAAGTAGTCGCAGATGAATTCGATCAAATGATGTTCGGAGAGCAGATTCGGATACTTGGAAAAAAACGGGCTTTTGTTCGGGTCGTCAATATCGCCTTCGATAGACATCAGCCCGTCGCGACGAACCTTGTTGAGCAGATCGTAGAGCAGACACAACAGTTCAGTGTAGACCGCCTTGGTGTATTTCTCGCCCTTGAGCGCCTTGGGCAAGACCTCCTTGACCGCCTTGAGCGCGCCCGGGCTGCAAGAAGCGATGAAGGCGCCGATCCCCGCGCCGGCGATCATGATGATCTTGATGGGGTGAATAAGCGCTGCAATGTGACCACCTGAGAGGACGAATCCCCCAAAGACCACAACAAGAACCACCACCCAACCGATAATGAGAAGCATGAGCGAAAATCTTCGTCCTCCGCACCGGACTGCAGTTTAACGGACGGAGGGCCGGATGCACACACCTGAGAACCAGCCTGGAACGGGAGCATCCGCTGGGCTGATATAGTGGTCCGGTGAATTTGAGGAGGAACTTGCCATGAACCTCGGTGTTTCTGCCGCTGCCGTTCAGTCAGCCATGGAGCGGTTCAGCGAAGCAGCGGTCAAGGTCAGTCAAGGGCCGATCTCGCCTGGATTCGCCGCCAACGTCGTCGATCTCAAAGTCGCCGAGCGGCAGGTTGAGGCAGCGGTTCAGCTGGTTCGTACCGAAAGCGACATATTGGGCTATTTAATTGACGAGCTGGTCTGATCCCGTCGCTTTCGCTGCTTGCCGGCGTACATTGCCGCGTCCGCCGCCTTGAACAAATCCCGCCCGGACATGCCGCGGGTCCACTGCGCGACACCGATGCTCGTTTGAAGCGCCGGCTTGACGCATTCGGCCTGGACCTGCAGCTCGAGCCGCGCTGCAATCTCGCGTCCAGAGGCTTCATCGGCGTCCGGGAGAATGGCCACAAATTCGTCACCGCCATAGCGGAACAACTGGTCGGTGTCGCGCAAGTGCTTTCTCAGAACGCGGGCGAACTGGCGCAGTCCCTCGTCGCCGACCAAGTGTCCATGGCTATCGTTGAGCGCTTTGAAACCGTCCAGATCGAAAACCATCAATGCCAGAGCGTTGTCGTCTTCCCGTCGCTCTGCTCGGGCGATTTCATGGCCCAGCGCCTTGGCTAGCGCGGCTCGATTGCCGATGCCGGTGAGGTCGTCCAGCATGGCCTGGCGGGCAAGACGCTGAAAGCGAATCGCGTTTTGCAGCGGGTGCATGAGACAGGCCAGTAGCCGGTCGATGATGCGTTGCTGGCCGACATCCGGCGGCTCGCAGGAAAAGATTTCCATCCAGCCAAGCTCGTGCCCGTTGACGTGCAGCAGCAGGCGCTTGCAGTGCCCTCCCAGCTGTCCGAAGATGAACTCAGGCGGAGACTGAACGGAGTCCGGCCAAAGGGATTCGAAGCGCACACCGCGATGGGCATAGTCGGCTTGCAGCCGCAGGCTGAAGGTCTCCAGCAAGACCGGCACCTCAGTCGAGGTCTGCAGCGCAATCAGGAAGTCAAACAGCTCGGCGCGGTCGGGGTCATTGCCGACCAGCCCGGCAGGTTCAAAGCTGCGGGCGGCTGAATACCCGGCCATGGAAACGATAGGGTTGGCGCTCATGTCAGTCCGGTCTCTTCTCTGTCGTGGTGCACGACTGGACTGCAGCAAAATATGTGCCCGCCTTGCCAGGGCGCTGGGAATGACTGGGAGTGGCGATCCTGGCGGCCGGATATTGCCGACCCGGCAGCTAGATTCCCCCTGCAAGCAAAAAACTTATGAGAACCGCTTGCAAATGCAAATAGTTGTCGTTATCATGAATTCGCGTTGAGACAAACGCAGGGGTGCCCCGGCCGGCTCTCCTCCCTTTCCTCCTCCTCAATCTCTAGGCCGGGGCCCCCTTCTTCCCCTTTCTCAAAGCATCAGACTTCGAGCGATAAACCATTTAGCGGGATCTGTGGCCCCTAAGCTTGGGCTGTGCTGAGTACGCCCCCGTTGATGCTCGGCGGGCTGATGGCCGACGGCTGAAGCTGATCGACGAAGGCCTGGGTGCACTGTCGCCAGGAAAACTCGCCGGCAAACACGCGGCAGTCCCAACGATCCAGCTTCAAGGCGCCTGCCATGGCCTCGCCCAAGTCCTCGTGCAGGCAACCGCTCACGCCGTTGAGGACAACGTCAAGGGGACCAGGCACCGGAAAGGCTGCCACGGGCACTCCGCAAGCCATGGCCTCCAGCATCACCAGGCCCAGCGTATCGGTTCGGCTGGGAAAGACGAATACATCACTGGCCGCGATCCGTCGGGCCAGCGCCTCACCGTGGTGGTAACCGAGGAAATGCGCCTCGGGAAAGCGCTTTTGCAGCCCCGCGCGCGCCGGGCCGTCTCCCACGATGACTTTACTCCCAGGAAAGTCCACGGATAGAAAGTCCTCCAGAGATTTTTCCGGCGCCACGCGGCCAGCGTACAACGCGATCGGACGGGGAAGATCCAGCAGCCGCTCACGGCGCGGCCGAAACAGCATGGTGTCTACACCGCCGGGCCACAAGCCGAGGTTGCTGAAACCTTGCGTCGCGAGCAGTTTCATCTGGGTCCGAGTGCGCACCATGGTTTTGGTCGCTGCGCCATGGAAGCGTCTCAGCCAGCGGTAGGTCAGCCCGGTGGGGACCGGTGCACGCAGCCGAAGGTACTCCGGGAAGCGGGTATGGTAAGAACTCGTAAACGGCATTTCATGACCCTTGCACCAGCGCCGCGCTGCCATTCCCAGCGGCCCTTCGGTCGCCACGTGGATGCAGGTCGGGCCAAAGGCCTCGATCGTTCGCCCTAGCTGCGCACCGGGTCGAAGCGCCACAGGAATCTCTCGATAACCAGGCAGGGGAACACAGCGAAACCGATCCGGTCCAATGACCATGACCTCATGTCCCATGGCCACGAGTTCAGCCTGCGTGTTTTCAAGGGTGCGGACGACCCCGTTGACCTGGGGCCGCCAAGCGTCACTGATCAGCAAGATTTTCATGGCTCGCATGTTGGCCGCTACGCATGACGCGGTGGTTACCAATCAGTCAAGGAGTGGTGACAAATCCACTGATTCGCGTCACCAAACTGTTACCGTTTTGCCATCCCACGGTCGCCTTGCTGCGGCAATCTGCCCCTCAAGCTGACGATGAAATCGAACGGGAAAGGGCGCATGGCCGAGCCGGTGAGAACTTTCGCGACCATCAATGTGCTGGAATATCGCTTGTGCGTACTCATCCACCGCGCTGGCCGCTGGCCAGCGGTGCGCTATCCCTTCCAGCTAATCAGCCACCTGGGCAACGGCCCCATCTGGTACGCCTTCCTGCTTGCCCTGCCGATCTTTGCCGGGCGAACCGGACTGCACGCGTCCCTGACCATGGCCTTGGGCGCTGCTGCCGGACTGGGCATTTACAAAGGCCTCAAGGTCGCCCTGGTGCGCGAGCGGCCCTATATTTCCCACTCCGACATCAATTGTCTGACGGCGCCGTTGGACCGCTACAGTTTTCCGTCTGGGCATACGCTCCATGCCGTTTTCTTCGCCGTCATGGGCACGGCCTGGTTCCCGGTTTTGGCACCGGTACTGTTTGTTTTTGCCGCGCTGGTTGCTTTTTCGCGACCGCTGCTCGGGCTGCACTATCCCACCGACGTGCTGGTCGGCGCCCTGATCGGCTGGAGTCTCGCAGAGCTGATCCTGGCCGTGTTTCCGCCGGGTGCTTTGACCTGATTCTTCTCAGGCCAGTAGTTCCCCCAAGGCAGCGACGCGTGCTGCGGCCAGCCGGGCGCGCAGACGCTCCGGACGCATCAACTGTTCAGCGATCAGGCGGGTGGCGAAAGGTCGTGCGGCTGTCATCAGGTCCAGGTCCGGATAAATCGCGTGCGATACCCCTTCGACCGTCACCAGGGCCTTGATGAGCAGACCATAACCAGCAGGTATTCGAATCCGGAAGTCGGCGAGCATGGACAAAAAGCCAAGGGCAAAGCCACGTACGTCAGCCGTGGCCGGCGCCAACAGGTGGGCTTGAAACAGTTGATCGATCTTCTTGCGTACCGGCTCGACCTGGCTGTCCGGAATCTCCAGCCCGAGTGCGCGCGAGTATCGCAAGGCGCGCGCTGAGTCACCGTAGACCAGGCCGGTCAGCACCTGGGCAATGGCTTCTCGCTGCTGCGGGGTGGTCGTCCCAACGATGCCGAAGTCCAGAAAACACAGCTGACCCTGGGGCGTGACAAAAAGGTTGGCGGGGTGCAGATCGGCGTGGAAATAGCCCAGCACCAGCACCTGGTGCATGAACACATCGGCACCGTGCACGGCCAGGGCCCGGGCATCGATACCCGCCCGCTCGGCCGGGCCCAATTCGTTGAGACGCCAGCCTTCGACGTGCTCGCTGACCAGAACCCGACGGGTCGTATGGCGCCAGATGACGCGCGGCACGCGCACCTTCGGATCATGCTGAAAATCGCGCGCGAAGCGATCAGCGATGCGGCCTTCGTGACGCAAATCAAGCTCGCGCTGCAGCATTTCGGCGAACTCCTCGAGCAATTCGACCGGACGCCATTGCGCCAGTCGACCGACCCGACTGAGCCGCCTTGCCCAGCGCCGCCCGATGGCGAGATCGGCTGCAATCTCCGCTTCGATGCCGGGCCTGAGCACTTTGACCGCCACCGGCGTGCCGGCCGGCAAAACGTCGCCGCTGACCGGGCGGTATGCCTTCCGCAGGCGCGCGCGATGCACCTGGGCCACCGAAGCGGCCGCCAGCGCCTGATCTTCAAAATCGGCAAATACGGTGTCCGGCTCAGCGCCCAGCTCGCGGCTAATCGCGGCCCGAATGATTGCCGGCGAAACCGGCGCGACCCGATCCTGCAGCCGCTCAAGCTCGAACACGGTTTCGGGGGCAAAGATGTCCGGCCGCACCGAGGCCAGCTGGCCCAGTTTGATGAAAGACGAGCCCATGCGCTCGCAAAATTTCCTGGCCTGCGCGGCCACGATTTCACGCCGACGCTGCCGGCCAACAAAACCCATACGACAGCCCCGGAGCGTTCCCAGCAGGCTTCCAACAGCCTGGACGAGGATGCGCCGGCTCCGCCCCGCGGCAATTTCAGCGCGGGAGTCGTTCCGCGATGCCATCGAGGGATGCTTGCAGTGACTCCATGCGGCCACGCAGCGCGGCGATTTCGAAGCCGAGCTGCTCAACCCTTTCAGCTAGCGCTGCGTTGCTGCCGGACTCCGGAGCAGCTTCGCTGACGGCCAGACGATGCTTGAGGCGCTCTTTCTCCTCGTCGACCAGCGCGGCCAAGCCTTCGACGAAAGCGTCGGGACCCTCGTTCATCGCGCCGGGCGCCTGCTCTCGCCCGCGCGCGACCGCGGCCTTCCAGCCCTCGTCGGCGCTTTCGTGAAATAGAGCCCAAGCAGCGAGCAACTCAACGAAGTTTTTCATATGCGATCGCTCAATACGCCCGTACAGACAAACAGTATAGCGACGCGCATTGCGCCAACCGTGGGCCGCCTATAATCGTCCATGTGACAAAGCCCAGCGACTCAGAATCAGATGACGAGTACACCCAGCTTGAGGAGCTGCCGGGGCTGAGTTCCCAAAGCGATAAAGAGGCGCCCGCCAGCATTGGGCCGTACCGTCTCCAGCGCCTGCTCGGATCTGGCGGCATGGGCGAGGTCTACCTGGCCGAGCAGACTGAACCGGTCGAACGCCAGGTCGCCATCAAACTGATTCGGGCGGAGTTGGCCCAGTCGACCGGTCGCGCGATGTTCGAGGTTGAATGTGCTTTGCTGGCGCGCATGCATCACCCCTATATTGCCCAGGTTCTCGATGCCGGCGAGACTGACGAGGGGCGGCCGTGGTTTGCCATGGAGTGGGTTCGGGGTGAGCCCATCCTTGTCTATTGCGCTGAGCGCGTCTTCGGCCTGAAAGATCGCCTGACCCTTTTCTTACGCGTTTGCCAGGGTGTGCAGCATGCCCATCAGCGGGGCATTCTGCATCGCGATCTCAAGCCCGCCAACATTCTGGTCAGTGAAGTCGATGGGCGGGCGGTGCCCAAGTTGATCGACTTTGGGGTCGCGACCACCCTGATCGGGGAGTCGCAGACCGGTATTGTTCGGACCGATCGGGCCGGCACGCGGGCTTACATGAGCCCCGAGCAGCTTGCCGGCGATCCGGCCAGTCTGGACACTCGGACCGATGTCTACGCTCTGGGCATTCTGCTGTTTGAACTGTTGACGGAGCTGCGACCGCTGGTCGACAGTGCGGGAGACGCGCTGACCTCGTTTTGCGCAACGCTGCAAACGCGCAGCGTTCAAGCCGCGACCCGGGCCGATCTGGGTTTTTCGCCGGAGGCGTTGGCTGCAGCACGGGAATTGCCCGAGGAGTTGCGCTGGATCATCGCCCGCGCGATTTCTCCGAACCGCGAGCGCCGCTATGCCTCGGCCGCTGCCCTGGCCGATGAAATTTCGCGCCACTTGAACAACCGTCCGGTCGAGGCCGTGCCGCCGACGCTCCGGTATCGCTGGCGCAAGTTCCTCAGCCGCAACCGGCTGCCGGTGGCGGCCGGCGCGATGGTTTTGGTCGCTCTACTGTCCGGTCTGGCGCTGGCGACCTGGGGCCTCACCCAGGCCCAGGCCGAGCGTGACCGGGCGCGGATTCAGGCCGAGCGCGCCGAGCAGTCGGCGCGATTCGTGCAGAACCTGTTCCGTTCGGTCAATCCCATCTGGGCTGAAGGCTACGATACCGGCCTGCTGCGGCAGCTATTAGGCCAGGGCGCCGAGCGCGCCGTGGTGGAGCTGGCGCAACAGCCTCAAGTGCTTGCCGACATCCAGTACACGATTGGCTCGGCGTACCGGGCCGTCGGCGAGCTGGAGCGCGCGCGGACACAAACCGCCTCGGCCGTGGCGCTGAGCGAATCGGCGGGGCCGCGACCGGTTTACCTGGGCGCGCTGGTCGAGCTGGCCCAGATTGAGCTGATGCTAGGGCAAGAAGAGCAGGCGCTGGAGTTGATCGAGCGTGCGTTGGGCCCGATTCGCTCGGAGTTTGCTCCTGCCGACTCACTGACGCTGGCAGCGCTGATCGTCAAGGGCGGTATTCTCAAGGCGCGGCAGCAGTATGCCGAAGCCGAGGTCATGCTGCTTGAAGCGGTCGACAACTCTACCGGGGTCGAAGACAACAGCGCGATTGCCGAGCGATTGAGCGGGCTGCGCATCCTGGCGCAGGTCTACTCGGACGATTTTCGTTTCGATCAAGCGATCGAACGCTTTCGCCAGACCTTGGCCGAGCTTTCGGCCTGGGACGACCCGCGTGCGGAAGAAGCCGAGATCAGCACCCTCAATGATCTCGCGGTCGTGTACTTGCGGCAGCAGGAATATGCGCAAGCCGAGCCCTTGCTGCGTCGTGCACTGGCCATGGGCGAGGATCTCTTCGGTTCCGATCATCCGACCGTTTTGCCTTCGGTCAGCAACCTGGCCGGAAGCCTGCGCCAGCAGGGCCGACCCGCCGAAGCGCTGCCGTTCTACCAGCGCGCCCGGGACAGTGCGTACGAATTGTACGGCCCCGATCATCCCCAGAGTCTGGCCACGGAGTACAACCTGGCAAATTGCCTATTGGACCTCGGCAGAACCGACGAAGCCCTTTCGCTTCATCGTGCCGCGCTGGATGCCGCCCTGCGACTCGAGCCGGACAATCGTTTCCGACTGGGCATGTTCCGCCTTGGGCTGGGTCGCAGCGCCCGGGCGGCGGGTCTGCTGGACGAGGCGCGCGAAGCGCTGTCACGGGCTGTCGATGACCTGGAGGCCACGGCCGGCGCAGATTTCCATCGCACGATCGAAGCGCGCGAAAATCTGAGCGGGGTGCAAGCCGAACTCGCTGTTGATTAGCGGCATGGCCCACCAGCCAGCCTTGCGGTCACGTCAATCGACCTTGCTTGTTTGGCAACTCGGCCAGCAGCGCTGCCCACTTTGCACTCAGCGCTGAGGCCAGCCAGTCCGTGGGCTCGAAACGTGCAGGCAGTGTTCCGCTCAGCCAGGCCGCCAACCGATCGACCAGGGCCCTCTCATCAATCGGGTCGTAGCGATAGGGGTGCGGGTATTGTTCGGGATAGCACAGCGCATCCGGCACCAAGGGTCGAACACCGGCGCTGGCGGCTTCGAGCACGCTCAGGCCCTGAAACTCGTGGGCGGCGGTGCTCACCACGATGCCGGCTCGCCCGATTAGGGATTCGTAGTCGGAGCGCGCCAGGTGGCCGTCAGCAACGATGCGCTGCGGCAGCTCCTTGCGAAGGCGCGCCAGCGGCTCGGGTACGTTTTCGGCGCGCTTGCCCAGCAGGGCCAGGCGGAAGTCCAGGCCAAGCGCGTCCAGTGCCAGCATCGCGGTCACGAACCGCTCTGGCGCTTTGTCGTATTCCCAGCGATGATTCCAGACGATCAGGCCATGATCGCGACTTTTAGCTGGTTTTATCGCCGGAACTGGCACTGGCAGTATTTCGGCGCGGGCTTCCAGACGGGCTCGTAGATCCGCCGGCTGTTGATCGGGCAGGCGCTGCAGCAGCGCCTCGATGCCGCCGAAAAAGCTGTCGCGGTTAAAGCGCGAATTGAACAGGAGCCGGTCGGCGGCGAGCGCGCCATAGATTTGCACCATGCACGGGTCCAGGCTGCGAAACTGGCGCTGACTTTGCGGATAGGCGAACTGGTTTTCGTGAAAGTACAGCCAGCAGGGCACATCGTGCAGGCGCGGGTGCAGGCCCTTGAGCGTGGCCAGGTCGACCATGGACGTGGCCAGGACCAGGTCAGGGCGCCCGGCGGGGATAGCATCCAGCCAGCTCAACGGGTTGCCGCGGATGCGCCAGGCAAAATGACGCCCGGGCAGGGTCAGGACCCGCCAGTCGAACTGGGTGAAGGTCGCGGTCAGCCAGTCGGCCCAGGCGGCATGACTGTCGGCGTGGTAGGCCGATAGCAGCCAGACGC
>JAZBOC010000049.1:0-2765 GCA_036353315.1 Wenzhouxiangella sp. | reverse complement strand
CGGCTGAATGAAGCCGAAGCCTTTGGTGGAATTGAACCATTTTACGGTGCCAGACCTGTTGATTTCCACGCAGAACTGAGCCGGGTTTTCCATCGAGAAGTGAGCCACCTCTGATTATGGATTTTGGGTCATTTGTGGGTCAAGGACGGGTTTCACTCCTTCTTTTTGCGGGCTGCGGCGGCTGAGCTTGCCTTGAAGCGGAAGCTGTCGTTTCCGGTTTCAAGGATGTGGCATCGGTGGGTGAGCCGGTCGAGCAAGGCCGTGGTCATCTTGGCATCGCCGAAGACCGTTGCCCATTCGCTGAAGCTCAGGTTCGTCGTGATGACGACGCTGGTTCGCTCGTAGAGCTTGCTGAGCAGATGGAACAGCAGCGCCCCACCCGATGCACTGAACGGCAGGTATCCGAGCTCGTCCAGGATGACGAGGTCGAGCTTGGTCAGGCTCTCGGCGATATGCCCGGCCTTTCCTTTGGCCTTTTCCTGCTCGAGGGTATTGACCAACTCGATGGTCGAGAAGAAGCGCACCTTGCGACGATGGTGCTCCACGGCCTGGATGCCAAGGGCGGTTGCGACGTGCGTCTTGCCGGTGCCCGGGCCTCCGATCAGGACGATGTTCTGGGCAGCATCCATGAACTCGCAGCGATGGAGGGTTCGGACGGTGGCCTCGTTGATCTCGCTGGCCGCAAAGTCAAAGCCGGATAGGTCTTTGTAGGCCGGGAAGCGTGCCGCCTTCATGTGATACGCGATGGAACGGACCTCGCGTTCGGCCAGTTCGGCCTTCAGCAGTTGCGACAGGATCGGTATGGCCGCCTCGAAGGCAGGGGCCCCCTGTTCGATGAGATCCTCAACGGCTTGGGCCATGCCATACATCTTCAAGCTACGCGAGCCATGATGACGATGGCTGCGGCGGCAGGGTCATGACGCATGGCGACCTCCCGCGGCGATCTGGCTGCGCAGGGCATCATAGCGCTCGACATTGGCCTTGGGCTCACGCCGCAGGGTCAGCGCTTGCGGGGTATCCAGCGGTGGACCATCGGTGACCTTGCCGTCGACCAGGCGGTGCAGGATGTTCAGCACATGCGTTTTGGTCGGCACGTCCTCAGCCAAGGCCAATTCCACGGCAGTCAGCACGGCCTGCTCATCGTGGTGCAGCACCAAAGCAAGGATGTCGACCATTTCGCGATCGCCGCCGGGCTTGCGGAGCATTTGGTCCTGCAACTGCCTGAAGGCCGCCGGCAGTTCCAGGAATGGCGCCCCATTCCGAAGTGCCCCAGGCTTGCGCTGCACCACTGCCAGGTAATGTCGCCAGTCGTAGATTGTCTTCGCAGGGTGCTTGTGACTGCGCTCGATCACCCGCGTATGTTCGCACAGGACATTGCCCTCGGCCGCCACGATCAGCCGGTCGGGATAGACCCGAAGACTGACGGGCCGGTTCGCAAAAGATGCCGGAACGCTGTAACGGTTACGCTCGAAGCTGATCAGACAGGTGGGCGAGACGCGCTTGCTGAGCTCGACGAAGCCATCAAAGGCGACCGGCAGAGGCATAAGGGCGGCCCGTTCCTCAGCCCAGATATCCGCGATTGTTCCGGGCAATGTGCCATGGGCAGTCTCGCGCCAGAGCGCGATGCACCGCTGTTCGAGCCACTCGTTGAATGCAGCCAGATCGGGGAAGTCCGGCATGGATTGAAGCATTTGATGACGAGAGTCGCGGACGTTCTTCTCGACCTGCCCCTTCTCCCACCCCGCCGCCGGATTGCAGAACTCGGGCTCGAAGACGTAGTGGTTCGCCATCGCCAAGAAGCGGATGTTGACCTTCCGCTCCTTGCCGCGACCGACACGATCTACCGCCGTCCGCATGTTGTCGTAAATGCCGCGCTCAGGCACACCGCCAAAGACCCTGAACGCGTGCCAGTGGGCATCAAACAGCATCTCGTGGGTCTGCAAGGGATAGGCCCGCACAAGGAAGGCCCGGCTGTGCGACAACTTGATGTGGGCGACCTGGAGCTTCATGCGATCGCCGCCGACAACCGCATGGTCCTCGCTCCAGTCAAACTGGAACGCCTCGCCGGGGCGGAAAGCCAAGGGCACGAAGGTCCCACGGCCCGTGGTTTGTTGCTCGCGCTGCCGCTCGGCGCGCCATTGCCGCGCAAAGGCCGCTACACGATTGTAGGAGCCCGTGAAGCCCAGTGTCACCAAATCGGCGTGCATCTTCTTCAGCGTCTGACGTTCCTTGCGTGGCCTGCCGGCATTCGTCTTCAGCCAACCCGCAAGCTTCTCGGCAAAGGGATCAAGCTTGCTCGGCCGATCCGGCGTTGCGAACTTGGGCTCGATCGTATCCGCCGCCAGGTGTTTGGCCACGGTATTGCGCGACAGCCCCGTGCGGCGCGAAATCTCCCGGATCGAAAGCTTCTGCCGCAAGTGCATCCGGCGGATGATGTTCAAAAGTCCCATGTGGATCACTCCGTTGCCCCCGATGCTCGTCGCGTTCGGGGGAAGGTTCACAGGGCTCAATTCTCAGTGGAAATTATGCGCCTACCCGGCTCAGTTCTGGGTGGAAATCAACACATGGAGCTTCTGCCCGAGGCGCTGATCCCCTTCGTCGAGAAGCGGCTGGAAAGCTCGCTGCAGGGCCATTGGCAGGTGCAGGTTGTCGAGCGCGTCCCGGGCCTGCGCCCCAATTCCAGCGGCGAGGTCGCCTGGGATCAGCAGGGGCTGCTGAAGGCGATGATCAGCTTCTGGCATGACGCGTTCAGGGCGGTGCTGGGT
>JAZBOC010000048.1:0-2647 GCA_036353315.1 Wenzhouxiangella sp. | reverse complement strand
GCGCGCCGGGGGTGTAACCCCGGCCTACGATTCGCCCGACCGGGCCCGGTCGGGCGCATGATCCATCCACGCATCGACAGGCCCGATCGGGTGCATGGCCCAACCAACGATCCATCCGCGCATCGATGGACCCGTAGGTCGGCCTTACACGGCCGACGTCCTGCGCCGATCCGGCCATCAAAATCATCGCTTGGCACCTTCGGCAGGCCTTGGCTGCCAGATCATTCTTCGGCCGCCCTGAAGCCATCCTGAAAGACTCGGTCGATCCCTCGATCGACCACCTGCAGATCGACATCCACGCTGTCCGAGCCCAGGGAGACATGGAAACCGCTGTCCGGCGGCGCGGCGCTCCGGGCCGTGGGCGATGTTCCACCCGCCGTGGCCACGCTGCCATAAGCGGGCGAGACGACCGGTACCAGGGTGTAGGTACCCGGCGGCAAGGCCGGGGTCTGGTAGCGCCCATTCAGGAAGTTGATCATGAAGCTGCCGACGAAGTCTCCGCCAGCAGTAAAGACCTCGACCTGGCCGCGCGGAATGATCGCCCCGCTGGTCACATCGACAATCTGACCAGAGATCACCGGGCCGGGGTCCGCCGCGATATCGCCGAGATTGACGTCACTGGAGCCGTCGAGCACGATCGGCGTGCCGAGAGTCGGGTCACACAGGGCTTCTGAACAGCTGTCGGGTGCTCCATACACCTGGTCAAAGTAGGCATTCTGGACGGGCCCCACGCCCGGTCCGATGCTGCCTCCCATGCTGGTACGAAGGTAGTAACTACCCGCCGGGAAAGCGCCGAAACGAAACGTCCCGTTGTTATCGGCCATGACCGCGGCCAGCTGCTCGTTGGCCGCGTTGACCAATTTGACCGGCGTCCGGGCAATAGGCAGCCCGGTGCTGTTATCGATGATTCGGCCTTCGATGTAGCTGCCTTGATCCACTTCGATGGTGATGGACGTGGTGTTGCCGACGGTGACCGTGACTGGAGTCGCGGCTGAAAGATCACACCCGCTGCCGGCGCACGGCTGATTGGGATGGATGGCGTCCATGTATCCATCCAGGGTCCAGCTCCTGGGAGCCAGGCTGGGGTATCCCAGGCTGTCGGCGAAGAAGGCCCCGTAGGTCCGAACAAAGTAGCTTCCGGCCGGCAAGGCCGCAGAGGGCAAGAGTCGGATACTACCGGCACTTTCGCGAATTTGGCCACCGCCGACGACTTCGCCGGCAGCATTGATGATGTCGTAGAAACCCAGCTGGGCCCCGCCTGGCACCCCGGTGGGCGCCAGGCCGGTGGACGCATCGACGATTTCACCGTCGATCCGTCCGCCCGTGCTGAGCGCGATCGGCGGCAGCGTCGCGCTGCCGCGTGGCGGAACCGTCAGCGGGCTGCCCTGGGCGCGCTCGCAGCCGCTAAAGGGGCACAGGAGCCCGTTATGCAGGACGCGAAGATAATCACTGGATCCGGACGGTGGCCCCAGCTGCACGTAATAGCTGCCTCCGGCAAGTCCGTCGAAAGACCACGATGTGGCGGGCAGTTCAGCCGGGCCGATGAATCGGGTCGCCAGCTGCACGCCGGCAGCGTTGAATAGCACGATGAGCCTAGGAACACTGTCAGGCAAGAGTTCGCCGCTGAGCATCGCACCCGGCTGCAGGGCAAAGTCGATGCCGGCCGAAACCGTTCCGGATATCAGTGGCAGAGGGTCGACACTGGCCACGCCGCAGCGCGAGAACTCACAGCTCCTGCCGTTGTAGGCGCTGGTCACGAAGTTTCCGGCGCTCGACGCGAGCGCAAAATGCTGCGTCGCGCTGACGGCAAGCGGCATCTGGTAATCCCCGGCCGCGTCCGAAACGGCAACGAAATCCTCGGTATAGCCAAACAGTTCTTCGCTGATCAGATTAATGCGGGCCCCAGCAATCGGAGCGCCGGTTGCTGCGTTGGTCACCCGGCCCGAAAACCGCGCGCCGGGACTGAGCACCATGTTGATGCCCGTGACGGTAGTTCCCTCCGTCACAGGGATTTCGCCGCCGGGTAGGCAGTTGAAAAAACACGGCAAGCTGTCGCTGAAGCCATGACGAGCGGGCGCGTGGTCGGGGCTGGCCGCTTCGACGATCAAGTCACGGGTCTGGCCGATTTTGAAGCCCGGGACGGTGATCGAATACTGGCCCAGGCTGTCTGTGGTGGCGTGAGCCAGGACCGAGCTCGTCGCCACGGGATCAGCCACAATCACGGTGGCGCCGGATACCGCACCGCTGCTATCGGTGACGGTTCCCTCAATGACGGCGGTCTGGGCAAACGCAGCCGGCGCCAGGATCATCAGCAGCGACAGCCAGGCGCTGCGCCAAAGGTTGGAAAAGATCTGGCGGTTATTCATGGAAGATCTCCAGTGCATTGAGCTCTTCCCTAAACAATCGAAAACCGCGACCCGTTCTCGCCAAGGCTGGCTTGGGCACGTCCCTGGCACCCACTTTAGCGAGCGGCTCAAGACGTCTGGAAAGCCTTCAAGGTCCAGCCAAAACATCGTCCAGAAGGCCGATGCCGATGTCGAAGCTGACCAGGCCGCCGAAGCCGTTCATCTGGCGAGCGGCCGGGGCCTTGATCCGGCGCCTGAGAATGTTTGTGCCTGGGATTTGGGATGCGATCAGCAGGCCTCAG
>JAZBOC010000047.1:0-2045 GCA_036353315.1 Wenzhouxiangella sp. | reverse complement strand
GCGATCGCTGGCGGGTGTGCCTGGTGAGACGTTGCACATGTCCACCCCCGGCGAGGACGGCAATTGCCGCAGGTCACCGCCGGCGATGTTGACAAATTCAGCGCTGCCCTGGATGACGGCGCCATTAAACCAATTATTGGTGTTATCGACTAAGTTACATGCGCCACTGAAGGTGCCGCGTGGTGGTCCGGGCTGTCCTCGGGTGTCGGCGAAAATAGAGTTATAGACTTGTGTCTGGCTGCCAGATAGCCGCACGTCCATCGCCCAGCTATCCAGATCCGGGTTTTCAGGAAAGTGGTTGTCAACAACCGTTATATGACGGATCAACACATCCGATGAGTAGGCCGTGATCGGGGCATAGGTTTCGTTGCCGATAAAGCCGGCCCGACTGACGATCGCGTTTGCGTCGGCGAGATGCAGCGTACCGACCGCGACATCGGGCGAACCGAAGTCGAAACCATTACTGTCAAACAGGGTTCGCTGGATGTTGATGGAGGTGTTCGTTGCGGCGATGGTGGCCAGCGGGCCAACGTTGCCTTCCAACTCGGAGCAACTGATCAGGAAGGGGCAGTCCGCCGCCCGATCCATGACGAGTTGGTCTGGGCCGTCCGGCCCGTTGCCAACGGCATAGATTGCCGAGCCGTCTCCGCCGGCGTCATTTTCCCTGAACAACGTGTTGAACAGGACTGCCTGGCCTGTGCCTTCCAGGTAGAGACCGCCACCATCTTCGGCCACGGAGTTGTCGATGAATGCCACGCGGCTAGCCCCTCCGGTCGCCACGAGCGTACCTCCGTTCGCAATGAATGCCCCGCCTCCATAGTCCGCCTGCCCGCGATTCAGTTGGGCGCCGGCTTCCAACTCCACGAAACAACCGTCTCCAGCCCAAAGGTTGCCGCCGCGATCAGCCAGGTTGAATTCCAGTCGGCCGCGGATATTGACCTGGCTGTTGGCTCCCGAGCAACGCACGCCCCCGCCGAGTTGCACCTGGCCCGGCGCGAGATTCTGCCGGATTTGACTGTCTGCATCAATGTCAAGGAAGGCGCCGCCAGTCACGATGGCGCCGGCGATATTGCTCTCGATAATCGTGTTCCGCAGGAAAACACTACTTCCGCCAGAGACATCGAGACCCCGCAACGAGGTGCTACCGGCGATCACCAGATTGCTTAATGTCACTTGAGAGGCACCGGTACCGCCTTCGCGAACCGCAATAATCGGCCCATTAGCGTCGCCGATTCGCGAGCGCCCGACCAAGTTGCCGAAGCAATTATCGTAGCCGCCGGAGATGACGAGGGTGCCGGGCCCAAAGTTGTTCCAGCCGGCAAGATCCAGACGATTCAGGTTGCCGGTGTAGGTGATCGTGTTGGTTAAGCGTATTTCGTCGGGCCCAGACCGAAGCGCGGCCGCCAGCGCAGTATTCAGCGATGTAAAGGTATCGCCTCCCGTGCACTCGGCCGAATTACCGACCCAGAGCACATCCGCCCTCGCGTCGAGGACGATCAGGCACAGGACGAACATTGCGGTACGAAACAGATGAGACATGGTGGAGATTCCTCAATCACGCCGATGCCGACTTGAATCGGCTTGTATTTCTGGTCAAACGAGAGGCTCTGGCAAACCGTGCCAAGAAAGTGCGCATCCTCTTCATCTGAACTCAGGTTGAGCGCGCACAAAGGCAGCAAACTGGGTGCTTTAGTGCCCAACTGCCCGGTGAAGAAGCAGACCTGGGGGCTGAACGGCCGGCGGCTATACTACGAGCCATGCCGGCGGAAATTACTGAACTCTTGCAGCGCGTCGAGGAAGGAGAGCAGTCCGCGCTGGATGAAGTGTTTCAAGCGCTCTATCCCGAGCTTCAGCGCCTGGCCGCTGCGCGCCTTCGTGATCAGAAAGGCGGGACGCTCTCAGCGACTGTACTGGTCCACGAGTTGTATGAAAAAATCTCACGCTCCGCTGCGTTCAACGCCCGGGATCGGGCACATTTCTTTGGCTGTGCTGCCCACGCGATGCGCCAGATCGTGATTGATCAGGCCCGCGCAAAAGCCGCGGAG
>JAZBOC010000200.1:0-1448 GCA_036353315.1 Wenzhouxiangella sp. | reverse complement strand
GCCAGTCTCAGCGTGGCAGACCCCGGCCAGAGGCGGGACCGTGCCATCCTGTTACGGACGCGCCTGAGGGAACTGATGGAGCAAATCGGCTCCCGCCTGCCCGTTTATGTCACTTTCACCAAGATGGACCTGCTCTACGGTTTTAGCCCGCTCGTGCGGACCCTGAGCAAGCAGGAAAAGGAACAGGCCTTGGGCTTTACCTTCAGCCTCGACGGCCAGATGGATAGCGACGATTGGCTGAACCAGTTTGCTGATCGATATACCGCCATGGTTGAGCGGCTTACCGATCGCTTGCCGGATGTCCTAGCCAACACCCGGGACGCCGAGGAACGGGCAGCGGCCTATTCCTTTACCCGCCAGCTTGCTGGCCTCAAACCTGTTCTGGAGCATTTCCTGACCGATTTGCTGTCTGCGGATGTGTTCTCGACACCTGCGATGGTTCGCGGCACCTACTTCACCTCGGTGTTGCAGGAGGGCGTTCCGGAGGATGCCTTTGTCTCAGCCGCCGCCGCCAACTATCAGATTGCCGGGCCCATTCAGCCTGCTCAACGGACAGGGCAGTCCGCTGCCCTGTTTACCCGGGCACTGTTCCCCGAGATCATCTATCCGGAGGCGGGCCTGGCCGGTGATAACCAACGGGTGATTCAGTCCCGGCAACGGCGGCTGGCCGTGGCCGCCGTGGTGGCCATTTGTGCCGGTGCGGGTATGACCGCCGGCTGGCAGCATTTTTTTATCAAGAATGCAGAGGCCGCGACCGCCGTGGAAACCCGTGTTAAGGGGTTCATCGATAACTGGCAGCCGGTGGGCTTTGAACCGGATAACACCGGACGGAATTTGCTCGGCCCGCTGGATGAACTTCGTGAGGCGACCCTGGCCTTTGGCGATTATCGCCGGAACTGGCCGTTGTTCAGTGATATGGGCCTGTACCGTGGCCATGAGGTTGGCCCGGAAGTAGAAGAATCCTATCTGGATATGCTGGCATACCAGTATTTGCCAGCCCTGATGTTCGGTGTGATGGCCGAGATGGGCCAGGCGCCGGACAACAGCACTGAGCGTCTGGAGCACCTGCGGGTGTTGCGCATGTTGTATGACGCCAGTGGTCGTCGCGACGATATTGTTACCCGCTACATGCAGCACCACTGGCAGGAGGCGTTCCCCGGCCAGAGTGAACTGCAGCAGCGGCTACTGGGTCATCTGGACTATGCCATGGCGCATACCGATCTGGCACAGCTCACTCGCCAAGGCGATGCAGTTGCCGATATGACTCTGGCGCCGTTTCGTAGCAGCGTCGAGTGGGCACAACATGAGCTTGGTCGGATTGCCACGCCAGACCGGGTCTATAAGGATCTGGAAATTGAAGCAGAACAGGAATTTCGGGCACCTTTGGAACTGGCCAGGGCATCCGGGCCGGCATTCAGCACGGTGTTCACTCGGGTGGATGGGTATGG
>JAZBOC010000046.1:0-4083 GCA_036353315.1 Wenzhouxiangella sp. | reverse complement strand
GGCCGGGGCCCGGACCGAGCAGGTGATCGAGCAGATGGACCGGATACTGGGACCTTATGGCGGCATCGGCGCCCATGATCGCGACGAGCTGATCTCGCACCGCATGCTCAGCGAGGAGATCGCCCAGCTCAAAGTCATGGCCATGGTACTTCCCGGGGTGTTTCTGGCGGTATCCGGCTTTTTGCTCAGCGTGCTGATGGGGCGGATCGTGCAGACCCAGCGTCAGCAGATCGCCGTGCTCAAGGCCTTTGGATATCGCAATCGGGAGCTTGCCGGACACTATGCAGGGCTGACGGCGCTGATTGTCGCGGTCGGCGTGGTGCTGGGCATCGGTCTCGGTTTGTGGGCCGGGGAGGCCATCGCCGAGCTGTATGCGCAGTATTTCCGATTCCCTGAAACGGTCACCCGCCTGCAGGCCAGGGTGGTGGTACTGGCCGTCGCCGTATCGGCCCTGACCGCCGGTTTCGGCACCTTCAGGGCTGTGGCCCAGGCCGCCCTACTGCCGCCGGCCGAAGCCATGCGCCCGCCGTCGCCGGAAAATTTTCGCCAGGGGTGGATCGGGCGGACCCGGTTTGGCCGCAGCCTCGCCCAGACCACTCGCATGGTCCTGCGCAATCTGGACCGGCACCGCTTCAAGAGCGCGATGACCGTACTGGGTATCGCGCTATCGACCTCGCTGCTGGTCCTGGGCAGTTTCCAGTTCAACGCCGTCCAGCACATGATCGACCTGCAGTACCGCAAGGTGCTGCGCATGGATACCCATCTGAGCTTCATCGAGCCGACCTCGCATCGCGTGCTGAACGAACTGTCGGCGCTGCCCGGGGTTCAGCACGTCGAGGGCTATCGGCAGGTGCCGGTCCGCCTGGTCAATGGTCACTTAAGCGAGCGCAACGCCATTTTGGGCCTGCCCGAGCACCCCCAGCTGCGGGGCCTGATCGACGCTGACGGTCGGCCGATCGCGGTGCCGGCAGATGGCTTGCTCATGACCCGCTTTCTGGCCGAGCAGCTGAACCTGCGCGCCGGTGATCCGGTGATGGTGGAGGTTCTGGAGGGCTCGCGTCGGCACATCGAGGTGCCCCTGGCCGGCGTGGTCGACGAGCCGTTGGGCTTGAGCGCCTACATGCGCATCGAGCGTCTCAACGCCCTGATGCGAGAGGGGCCGGCGGTCAGCGGCGCCTGGCTGATGAGCGATGCGCAAGACCGGCCCGAACTCTACGAGCGGCTCTGGGACGCCTCGCGCGTGGCCGCCATCGGGCTGATTTCCGAGGCCGAGGATGGCTTGCGCAACTACATGGACGACACTGTGCTTGCGATGATGGCCATCCTGTTGCTGCTGGCCGGCTCGATTACCTTTGCCCTGGTCTACAACAATGCCCGTATTGCGTTCGCCGAACGCGTGCGCGAACTCGCCACCCTGCGCGTACTCGGATTCTCCAGGACGCAGGTCGGTTGGGTACTGGTCGGAGAAATCCTGGTCTTGACGCTGCTGGCCATTCCCGTGGGCTGGCTGTTCGGTACGCTGTTTGCCTGGATCCTGAGCCTGGCGTTCAGCATGGACATGTTCCGAATCCCGTTCCACATCAACCGCCAGACTTACGCTTTTGCCGCGACCGGTGTCCTGGTCGCCTCCGCGCTTTCTGTGATCCTGATTGCCCGGCGCGTGCGCGATCTGGACATGGTGACGGCGCTCAAGGGCGTGGAGTAGCTTGCGCTTGCAGATGTGGATATTGATCAGGCCGGATGGCAGGATGATGCAGACATGAAGCGAAACCGACGTTGGATCTTGCCGCTGGCCGCCGTGGCTCTGGCGGTTGCTCTGGGCCTGGCCTTGATGCCTTCACCCTTGCCGGTCACGGTGGCCGAGACGAACCGCGGGCACTTTGTCGAGATGATCGACGAGGAAGGCCAGACCCGGCTGCGCGACAGCTACACGGTCTCAGCGCCGATCGCAGGTTTCTTGTTGCGCGTACAGCCCGAGCCGGGCGATGAGGTGGCGCTGGGCCAGACCCTGTTTCGCATGGAGCCGCTGCCCGCGCCGGCCCTGGATGCGCGCTCGCTGGAACAAGCGCGCGAGGCCCTGTCGGCTGCCCGCGCTCGCCAGCAGAACGCGCAAGCCACCCTGGAGACGGTCGAGGCCGATGCCCGCTTCACTGAGAGCGAGTATCAGCGCCACCGTGAACTCAACGAACGCGGCCTGGTCTCGGCGGCCGAGATGGACCGGGTGCGCGCGGCCCGCGATCGCCAGCTCGCTGCGCGCCGGGCCGCCGAGTTTGCCGTCGAGGTGGCCGGGTTCGAGGTCGACAGCGCCAGCGCGGTGCTCGACATTGCCAGCGGCCAGCGCCCGGCCGACGACCAGCCCCAGCTGGAGGTGCGTTCGCCCGTCGAGGGCGTGGTGCTGCGTCGCCATCGCTGCTGCGAAGGTGCCATCGCTGCCGGCGATCCAGTGCTCGAGGTCGGCAGCCTGACCGAGCTCGAAGTGCAGGTCGATCTGCTGACCATGATGGCCGTGCGGGTACGGCCGGGCATGCGGGTGCGCCTGACCGGCTGGGGCGGGGACGAGATGCTTGAAGGCGTGGTGCGGCGGGTCGAGCCGGCCGGGTTCACCCGAGTTTCGGCGTTGGGTGTCGACGAGCAGCGCGTACCGGTGATCATCGACTTCGTCCACCCGCAACGGGCTGCCGAGCAGTTGGGCGTGGCGTTCAGGGTCGAGGCCGCATTCGTGCTGTGGGAGGGCGATGAGGTCCTGCAGGTGCCCACCAGCGCGCTGTTTCGCCATGCCGACGCCTGGGCCGTGTACGTGGTCGAAGATGGCCGGGCCCGTTTGCGGGCCGTCGAGCCGGGCCGATCCAGTGGCCTGGTCAGCCAGATCGTGACCGGCCTTGCGCCGGGTGAGCGCGTCATTACCCATCCGGGCAGCGGAATCAGCGAGGGTGCGCGCGTTCGAGTCGACGGTTCGAGTCCAGCGCAGGATGCGCGCCGCGCCCGGGACGGCCGGGAAGAATGACCTCGTCTGATCCGGGCACCTGTCGAATCGTTGTCTCGTCGACCAACCCGGTCAAGCTGCGCGCTGTTGAGCTCGGTGTTCGCGCGGTTTTCCCGGGCACTGATCTGGAACTGGTTTCGGTCGCGGTGGATTCCGGCGTTGCCGAACAGCCGTCCAGCGACGCTGAGACGCTGCGTGGCGCGGAAAACCGTGCCCGATGCGCGCGCGAGGCGGTCCCTGGCGCCAGCTACTGGTTCGGCCTGGAGGGCGGTGTTGAAGGCTCGCCGCAGGGCATGCTGACCTTCGCCTGGGTCGTGGTGCTGGATGCCGAGGGCCGGGTCGGCCGGGCGCGCAGCGCGGCTTTTGTGCTGCCGGAAATCGTTGCCGACAAGGTCAGAGGCGGGATGGAGCTGGGCCACGCCGACGACGAAGTCTTTGGCCGTACGGATTCAAAACGCCGCGACGGCGCCATTGGCCTGCTGACCTCCGGCGCGCTGGACCGGGCCGGGCTGTATGCGCCGGCGGTGATCGCGGCGATGATTCCTTTCTTGCGCCCTGACTTGTATCCGCCCGAATCGGACTGAGCCGCGCGCCTTTCCTGCCGGCTCGCGCTGGGGCAGAATGCAGCGATTGCCCGCCAGACCCAGCAGACCCCGCATGGCCGAATCGAACTACCTGTTGAAGCTCTACCACCGAGTCACGAAGTGGCCGTTCGGTGACTGGATCTTCTCGAAGCTTTTCGCCAGCAAGGCGCCGTATTTTGCAAGCATCGCCCCGCGCGTCACCCAGCTTCGGCCCAATTACTGCGAGGTCCGCTTCCGCAAGCGGCGCAAGGTGCACAACCACATCAAGACGGTCCACGTGATCGCGATCAGCAACGCGCTGGAAATGGCGATGGGCGCGCTGGCCGAAGCCAGTATTCCCGGCCACCTGCGCTGGATTCCCAAGGGCATGACGCTGGCCTACACCGCAAAAGCCAACAGCGACATCAGGGCGGTGGCCGAGACGAATCCCGACGACTGGAAGCCGGGCGATTTGCCGGTCAAGGTGACGGCTTTTCGCGACGACGGCGAAATCGTCGTTCAGGGCACCATCCTGCT
>JAZBOC010000045.1:0-4539 GCA_036353315.1 Wenzhouxiangella sp. | reverse complement strand
TTTGGGCAGTGTGGCAATGGCGTCGTGCATAAGTGAGTTCCGCGGTGTCCAGGATGGCTCATTGTAGGCTCGTGGCCGGACTGCTGGAAAAGGGTCGTTGAACTTCCTATACTTCGGCTCCATTCTCCGTCCACGACAGCTCATGCATCACGCTGGCCTTGCACTCATCGCCTGCCTGCTGACGTTCGGCGCGCAAGCCCAACGCAGCATCACGTTCGAACCTTATGAACTGCCGGGTGCCGGTGCGGTTGCCGTTGCGGTCCAGCACGGCGCTCCGTTGGAGGGCGCCTTCGCGGAAGTGGATGCCGCCACTGACGGCGCCTTGGGAAGAGCGGTCGCCAACGCGGGATTCGTGGGCGATCGCGGCACCTTGCTGAATCTGCACAGCGTAGGTCCCTACGACCAGGTGGTGCTCGTTGGCGTTGGCGCTGAGGCGCCGAGCCCTCGCCTGCTCGAGGACATCGGCGCCCTGGTCGGACAAACCGGGTTGCTCAGCGCCGCGCCCGAAATTCATCTGCTCTGGCCGGATGCCGGCGTTGCTGGGGCAGGCGCGCATCTGGCCCTCGGCGTCGAGCTTGGCCAGTACACCTTTCGCCGGTATCGCAGTCCGCGTCCGGAGCAGCCGGTGCTGGGGCAGGGGCTGGTGGTGCTGCGAGTGGCCGCGCCTCAGGCTGACGCTAGCCTCTGGACCTCGAGCTGGCAGCCGGTGGCCGAGGGTGTACGGCTGGCCCGAGATCTGGTCACCGAGCCTGGTAACGCGATCTATCCGCAGACTTTCGTAGAGCGCGTGCGTGCTACCTTCGAAGGTGTACCGAATATTCGCATCGAGGTGCTCGACGAGCGGGCGATGGCCGAGCTGGGCATGGGTGCGATGCTGGCGGTGGGCCAGGGCAGCGCGCGGCCGCCGCGCCTGCTGGCCATCCACTACCGCGGCGGCCCGGCGGATGAGGCGCCGCTGGTGTTCGTGGGTAAAGGCATCACTTTTGACACCGGCGGGATTTCGATTAAGCCGTCGCAGGACATGTGGCGGATGAAGTTCGACATGAGCGGTGCGGCCGGCGTCACTGGGGCGCTGCTGGGCCTCGCCAAGCGAGGCGCGCCGGTGAACGCGGTAGCGGTCGCGGCACTGGCCGAGAACATGCCGTCAGGCACGGCGACCCGCCCGGGTGACGTGATCCGCACCATGAGTGGACAGACCTTCGAGATCATGAGTACAGACGCCGAGGGGCGCATGGTGCTCGTGGATGCCGTCACCTGGGCGCAGCGGGAGCTGCAACCGCGGCTGCTGATCAATATCGCTACCCTGACCGGTTCGCAGGTGACCGCGCTGGGCGATGAGTATGCGGGCCTGTTCAGTCGTCACGACGAGCTCGCCGACCAGCTGTTGGTGGCCGGGGCGGCCAGCGGTGAGGAGCTTTGGCGTCTGCCGCTGCACCCGAGCTATGCCAAGGACCTCGAGTCGCCGATTGCCGACCTGCGCAATGGCGGCAGCGGGCGCGGTGCCGGTGCCGGCGTTGCGGCCTTTTTCGTCGGCAACTGGGTGGCGCCGGAGCTGCCTTGGGCGCACCTGGACATGGCCAGCATGGCCTGGCGAAATGAGGCGACCCAGCCGACCGTGCCGCCGGGTGCTTCGGGTTTCGGCGTGCGCCTGCTTGACCGCTTCGTTCGCGACCACTTTGAGGGTGCTGGCCGCTGAACCGGTCCTGAGGACGTGCCCGGCATGCTGACCGGTTCTGGCGTGTGCCGGGGTGTCTCTGGCCAGATACGGATGCTCCTCGACCCGCCCTGGTCTTTTCTTGTCAAGCCACGCCCGTGGCCCCACGCTGCATGGCTGTGAACCGGATCGTATCGATGTACTGGCGATCATGACCGACTGCGATAATGCCAGCCAGTCGATCACAGCCTGGTACGGCCCGATTGGCTGGTTTAAACAGGACAGTGCTCCTTTCAACCCAAACAGGATAATCGCCACCCATGCCCAAACAAACGCTCGTCTTCGCTGCCCTGCTGATCGCCTTGGGGCTGGGTGCATTTCTCGTGTCCGGTTCTCAGACCGCGCTCATGCCGGCCTATCCCGGTATTTTGCTGGCGGTCCTGGCGGGTCTGGCGCTGGCTTTTGATCAGGCACGGCGGCATTTCATGCACGTGGCGGCCGTCGTCGCATTGCTCGGCGCGCTGGCACCGGCTGCAGCACTGGTCATTCGGGCCGCACAAATGAGCCCGTTGGCGCTGTCGGTCAACCTTGGCATGCTGTTGCTCAGTGGCGTCTTGCTGGTGCTGATGGTCCGCTCATTCATTGCCGCGCGCCGTGCGGCCTGAGTAAATGGCGATTAGTGCTGAAACCCCCAGGGCGTTGAGACGTTGAGTATGTTGAAGTCTTCAAAGCGAGTGTTTTCACTGTTGATGTTGCTGATGGCTTCCGCGGCGGCCGGCGCCGATGATGGTGCTCAGGGTTTTGCCGCTTGCCTGGATGAACTTGCCATAGTCGCCCGCGAGCAGGGTATTCCCGCCGAGCTTGCCAACAGAACGCTTGGCGCGCTTGAATTCCAGCCACGGGTGATTGAACTGGACCGCGCCCAGCCGGAGTTTCAGCAAACCTTCGCTGCCTATTTGCGCGGCCGGGTGACCTCGGCGCGCATTGAAAGAGGTCGACAGCTGCGGGGCCAGCATCGCGAATTGCTCGGGCAATTGACGGATGAATTCGGCGTACCGGGCCATTACCTGGTGGCGCTGTGGGGAATGGAGTCGAACTTCGGCAGCTTTACCGGCCGCATGCCCATTCTGGATTCGCTGGCTACGCTGGCCTGCGACAGGCGCCGCAGCGATTTTTTCAGCGATCAGCTGATGACCGCGCTGCGCCTGATCGAGCGTGAATCGCTTAAGCCCGAGGCCATGCTCGGCTCCTGGGCCGGAGCCATGGGCCAGACCCAGTTCATGCCCTCGGCCTACTACGCCCAGGCGGTTGACGGTGATGGCGACGGACGCATTGACCTGTGGGGCAGTTCGGCCGATGCCCTGGCCTCCGGCGCCAGCCTGCTGCAAAGCCTTGGCTGGACGCCCGGCGAGCGCTGGGGGCGCGAGGTCAGCGTGGCGGCTGACTTCGCGTTTGAGACAAGCGGCTTTGATCAATCGCGGTCGCTGGTTGAATGGGCCGAGCTGGGTGTGCGCCGGGCCGACGGCACCGTGCTCCCGGTTGCCGACATGAGCGCGCGCCTGCTGCTGCCCATGGGCCACGCTGGACCGGCGTTTCTGGTCTACGACAATTTCGACGTGCTGCTGGGGTGGAACCGCTCCATCTCGTTCGCCATTGCTGTCGGTCATCTGGCCGACCGGATTGCCGGAGCCGGCACGCTACACGCCGAGCTGCCAGAAGGCGCCGACTCCATTGCCGTCGCCGACCTGGCCGGGATGCAGCGCCAGCTCGCCGAGCTTGGCTATAGCCCTGGGGAGGCCGATGGCATTCTGGGTCCGGCAACCCGGGGCGCGCTGCGCGCCTTCCAGCGCGATCAAGGTCTGGTCCCCGACGGCTACCCGGATGAGGCAACCCGCAACGCGTTATCCAGCGCTTCTGCGGCATCGGAGCCATAAAATCGCGTCTGTCTGCGACCGCAGCCGATAGAGCCGGCGTCAAGCTCCGGTCGCGCAGTATTCCTCGAACGTCGTAAGCGGCACGGGCCGGCTGAATAGAAAGCCCTGATACTCGTGACAGTGATGAAGCGCCAGGAAAGCCAGCTGTGCTTCGGTTTCCACGCCCTCGGCAATCACATTCAGGCCGAGGTTCCTGGCCAATGCGATGATCGTTTGCGCGACAACGGCGTCGTTGTGGCTGTCGGGAAGATTGAGAACGAATGAGCTGTCGATTTTGAGCGTTTCCAGGGGAAGCTGGGTCAAGTAGGCCAATGACGAGTAGCCGGTCCCGAAATCATCCAGAGCAAAGCCGATCCCCAGCTCCTTGAGCGCCTGCATTTTCTCGAAAGCGGCGGCGACGTCCTCCAGGACAATGCTCTCGGTGAGCTCCAGCTTAAGACGAGCTGGGTCAGCACCGGTTTCGGTCAAAGAGTGTTTGACCTGATCGACGAAATTGGGCTGCCGAAACTCCAGCGGACTTGCGTTGACGGCCAGTCGGAGGTGTTGCATACGTGGGTCTTCAGACCATCGGGCGATTTGCTCACAGGCGCCCCGGAGGACCCACTGACCAATGGGCAGGATCATCCCGGTTGCCTCGGCAAGCGGGATGAAGTCAGCCGGCGACACCATGCCGCGCGTCGGATGCGACCAGCGGAGCAGTACCTCCGCGCCGATCACGCGCCGTTCCTGATCAAGCTGGGGTTGGTAGTAGGGTTCGAGCTGCCCGAGATCCAGCGCCAAGCGCAGGTCGCGTTCAAGAGCGATTCGCTCATCCAGCGTGGTTTGCATGGCTGGGTCGAAGAAACGCACGGTATTTCGACCGCCGTCTTTTGCCCTGTACATGGCAAGATCGGCGTGCTTCAGCAAAACCTCTATGGATTCTTCGTGACCGTCGAATAAAGCAATACCAAG